>DATBEI010000123.1:0-32032 GCA_036269595.1 Candidatus Sulfotelmatobacter sp.
CACAGGCATCACACTGAATTCGCCAAGCTTTTCTTGCGGCGTACTTCTTTTGTTGCGACAATTCGGCTGCAAATCGACTTTTTTGAAACAAAAAGATATGGCGAACAAACAGGCGAAAGTGCGCATGGAAAGAGCGCAAAATGTGTCTCACCTAAGCTCGAACGGTTTTGTTTGTTTTCAATGATTTACGAGGTAGCTATCCTTGCAGCGTGTCTCGGGTTAGATTTCATTCTCTTTTCTTTCGCTAAGGCCTCGCCAAACTTCGCAGAGCCGATTCCGGAAATTTCATGAGTTCTATCGACACCGAGATCAAAGTCACGCCAGAGATTGCCGCCGAGCACGGCCTTACGGCCGAGGAATACGCGCGCATCCAGGAAATTCTGGGGCGCGACCCGAATATCACCGAACTGGGAATTTTCAGCGTGATGTGGAGCGAGCACTGCTCGTACAAATCTTCGCGAGTGCATTTGAAGCGCCTGCCCACGCGCAGCAAATTCGTGCTGCAGGGGCCGGGCGAAAACGCCGGCATCATCGACATCGGCGACGGCTGGGCCTGCGCCTTCAAAATCGAATCGCACAATCATCCGTCGTTCATTGAGCCGTTTCAGGGCGCGACCACTGGCGTCGGCGGCATTCTGCGCGACATTTTCACCATGGGTGCAAGGCCCGTCGCAGTAATGGATTCGCTTCGCTTCGGCCCGATTCGTGTGGAGCGGGCACTTCTGCCCGCTACCGCTGCGGGCGAGGAAGAAGCGAGCAAGAGTGCCCGCTCCACATCGGCCCACGCCGAACTCCACAGAAATCACTCCATCCTCGACGGCGTGGTCAGCGGCGTCGCCTCTTACGGCAATTGTTTCGGCGTACCTAATCTCGGTGGCGAAACCAAGTTCGAGCCCTGCTACTCCGGAAATCCGCTGGTCAACGCCTTCGCCCTGGGCCTCGTCCGCAAGCATGAAATCTTTTATGCCAAGGCCGCAGGCGAAGGTAACCCCGTGATTTACGTGGGCGCCAAGACCGGACGCGACGGCATTCACGGCGCCACCATGGCCAGCGAGGAATTCAGCGAGGCATCCGAAGCGAAGCGGCCCAATGTGCAGGTAGGCGATCCCTTCCTGGAAAAATTGCTGCTTGAGGCCTGCCTCGAAGCCATGCAGACGGGCGCCATCGTCGGCATTCAGGATATGGGCGCGGCCGGGCTTACGTGCTCGACTTGCGAAATGGGCGGCCGCGGCGGCGTGGGCATCGAGATCGAACTGGACCGCGTGCCCCAACGCGAAACCGGCATGACTCCCTACGAGATCATGCTCAGCGAATCACAGGAGCGCATGTTGCTGGTGGCGCAGAAAGGCCGCGAGGACGAGGTCTTCCGCGTTTTCGAGAAGTGGGGACTCGATGCAGTCGAGGTAGGCAAGGTTACGACCGGCAATAGACTACGCGTGCTCGAACACGGCAAAGTCGTCGCAGAAATTCCAAATCCCGCACTGACCGACGAAGCGCCTCTCTACAAGCGTCCGCTGGCTCGATGGGAACCGCCCGTTCCGCGCGAGATGCCCGAGCAGATCAAACTCGGCGCAGGCGGTGATCTCAGAGCCAATCTCAAGCAGTTGCTGGCCAGCCCGAACATTTGTGGAAAACGCTGGGTGTGGCAGCAATACGATCACATGGTGCAGACCAACACGGTCGAGGCACCGGGTGCGGGCGACGCGGGCGTGATTCGTATTAAGGGCTCGCTGCGAGGCCTTGCAATGGCGCTCGACGGCAACGGGCGCTGGTGTTATCTCGATCCGCGGCTGGGCGCCATGCAGGCCGTCGCCGAGGCGGCGCGCAAGGTCGCGTGCTCGGGCGCAACTCCCATTGGCGCGACGAATTGCCTGAACTTTGGCAATCCTGAAAAGCCGCACATCATGTGGCAATTCTCGCAAACGATTGACGGCATCACGAAAGCCTGCGAAGAGCTGGAAATTCCCATCACCGGCGGCAACGTCAGCTTTTACAACGAGACGCTCGGCGAAGGCATTTATCCCACTCCGGTGCTGGGCGTGGTTGGAACGCTTGAGGATGTGCACAAAGCCGCGAAAATGCATTTCGCCGCGCCCGGTCGCACCATCGTGCTATTGCGCGCTGGGGAGGCTGGCGATATCACCGATGCTGAGACCGAATTCGGTTCCTCGGAATATGCCAAGGAAATTCTGGGGACGGTCTGGGGATATCCGCCGGAAATTGATTTGGGAAAAGAGGCCGCCTTGCAGAAAGCGGTGATCGAATTGGTTCAGCAGAGCTTGGTCGATTCAACCCATGATTGCGCAGACGGTGGTGTGGCAGTCGCTTTGGTGGAAAAGGCATTTCCCAAAGGCATTGGCGCACGCGTGAACTTGGCCTCTGGCGGCCTTTTTGGCGAGTTTGTGCTCTTTGGAGAAGATGCCAGCCGCATCCTCATCTCTTGCGACCCGGAGCGTGTGGCGCGAATCCAACAAGTAGCGGGGGCCCACGGCATCGGCGCGGAGGTGATCGGAGAGACGATTCCGGACCGCCTCGAAATCTCGCTTGATGACAAGGTTGTAGTTTCGGCGACAGTTGCAGAATTGAACGCGGCGTACGAAGGCGCCCTGGAGTCGGCGCTGCGCACGGATCCAGAACTGGTGACCGCAGAACAGAACGCGTAGCGAAAGGCTTTTCGGCTGTCGTCGGGGTCGAGGTAAAAACAAAGAGGAAAAGGCCAAGGGCTAAATGCAAATTTCCGATAAATTTCACGACGAATGCGGCGTGGTGGCGATCTTCGCGCATCCCGAGGCGGAGAAACTGGCTTACCTGGGGCTGCATGCGTTGCAGCATCGCGGACAGGAATCGGCGGGAATCGTTTCTTCCGACGGCCTGACGTCGCGCGTGCATAAGGCCATGGGTTCGGTGGCCGACATTTTCACCGAAGACGTACTGTCAAAAATGCGCGGCACGCTGGCTATCGGCCACACGCGGTATTCCACTGCCGGAGACTCGGCGCTGCTGAATGCGCAGCCCATCCTGGTGCAATCGAATAAAGGCGCCATTGCCGTCGCGCATAATGGCAACCTGGTCAACGCGCTGCAGGTGCGCTCGCAACTGGAAAGTCAAGGATCGATCTTTCAAACCAACAGCGACACCGAAGTCATCGTCCACCTGATCGCGCTCTCTAAGGAACACACACTGCCCGAAGCCGTGGCCGACGCGTTGCGCCGCGTGGAAGGCGCCTTTTCGCTTGTGATGATGAGCAACGACCGCGTATTCGCTGTGCGCGATCCGCGCGGCTTTCGGCCGCTGGCCATGGGCCGTATCGCGGCAGTTGAGGGACAGAAGCAAGACACAATCGTCTTCGCGTCGGAAACTTGCGCGTTCGATTTGATTGGCGCGGAGTACGTCCGCGACGTGAAGCCCGGCGAACTCATCGTCGTCGGCCCGGAAGGAATCAGTTCCCGTCTTTACACCGAGGCCGCCCCGCAATCGAGTTGCATCTTCGAACACGTATATTTCTCGCGCCCCGACAGTGTAGTGTTCGGCCGAGCGGTGCAGACTAGCCGGGAGGAACTCGGCCGCCAGTTGGCGCGGGAAGCGGGCGTTGAGGCCGATCTGGTGGTGCCAGTTCCCGACTCCGGCGTAACCGCAGCAGTAGGTTTTGCCGCCGAAAGCGGCATTCCATTTCGCTTCGCGCTCATCCGCAATCACTACGTCGGCCGAACTTTCATCGAACCCAGCCAGAGCGTGCGCGACTTTGGCGTGAAGCTGAAGTTGAACCCGGTGCGCTCGCTGCTGCAAGGTAAGCGCGTGGTGCTTATCGACGATTCCATCGTGCGTGGCACTACCAGCCGAAAGATTGTCCGCATGATACGCAGCGCTGGAGCGAAGGAAGTCCATATGCGCATCTCGTGCCCGCCCACGATTTCGCCGTGTTATTACGGGGTCGACACGCCTTCGAAGAAACAACTGATTGCCGCGAACAAGTCCGTGGAGGAGATTCGCGACTACATTGGCGCGGACTCGCTGGCTTACCTTTCGCTCGCGGGCCTGAAGAAAGCCTGCGGCGAGGGCGAGAAGATTTCTTACTGCTCGGCCTGCTACACGGGAAATTATCCCACCGACATTATTGACGTCGCCGAAATTCAGCCTGCCGTGGCGCGACGATAAAAGATAGGCGCACGCACAAACCCTGAACCACCAAGGACACGAAGGTTCACGAAGGATATCCATGGTTAGATTTCCTTTGTGAACCTTAGTGTCCTTCGTGGTCCACGCTTTTAGCGGGGCTGCTCCGGCTTTCGCGCCCGAACAACCCGTGGGATCGACTGCAGATCGGGAATGATCTCCACTTTTTCCCACGCATCGTAGGAAGTAGAAAAAAGACGCTGCACCGCGCTCGCGATCGTCCCACTGATTTCCATCACCAGCCATCCACCGGGACGCAACGCCGCATGAGCCTGGGGTAGCAAACGCGCGATGACCTCTACTCCGGTTGGCCCGCCAAACACGGCGTGCCGAGGTTCAAATTTCCGAACTTCGGACTGCACCTGATCTTCTTCCGCTTCGCCCACATAGGGGGGATTGGATACCACGAAATCCAATTCCGTCAGAGCGAGCCCATTGAGCAAATCTCCCTGATGAAAGCGAATGCGCTCGTCAAGCTGATGTCGCGCCGCATTCGCCCGAGCGACTTCGACCGCCGCAGCCGATATGTCGGTGGCGTGAATTTCCGCCTCAGGAAATTCTTTAGCCAGCGCCAGCGCGATAGCGCCCGACCCGGTTCCGACATCCACAATTCGTGTGTGGGGCGGGCACTCTTGCCCGCCAGTCTTCAGCTCAGTTAGAGCCACCACAGTCTCAATCACATGCTCCGTTTCCGGGCGGGGAATCAAAACCGCCGGAGTGACGATCAAGTCCACGCCCCAGAATTCCTGATGACCGGTGATGTACTGCGCGGGCACGCCGCGAGCCCGCTCGGCGAGCGCAGCCTCATAGCGCGACTGCTCTTCAGCGGTGAGTTCGCGTTCGGGATGGGCAAACAGATAAGCGCGGTCGCAGCCGAGCGTGAACATGAGCAGCAGTTCAGCGTTCAGGTGGGGAGAAGGAACGCTGTCTGCCGCAAGGCGAGCGATCGCCGATGCCAAAGATGTTTTTAGCTGCACGCGCAATTCTAACCATAGAATCTGCAATGCACGCCGACGAAAACGAAATGGGACAGGTCAGCGCTCTGCAGGATTGCGGCGAACGATTTCGGCGTTGAGAACGGTGGCGTAGGCTACCCACGCCGCATAGGGAATGAAAGCGTTCGCGGCGGCGCGATCAACCTTGCGCGCGGCGGAAATGTAAGACGTAATCGTCCCCTCCAGCGCGACAATGTCGCCCAGTGCCCGCCGGGGACGGCGCTCGCCGAAAAACAATTTCGACCATTGGGCGTTCGCCGCGAGTTGCGAAATCCAAAGCCGCAAGGCGGCATTGCGATGGCGGGACGGAGCCGCATTCCAAATTCTCCAGCCCGACCACGCGATCATGGCGTAGAGCGCAGTCCACACCACAGGAAACACGGCATCGGGCGGCGTGAAAGTCGGCTTATCGAGCCGCCGGTACCATGAGTCGCGATTTCCGTTACGGCTGTAATGGGCTCCGTACCATGCTGCGCCGGCAGTAGCCGCACCGAAGGCCGCCAGCGCGAGCAGGGAGCGAGTTCTCTCTTTCGTCATGAACGTTAGGTGTCAGCGCAATCGACCGGGTTGTCGCCCTATTTCTGGCTACTCTCGCGCCGCTGCCATTCATAGGGAGGCAAATCATCTGGCAGCCGTTTAGTGGCCTACTCCGCCGCCACTTCCTTCTCGATGATGACCTTCAGGTGCGCAGTCACATCCTTATGCAGCTTCACCGGGACCGTAAACTCGCCTACCGTCTTCAGCGGCTCGTGCAGTTGGATCTTGCGGCGATCAATGTTGAAACCCTTCTTGGTCAAAGCATCGCCTAGGTCGCTCGAAGTGACCGAGCCGAAGAGCTGATCGTTTTCGCCGGAGCGGCGCTGGAACGACACGGACACGCCCTCAAACTGCTTGGCCAATTCCTCGGCCTGCGTCTTCTCCTTGGCGGAGCGGCGCACTGCGGCGGCCTTCATCTGAGTGATGACGGCTTTGTTACCCTCGTTGGCCTGAATGGCCAGCTTGCGTGGCAAAAGATAGTTCCGTCCGTACCCTTCCGCGACTTTGACCACGTCGCCGCGGGAACCCAGCTTCGCTACGTCTTCTTTCAGAATGACTTCCATGGTAGCTCCAATGTCAGAAAATTCTTTTGCCACGGATTCACGCGGATCAACCCAATTAATTAAAAAGCCTAATCCGTGAAGATCAGTGCAGATCCGTGGCTAAGGTTTAGCTCGCTCGTCCGGCAAACGGCAGCAAGGCGATGTTTCGGGCCTTCTTGATGGCCGCCGACAGCCGGTGCTGGTGCGGCGCGCACACGCCGGTCAGGCGCCGCGGGACAATCTTACCGCTCTCGGCGACGAACTGGCCGAGCATGCGATAGTCCTTGTAGTTAATGTCTTCGATTTTCTCGACGCAGAACTTGCACACTTTCTTGCGCCGGAAAAATTTGCGTCCACCGCCGCCTTCGCGCGGAGGGCCGCCCGGCCCGCGTCCGCCACCACCGCCGCCAAATCGCGGCCGGTCTCCACCCGGACGATCGCCGCTGGAACGCGGCCTCTCGCTCGGCGCTGATTGCTCTGCTACTTTCGTCTCTTCAGCCATATTTCTCCTCTGACTCTTCTCTCGATGCCTTGTCTCGCCGAGCATTTCTCAGCGGACTCTGCGATTTCTTCGCGTTCTCGGCGGTTAAGAGCTTTTGACCGCAGAGTTCACGAAGAGCGCAGTGAAACCTGTTGCAAATCGCTCTACGCCGTCGCTGGCGCTTCCGCTGGTGCTGCTGGCTCTGCCGCTGCCGGCGCTGCGGGCTGTGCGCTTACCTTTTTCTTTGCGTCGCGAAGTTGCTTGATCTTGTCGAGCCGCTTCTGCTCTTCGTCAATGCGCACGGTAAGGAACTTAATAACCGGCTCGGACACGCGCAGCCGGCGCTCGAGTTCGTGAATGACGGGCCCTCCGCCTTCCACCACCATCAGGATATAAATTCCTTCGTGGAACCGGCGCACAGTGTAGGCCAAGCGGCGCTTTCCCATTTTGTCGACTCGTTGCACAGTGCCGCCCGAGGTGGGTACAACCGATTGCAGCGTGGAAATCAGTTTGTCCAGATCCTCATCCGTCATATCCGGGCGGACAATAAACATCAATTCATAGATGCGATTCATTCGTTATCTCCAAATTCCTGGCCACTGATTCTCACAGATCTCCACGGATAAAACTCTTAAGAAAGCTTCTTGATCCGTAAAAATCCGTTCCGATCCGTGGCTAATCTTTCCCGTTCTCTTCTTGCTCTTTCCGGTTGAAGCGGTTCATGGCCGCTGCCGGACCCTCTTTTAAAATTACTTTCACCGCTTCTTCCACGGTGTCCAGCACCGCGTCGGCCGCCTGCAGATCCGCTTTGCGCATCGGCGCCAACAAATATTCCTTGCCGTCCGATACTTTCCGTTCCGGCGCGACGCCGATCCGAATGCGCAGAAAATCCTGCGTGCCCAGCGCTCCGATGATCGACTCGATGCCGTTATGGCCTGCAGAACTCCGCCGCGTATGAATCCGCAACGTGCCCAGCGGAAAGTCCAGCTCGTCCTGAATCACAATCAGGTCCGACTCCGGCTTCGCCTCGTACTCTTCCACTAACTCCCGAACCGAGACGCCGCTCAAATTCATGAACGTCTCCGGCTTGGCCAGCAGAACCGACCGGTCCGCAATCACTGCCCGCGCGGTCAGTGCCCGGCACTGCCGGTTTCTCACTTCCACTCCCAGGTCCCCGGCGATTCGATCAATCGCCAGAAAGCCCAGGTTATGCGGCGTGAACTGATACTCGATGCCAGGATTGCCAAGACCGACGATCAGTTTCACGCCATCATTCCGTAATCACGTAGCGGCAAACGCATTCGTTCGCCCGGTTTTGTAGCGCCAAAGCCGTTGGGCTGACGGCCGCGCCTTCGCGCTGGGCCGGACGGGGAGCGAATAGCCTGCCCTGAATGAAACCGAAGGGCGCCACGTCCCTACGTGTGTTATTTCTTCTCCTTCTTCTCAGCCTTCTCGGGCTTTTCTGCCTTCTCGGCCTTGCCCGCGGGAGCCACGGCACCCTCTTCCTCAGTCTCCTGCTTGCCTTTCTTGATAAGTTCGGGCTCGGCCGGAGCAGCCGCTTCCGCAGCTGCCGCCTCAGGCGTAGCCACAACTTCTTCCTTCACCGCGGTAACGTGAGCCACGGGCTGGTTCTCGTCCGTAATGAACTTGATTTTGTCGGAGTGCGGCAGTTCTGATACGCGCAACACTTTGCCAAATGTAAGGTGGCTAACATCGGCGTCGATGTGGCTGGGAATATCTCCCGGCAAGCACTCGATGTCGACCTCGCGCAGCATCTGTTCCATGATGCCGCCTTCCTGCTTCACGCCAGCAGATTCGCCAACCAGGAAAATAGGCACACTGACCCGCAGCACTTTGTCGAGCGCGATACGCTTCAAGTCAATGTGCAGCAACGTGCCTTTGATGGGCTCGTATTGCCAGTCGACAATCATGGCCTTGGCGTGCTCGCCACCGCTCAGGGCCAGGTCGAAAATCGTGTTGTGGCCCGTTTCCGAATTCAGAATGCGCATTACGTGCCGCGGATCCACGCTGATGGGCAGCGAATCTTTGCCCGCTCCATAAACTACGGCGGGAATCTTTCCGTCGCGGCGCACCCGGCGGGCATGGTTCTTGGTTCCCGCCTCGCGCGGTTGGGCTTCGAGTGTGCTTTGTTCTATTGCAGTCGCCATAAATTTCCAGTCCTGTCTAGAAAAATTAAACTGTCATCCTGAGGCGATAGTTTTTCGTCGCCGAAGAATCTACGTAAATAACTTGCTGACCGAAGTCTCTTCGTGATTGGCCTGAATTGCCCGGCCAATCAATCCTGCAATCGAGAGGACGCTGATCTTTCCTCCCTTTTGGGTTCGTGCCGCATCCGCTTCCGCGGTCAGCGGAATCGTGTTCGTTACAACCACTTCCTTGATGACCGAGTTGGTGATGTTCTCTACCGCGGGACCCGAGAGCACTGCGTGCGACGCACAGGCGTAAACCGAAGTCGCCCCGTTTTCCACCAACGCCGCCGCTGTCTTGACCAGCGTTCCCGCTGTATCGATCAAGTCGTCGATGATCAAGCACGTGCGGCCGTTGACGTCGCCGATCACGTGCATCACTTCGGCCACGTTAACTTCCACGCGTCGTTTGTCGACGATGGCCAGCGCCGCATCGACCTTCTTCGCGAAAAACCGGGCCCGTTCCACGCCTCCCGCATCGGGCGAAACCACCGTCAAGTTCGGCAACGCCTGCTTGCGGAAATGATCCACCAGCACCGGCGAGGCGAACAAGTGATCCACCGGAATATTGAAAAAACCCTGCAACTGCGGCGTATGCAAATCCACAATCAATGCCCGGTGAATTCCCGCAGTCGTCAACAGATCGGCCATCAGCTTCGATGAGATCGGACTGCGCGGCTTGTCCTTGCGGTCCTGCCGGGCATATCCGAAATATGGCATCACGGCTGTGATCCGTCGTGCCGATGCCCGCTTCAAGGCATCGACCATCAACAGCAATTCAATCAAATTCTCGTCGACACTTGTGCTCCGATTCCCGTGTACAGCGCGGCATGTTGGCTGCATCACGAAGACGTCTGCCCCGCGCACGTTCTCTTGAATCTGAACATAGCACTCGCCGTCGGCGAAACGAATCACCTGCGCCTGCCCGCGCTGCATTCCGAGAAAGCTGCAGACTTCGTCGGCCAGCGACTCGTTTGCCGTCCCGCTGAAAATCTTGAACTTCTCGTCGGTTCGCGGGCGCGGTCTCCGTTCGAGCTTTTCGTCAGTCACAGGCGTGCTCTTCTTCTCAACGGTCTTCTCGGTCGGCGTCACCAAAGTAGCCATAGTTTTTAAGCTCTCAGCCGTCAGCTTTCAGCCCTCAGCCAAACCGCCATTCCTAGCCTCTCGTGTCTAAGCTGATGGCTGATGGCTGAAAGCTGACAGCTGTTTTTCTGGCTGGGCCGCTAGGATTCGAACCTAGACAAAGTGCTCCAAAGGCACTTGACCTACCATTAGTCGACGGCCCAGTAAGCCATTGTCGATTGTCCAATTGCTGATTGTCGAGTGAACCCCAAACGTGCGGGCTGTCTCTTAGATTTTCAATCAACAATCAAAAATCAACAATCAAAAACTTGCCAGGCTCATGTGGTGACGGCCCCCCTCGGCCATCCAGCGAAGGCAAAGCCGAGAGCCCTCAAACACGACCTTTGCCCTCACGCGGCGACAATCCGCCTCCAGTAAGCCCGCCGCGGCAACGTCGAAGTCGCCTGCGCCGCCCAACCTTGTTTCCGGAGCCTGGCCACTGCCTTCGTAGCCGCCTCCCGCGAGGCAAACAGGCCGTACAGCGTAGAGCCGGACCCCGACAACGACGCATACTTCGCGCCCGCGCGCAAAAGCGCATGCTTGCCATCACTCAGTTCGGGATATTCAGGAAAGACGACCTCTTCGAAGTCGTTCTTGATCCCGGCCCGGACAAGTTCGAGAATGTGATTCTCGGCCTGGCCCCTTCGAAAAGGAGCACCGGAGTAAGGTGCACTGAGCCACGCCGACAAGCCGCGACTAAGCCCATTCATTCTATCGGACGGGTGGGAGACCGTCAATTTCGCGGGGAGAATGGAGTTCGTGTGGGGAGGGGCGCTCACGCCCGTCCGGGGCGAGCGAAGCTCGGCTGGCTCCTTGTCTGCGCCCACCAAACTCCGCTCCTTCAAACCCTCGCGGGCAAGAGTGCCCGCGCCACACGAGTTCACTCGGTCCCACGCCGCAAACGCCTTGGGCGTCGACACACCCACTTCGGGCGTCAGCACTACACAATCCATCGCGGGCAAATCTTCCAGCGGATAAACTTGCTCCCCACGCCCAACCCCCAGAACAGTTCCGCCCACCAGAAACAGCGGCAAGTCCGAGCCAACCTCCGCCGCAATCTTCAGCTTTTCCGCAGCGGACATGGATTTCTTAAGCGCCCGCTCCAGCCCAATCAACGTCGCAACGGCATTTGCCGATGCGCCTCCCATCCCGCCCTGCACTGGCAACCGCTTCTCGATCTCGACGACCACGCGTCCCTTCGCGCGCAATGCCTGCATCGCTTTCTCGACAATGCGGTGGCACGTGTTGGAATCGTCCGTCGGCACACGCGGATCAGCACAATGAATCTCGACCCCGGTTCCCCGTCCCACACTGACCCGAATCACATCGTGCAGTGCAATCGTCTGGTAGACCGTCAGCAGTTCGTGGAAGGCGTCGTCTCGAGGCGCGCCAATGCGCAGGCCCAGGTTAATCTTGGCGAACGATCGCACTGTCACTTTCATCGATCGATGATTGTAAAGTCTGGAAAACAAATTTACGATGCCGGCCCTTTCGGCTTCGGGCCTATCCCCCACCCGTTCCACCACCTTGGTAATCTCGACGTGGCTCTCTCATGGGAGCAATCTAAATGTGATTTCAATCACAAGACCGCTCTCCCTCGGGCGGAACTCCCCGTTGAAATCGCGAGCACCTGGGGATATCAAGTGCTGCCCCGTAATTTCGCGGGTCCCTGTGCAGCACTCTTCTTCGCAGGTCAGAGCAAGAGCAAGTTGTCCGGCCAAATCTCAGGCTCGGCCAGAACGAAACCGGCTGCGGGCCGGCAGTTCACGAGCCTCAAGGGGACGAGTATGCGCCGCGTGGTTTCGCAGTACTTTTCATTATTGACGTTTTTTCTTGCCGGCACTGTCGCGGCATTTTCACAAAGCAACTACAAAGTTGTGGCCGTCACCGACGGCGGCACCATTTCGGGGACGGTGAAATGGTCAGGCAGCGTTCCGCACGCGCTCGACTTTCCGATCACTAAAGATCCGCAGATTTGCGATCCCGACTCCAAAAAAAGTGTCGACCTGGAGCGACTGGTTATTGGACCGCAAGGCGGTCTCGCAAACACGGTTGTCTACCTCAAAGATATCTCACGCGGAAAAGCCATGGACCTGCCGGAGCAGCGGCGCCACTTGGACCAAAAACATTGCCGTTATATTCCGCACATCCTTCTGGTTCCGGAGAACGGTCCCCTCACGATGATGAGTTCCGACGCGACGCTGCACACCATCCATATGGATGGCGCGGCCAGCTTCAATCTGCCTTTTCCCTTTACCGATCGGCCAACCACTCGCAACATGTCCGCGCCGGGCCTGGTACACCTGCGCTGCAATGGCGGCCACGTCTGGATGAATGCGGAGATGTTCGTCGCCCCGCACCCGTACTATGCCGTTACCGACGAGAGCGGACGCTTTGAATTCACGGATGTCCCGCCGGGAACCTACCAGATCGTGGCCTGGCACGAAGGGTGGGGCCTGGCTGGCAAAGAACAGGCTTACGACGTGCTCACCGAACACAGCGTGCAGCGCCCCGTTTTCACCGAGCCGAAGACTTGGGAAAAGTCTGTCACAGTGAGTGGGAACCAAGTTAGCACGGTCAACTTCGTGATCTCGAATAAATAGAACCGCGGCAATCCTGGATTCCAGGTCGTGCAAAGCTTCTAAGGTCGGGATTTTTGCGGAAAGAGACGCTTAACCGCGGCGTTTGTAGAGTACTGCGAACTCGAAGCCGGGGTTGGGCGGGAACCATTCCGCTACTTTTCGGAGCCGTTCCGCGAGCGCCGATGGCGCCAGCAGCGGATAGTCGCGCTCCCGCAAATCGTAGTAGTCGACGTCAAGATAGAGCGAGAGCAGGTAAATGGAGATGGTGTCGGAGAAGGTGGCTTCGAGATATTCGTTCTTGTAGCGCTCTCCGTCAAGGCCGCCGGCGGTGGCCAGTTTGCGCGCCTCCCATGCGTCAAGAGAAGTTTCGCCACGCACCCCCGCCTCTACCTGGCTCCAAGCCAACTCGCTGAACTCGCGCGAGACTCCGGCTCGCTCCACTAGAGCGTGGCCCACATTGATATAGAACTCGAAGGCGACGGAAAACTTGTCGTCCATCAAGCGCGTCGAGATGAAGACACACTGCGAATCGCCGAGGTTCAAATTGCGGTGGCAAACAGCGTTGTCGCTGAGCGCCACGTCGTAGCGGTCGGCGATGACGGTATCATCGCCCTGGCTAACCGTGAGCGGCACGAAGTAGTAGGCCTTGCGCTCGAGCGCGGTCGCAATTTTGGCGGGAACGGCAGCCACCATCCGCTCTAAATCGAACGAGTTGACGTCGACCTCGCCCGCGACGGCATAGCAAATTCCATTTTGCGCCTGGGAAACGGGCGTGAGCCTTACGACTTCGGCGGGACTGCGCGTAATTGCGGGTGCGGCCTGTGACATTCAGACTATTCTACACACCGCAGACGCGGTTGAATTGCAGGATTTAGACACGACGGTCGCGGACGCGGAACGTCTGACCGCTGTAGGGCTCTTAAAAGTCGTTCCGCTAGAATCTTGTCCATGATTGTTCTTGCCTCGGCTTCGCCGCGCCGCCAGGAGCTTCTGCGCAACGCGGGTATTCCATTCACCGTAAAGCCGGCAGACATCGACGAGACTCCACTCGCAGGCGAGGCGCCGCAGGATTGTGCAGAGCGATTGGCGCGCGAAAAGGCGCTCGCGGTATTGCGCGTCCGTCCACATGAGGTCGTATTGGGCGCGGACACTATCGTCGTTATTGATGAGACGCTCCTCGGAAAGCCAGCCGATACTGAGGATGCGGTTCGCATGCTGCGGTTGCTTTCCGGCCGCGTACATCGCGTAATCACGGGAGTGTGCATCGTGAAAGCAGTGGACGGTGGAGCGTGGTCCGTGGCCAGCGAGACTCGGCCGCATGGTGCATCGTCGCAGCCAAGCTCTTACGAAACACTGAGAAGTGAGAACCGGGAATTGAGAACAGCCTCAGAGACTACGCTTGTGACTATGAGCGAACTGTCGGACGAGGAGGTTCGTCAATATGCTGCCAGCGGCGAGCCCTTCGACAAAGCCGGGGCATATGCGATTCAGGGGAAGGCGTCGCGCTGGATTCCTCGCATCGAAGGCGATTACAGCAACGTGGTAGGACTACCGGTGGCACTGGTGTACCGAATGCTGCAAGAGTCAGGAGAGATTTGATCAGCGCCGAGATTCGACGAGCAGCAACTTATCGAGCAGCAGGTGACCCTAGACCTTTTTCTCTTCCTCTTTCTTCTTTGCTTCTTCCTTATCACCTTCCGGATCTTTCATGGCGGACTTGAAGTTACGAATGCCTTCCCCCAGACCCTTGCCCACGGCCGCGAATTTGCTGGTGCCGAACACCAGAAGCGCGATCGCAATAATCAAAAGCAAATGCAAAGGCTGAAAAAGACCTTCACCCATAATCCCTCCATTGGGATACTAAGAAAAGTTTAGGCTACGCCGAGTGAGGAGTCAAAACCTTGGCGGGAAAGAGTGCCCGCCCCACGGCGGGATGAACGCTTACCAGTCCTTGCCCTGTAAGTCTATTCTGGTACGTAACCTGTTCAGGAGGGTCGGATGTTCCTTCTTCGAGTTGTTGCGCTCGCACTTTTATTGTTCCCAAATGCTGCCATTGTCAGGGCTCAAAGTCCGCCGGTTGAGCCATCTGGCCAGCAGCGAAAGACTAGCAAACCCTACACGGGAGATCTCTCCATCTTCGAGTCGCCGGGCCGCGAACAGCGATTACAGATCAACCGCGTGATGGACACGCTGGGTATCACGCCTGGAAAGGCTGTCGCCGACATAGGAGCCGGTTCCGGATGGTTTACGGTTCGAGCCGCCAGGAGCGTGGGCGCAGGCGGAGTGGTTTATGCGGTCGACATTAATCCCGAGGCCGTTGGTTATGTTCGTGAACGCGCTAGCAAAGAAGGATTCACGAACGTGAAGACCATCTTGAGCCAGCCCGACAACCCGCTTCTGCCAGAAAATTCCGTGGATGCCGTGCTCTTACTCAAGACTTATCACGAGGTCGCGCAGCCCGTGACTTTGCTGCAGAATTTGCGCGCCGCATTGCGGCCGGGAGCCAAGGTCGGAGTGATTGACCGGAACGGAAACGGGGAGGACCATGGTGTGGCCCGCGACATTGTGATTCGCGAAGCTAAAGAGGCGGGCTACAAACTTGCAGGTCAATTCGACTTTGTGAAGGGCGACAAGATGGATTACTTCCTCGTGTTCACGCTAGAACATTAGCCGCACCCATTTGTTCGATTTGGTCGTGGGAAGATCCGCATCGGGTTTCAAATGCTTTCGATCATTCCGGCTAACAACAGCGCGCGTCGCGGCAACTCTGAGATGACGATGTGTTCGTGAAGGGCGTGCGCGCCGTCGCCGACTCCTCCTATACCGTCGAGCGTGGGAATCCCGATGCCCGCGGTGAAATTTCCGTCTGAGCCGCCGCCGACTGCGGCTTCTTCGAGATTCCAGTCAATCTGCTTCGCGAGCAGGCGGGCCTTCTTGTAGAGCGCCACGACTCCGGCGTTTCGCTCCATCGGCATGCGGTTGATGCCTCCTTCGATACTGAGCTGGCAGTGCTTGTCGAACGGCTTCAGTGCCTGGAATTTGCGGTCGAGAGTTTTTGCCTGTTGCGCACTCTTGATGCGCGCATCGATTTCTACGGTCGCCTCGGCCGCAATAACGTTGGTTCGAGTTCCCCCGCGAAGCACTCCGGGATTCACGGAGATACCCCGGCGCAAATCGTTCATCTTGGAAATGACTGCGATTTGGCGTGCTAGTTCGACGATCGCGCTATGTCCTTTGCCGGGGTCGAGCCCGGCGTGGGCTGCCACGCCTTTTACATTCAGAGTGTATTCACCCACTCCTTTGCGCGCCGTTTTCACTGCGCCGCGCGGTCCTGCGGGTTCGAGCACCAGCACCGCAGCCGATTGCCTGGCTAGCGCCATCGTAATTTGTCGCGAAGAATAGCTGCCGACTTCCTCGTCTGAAACCAGAAACACGGTGACTGGACGAGGCAAGCCCCCATGCCACGCCTGCAGCGCCTCAATCGCATGCAACATGAGCGCGATGCCCGACTTCATGTCGAGCACGCCGGGCCCGTACAGGCGGCCATCTTCGACGTGGCACGGCATACTTGCCAGCGTTCCGAGGGGATAAACCGTGTCTAAGTGGCCAAGCAGAAGAACAGGCTTTTTCTTTTCGCGTCCCGGAAAATCAATTTGGATGTTGTCGCCGTAGTCCTCGGCGCGGTGCACGCGCGCCCGTCCACCGCAAGTCTCGAACTTCGCGGCCTGCAATGCGCCCATGCGGTCGGCCGCGAGTTTGTTGTCGCTGGGGGATTCAATGGCAACAAATTCGCGGATCGTCTGGACGATCTTTTCATTCCGGGCTTCGAAGTACTGCAGCCGTTCGCTCCAATGAGGATTGGAAAGGATTTGATTGGATCGCTTCGAAGCTGGTGTTTTCCGGTCTGGCATCGGGTTGCTGATCTCCGCCCCAGGGCAAGGCAAGCACCTTCGGACGCAAGTCGTACAGTATAATCTTCAAGCCGTTTTGAGACACGAAGCGTTAAAGAAAAACCATGGATAGGAGCATCCCCGTGACGGAATCTTCACCCGAGACGGCGAAAGCCGGGCTCGACATTCATCAAATTTTGAAGATTCTGCCGCACCGCTATCCTTTTTTGCTGATCGACCGGGTACTTGATCTGACCCGTAAACAGCGCATCGTGGCCATCAAGAACGTTACCATCAACGAGCCTTTCTTCAACGGCCACTTCCCCGGGCTGCCCATCATGCCGGGCGTGCTGATTGTGGAAGCAATTGCTCAGGCGGGCGGCGCCTTACTGCTGACCGAGGTGGAAGATCGCAGCGATAAAGTCATGATGTTCACCGGAATTGATCGCGCCAAGTTCCGAAGGCCGGTCAGCCCGGGAGACCAGTTGCGGTTGGAGGTGGAAGTGACTGGCTGGCGCTCGGTGCCTGGCATGACTGCGGCGAAGATGCAAGGCTACGCGTATGTGGGCGAGAAACGCGTGGCCGAAGCGATCGTCTCGTGCCAGTTGGTCGACAGCTCGCGCGGGCGCCGATCGGGTGGCGCGGACGGCAATGCGGGATAGGGTTTACGGTGCACGGCTCCATTCGCGAACGACTCGATGAATCCATCGACCCAAACTTCAGTGTCCGGAAACGTGCATTCCACGGCGATTATCGATGTGCGCGCGAAAGTTGCCGCATCTTGCAAAATCGGTCCATATTGCGTGATTGGCGCCGACGTCGAACTGGGCGAGGATTGCCGGTTGGCGTCGCACGTGGTGATTGAAGGGCCCACCAAAATCGGCGCCGACAACGCCTTTTTTTCTTTCTGCGCTATCGGCATGGCGCCGCAGGATGTCACTTACAAAGGCGAACCGACGCAGCTTGAAATCGGCGACCACAACGAGATTCGCGAGTGCGTCACCATCAATCGCGGCACGGTAAAGGGCGGCGGGCTAACCAAGGTCGGCAGTCACCTGCTGATCATGGCGTATACCCACATCGGTCACGATTGCGTGATTGAAGACCATGCCATGCTGGTCAACGGCGCGACTTTAGGCGGGCACGTGACGGTGGAAGAATGGGCCGTGGTTGGAGCGTTGTGCCCGGTTCACCAGTTCGTGCGCATTGGGGCGCACTCCTACATTGGCGGCGGCACTACGATAACGCAGAATGTTTTGCCTTACTCGATGACTTCAGCGGCGCGCGACACGCATGCTTATGGGATGAATAAAGTTGGCCTCGAGCGGCGGGGATTCTCCAAAGAGCGAATCGCGAAGATTCATCACGCTTACAAAATTTTGCTGGCTTCTAAAATGAATACGTCGCAGGCGCTGGAGAAGCTGAAGGCGGAGCCGGACAGGGGCGAGGATGTGGAGATGCTGATTCGGTTCATTGAGAGCTCGGAACGCGGAATTATCAAGTGAGCGGCCAGCCAGCGCGCACGATTTCGGATGGCTCGTTGGTGAGTGTAATCGAAATGTTACAACCGTTGTCGTGGTACAAACGTACGTCTGCCACCCCCGAACAGGAATGAAATGGGCCGAGAGGAGATAGCTGCAACATATCTGCGCTGTTACGTCCTCAAGCAGCAGGAGGACAGGTCGGCCGTGCGGGAAGTGGACACGTTGGTTCGGGACGACCCAGCAGAAGCGTGGGAAGTGACTCGAATTTTGGTAAACACGGCTCCGTCGGATGAAGCCCTTGCTTATGTGGCGGCGGGTCCTCTTGAGGAATTGCTTCACAGACATGGGTCTGTTCTGATTGACCGGATCGGGGAAGAATCCAAAGGGAGCGCACGGCTTCAACTGGCGCTTAGCGGTGTCTGGGGCCTTGACCGCAGCAGTCCAGTGTTTGACCGCTGGTACGCTCTCATGTGGAAGTATGGATTTGCCGACGGCAACCGAAGGCCGCTTTGATAGGGTCGCAAAGTCAGCTGTTGAAGCCACTCTAGCACTCGTAACCCAAGGTCGGTTTCTCAAGCGAATCAGCCAGTTCCTTCAGACCAGAGCTAGTTTTCGGCCGATGCCGTTCCCTTCTTATCCAGCAGTCTCTCCATCTCATCCATCACGCGATTCATCTTCTTGACCGTGAGCTCAAGCGGTTCGTCGGTCGTCATGTCAACGCCCGCGTCTTTCAGCAGGTCAATGGGATATTTCGACTTGCCGGACGAAATAAATTTCAGGTAGCGCTCGGTTGCTCCGGGCTGCCCCGCGAGCACTTTCTCCGAGAGCGCCGACGATGCGGTGTACGAAGTCGCGTACTGGAATACGTAATATGAGTTGTAGAAGTGGGGAATGAAGGCCCACTCGTTGGCGATGTAATCATCCACGATGCACACGCCCTGATCATGCCCGTAGTATTTTTTGACAATCTCGCTATACAGTTTCGAAAGCGAATCTCCGGTGAGAGGCTGACCCTTTTCGACCATTTCATGCATGCGCAGCTCGAATTCCGCAAACTGGGCTTGCCGGAAAACAGTTCCCTTGATGCTCTCCAGATAATTTCCCAGCAAGGAAAGCCGGGTGGCGTCGTCTTTGATTTGCTTGAGCATGTAGTCGTTGAGCAGCGCCTCGTTGAAGGTTGAAGCCACCTCAGCGACAAAAATTGGATAGTCCGACAATGGATAAGGCTGTGTTTTATTCGAAAAGTAGCTGTGCATGGTGTGACCGAGTTCGTGGGCCAGCGTGCTCATGTCGTCATACTTTCCGTTGTAGTTCAGCAGCATGTAGGGATGGACGTCGTAGGCCCCACCGTTGGAATACGCCCCTGAGGTCTTGCCTTCGGTGGGATACATGTCGATCCAGCGTTCGGTGAAAGCGCGCTTCGCACCTGCAGCATATTCGGGACCGAGCGGCGCAAGCGCTTTCAAGATGTTCTGTTCGGCCACCTCGACCGGATACTTCGTGTCGACGGAAGAGACCAGCGGGGCATACAGATCGTAATAATGCAGGTCGGTCAGGCCCATCATGCGTTTGCGAAGTTTCAGATAGCGCTGAAAGGTTGGCAGATTCCGATTAACTCCTTCTACCAGCCTTGAATACACTGAAACCGGAATATTATTTCGGTCCAGCGAGGCCTGCAGCGAGTTCTCGTAGTTACGCGCTGTGGCATAAAAAACGGAAGTTTGCACGTTGGAATTCATCATCGAGCCAAAAGTGGCGCGATACTTTCCCAGCGCGGTGAAAAAAGCTTCCATAACTTTTTGCCGGTCTTCGCGGTTTGCTGAAGCACGGTAGAGCGAGAATGCTGCCTTATCGAGCTTAACGGTTTTGCCGTCGCTGAGAGTGACTGTGGGGTAAGGAAAATCGGCGTCGGCAAAGATTCCGAAGACGCTGGACGGGCCGCTTGCCATTACTCCGGAAGCTGCCAGAAGTTTTTCCTCGGCATTGCTAAGGGTGTGAGCACGCCGCCGCGCAATGTCCTCGAGGTAGAAGCGGAAGACTTTCAGGCGCGGCTCCTGTCCGACAAATCGCTCGATGGTCGCGTTATCCATTCTCAGGATTTCGGGTTCGATGAACGCCGATTCTGTTCCTAGAACCGAGCCCAGTTGGATCATTTCCTGCTGCATGCCCTGGTAGGTGCTGACTCGCGTGTCCTCGTCGGAACTCATGCTCGCGTAGACGAACAGACGCGTGAGTTCTTTGTCGAAATTACTTTGAGTTTCCAGAGCGTCGGCTAATCGTGATGCCGAGGAAGCCAGCGTGCCTTGAAACTGCCGGAGTTTGGGTAACTCTGCCGCTAGCTTTTCCTTCTCCGCGCGCCACGCCTGGTCGGAAGGATAGATCGCCGTCAGGTCCCATTTATATTCGTCGGGCACCTTGCTGCGATCGTGCTCTTGCGCGTGCGAAACCAGGGTCGAGGCGGCGAACAATACAAGCGCGCCCGGAAAGTGGCGCAGAGCAGCGGGGTTAATCGGCATGGGTGAGGCTCCTTCGCGTTTAGACGAGATCCGAGATCAAAGTAAAGCTGGAAGCGCCAGAATTTGTAGCTGTCGAGTTAAATGAACTCAGATTATATCGATCGGCGCACCCCCAACGCGTTCCAGTAACCGGTATCGCCCTGTTCCATTGGCGCAGAATGCTAGACTGACTCGTCGTTTGTCTCCATCAATCGCGACTACATGCCCGTCCAGAACGAAAAACTTGGCCTCATCGCCGGCAACGGCAAGTTCCCCTTCCTCGTTCTGGAAGCGGCGCGGGCTCAGGGATACGAAGTGGTCGTGGCTGCCATCCAGGAAGAGGCTCTCCCGGAGATCGAAGCGTACGGCGCTGCGGCAGTTCACTGGTTTTCGCTGGGGGAGCTGTCCAGGTTGATTGAGACTTTCCAGCGGGAAGGAGTGCGGCGAGCCATCATGGCGGGACAGGTCCGGCATAAGCAGATTTTTTCCAGCATCCGTCCCGATTGGCGACTAGCGAAGCTTTTGCTTTCGCTCACGACCCGCAACACCGATTCGCTGCTCGGGGCAGTGGCAAAAGTGTTGGCAGACGAAGGCATTACACTCGAGAAATCGACCTGGCTGCTGGAGCCACTGTTGGTAAAAGCCGGCGTGCTCACGGAGCGGGGACCGTCCGAGCAGGAACGGAAGGACATTGAATACGGGCGGGGCGTTGCCAGCAAGTTGGCCGCGCACGACATTGGACAGACGGTAGTGATTGCCGAATTGGCGTGCGTCGCAGTCGAAGCCATGGAAGGCACCGACGCCACCATTGAACGCGCGGGGTACATTATGCGGTCGTTACACGGCGAAGCCTCGACGTTGAGCCGCACCTTGACTGTGGTGAAGATTGCCAAACCGAATCAGGATATGCGCTTCGATGTCCCGGTGATTGGATTGAAGACGATCGCAGTGATGCAGGGGGCGGGAGCCAGCTGTCTGGCAGTGGACGCCGGAAAATGTTTGCTGCTCGACGGAGAAAAAATTATTGATGCGGCTAATGGCGCGGGAATTGCGATCGTCGCAGAGGGAAATCAGGCCTAATTCTATGAAATCGAAACAGCCGCAATTGCAATCCGAAGCCAGTCGCATCGCCGATCAGCTTCGTCGCGCCTTCCAGGGCGATGCGTGGCACGGGCCGGCTCTGCTTGAACTGCTGAAAGATGTAGATGCTTGCGCGGCCGCGGCTAAACCGCTACCGAACGTTCACAGTATTTGGGAACTCGTGCTGCACGTTGCCGTGTGGGACAGGGCGGCGCTCCGTCGATTGGATGGAGAAAAGTGGCAGCCTACCGGCTTGGCAAATTTCCCGCCAGTATCGACGCCGACGGAAGCCGCGTGGCGCAAGGCTTTAACCCAGACGAAACGTACACACGATACTCTCGTGAAAACTGTCGCCGCTCTGCCCGAATCGCGGCTCAGCGATCGCGTCCCCGGAAAACGTTACGACTTTTATCATATGCTGCAAGGCATAGCGCAGCACGAGCTTTATCATGCGGGACAGATCGCCATTTTGAAGAAAGTGCTGGGTCTCGGAGCGTAAGTCCGAAATACAGATCTCGAGCTCGACACCAAAGCCACTGCCTCACCACTTCCTAAAGATTACTGCCACCGCGAGCACAATCAGCGCGAAGCCGGCCAAATAATTCCAGCGCAGCGGCTGTTTCAAATACAGCACCGAGAAAGCCGCGAAGACGGTCAGGGTAATCACTTCCTGGATCGTCTTCAATTGCGCGGCCGTGAACTCATAGGACCCAATGCGATTTGCGGGCACTTGGAAGCAATACTCAAAAAAGGCAATCAGCCAGCTCACGACTATGACTTTATAGAGCGGCACCTCGCGATATTTCAGGTGCCCGTACCAGGCAAATGTCATGAAGATGTTGGAGATGGTCAGCAGCGCGATCGTCCTCATTGGGCGATTCAGTCCTTTCTACGAGTGGTTTGGCGGGAACACTCGAACC
Source organism: Candidatus Sulfotelmatobacter sp. (assembly GCA_036269595.1). Taxonomy (GTDB): domain Bacteria; phylum Acidobacteriota; class Terriglobia; order Terriglobales; family Acidobacteriaceae; genus Sulfotelmatobacter. The sequence goes on from DATBEI010000123.1 coordinate 22,509, forward strand.
ACGGAGCTAATGCAGATGCTCTTTCCCTGGTTTACGTTTACAATTTCTTTCCGGCAACCGGCCTTCGAGAATTCTCCTGCCATCGCAAAATCCGATTTCCGTCGCCGTCGTTGGCGTGGGCGTCTTTGGACGCAATCACGCCCGAGTGTACAAGGAACTCGAACAACAGGGGGAACCGGTGCGCTTGCTGGGCGTAGTCGATCCGAATGCTGCCCGCGCCGATGCCGTTGCCCGCGAGTTCGGCTGTGAAGCTTTCGGATCGGTGGACCAGATGCTGACGCTCACCAGGCAGCGCGAGTTGCAAGCCGCGTCAATTGCAGCTCCCACTGTGCATCACTTGGAACTGGCTCGTGAGTTGATGCAAGCAGGAATTGACGTCCTCATCGAAAAGCCACTGGCCGCGACTTTAGCTGAGGCAGAGGAGTTGGTCGCACTCGCGGCCCGGCAAAAACGAATCGCGCAAGTCGGCCATCTGGAACGTTTCAACCCAGCCGTACGCGCCACCGTTCCGTTGCTGACCCAGCCCATGTTTTTCGAGGTACACCGGCTGAGCGTGTTCACTCCGCGTTCCCTCGACGTGGATGTCGTGCTCGACTTGATGATTCACGATCTCGACATCGTGCTGGCCTTCGCCAAGTCGCCGGTGAAAGAGGTGCGCGCTGTCGGACTGCCGATCCTGTCGGGGAAGGTTGATATTGCGAACGTGCGCCTGGAGTTGGAATCGGGGTGCATCGCGAACTTCACCGCCAGCCGGGTTTCTACCGAGCGTGTGCGCAAGCTGCGTTTCTTCCAGCCCCGGCAATACATTTCGCTCGACTACGGCCGCCAGGAAGTGCTGGTCTTTACCGTAGGACCGGACCGTACGGATCCCGGCACGCCTTCCGTGAATCCGCAGATCGCCGTGAGCAAACCGACGGTCGCCTCCGAAGAGCCCTTGCATGCCGAACTCAAAGCGTTTTTGCGCTCCGTGCGGGAACGTTCGGCCCCGGTGGTTCCGATCGAAGATGGGCAGCGCTCGCTGGCGTTGGCGCTTGAAATAGTCGACGCGATTCGCGAACACGGGAAGAAAGTGAATCTTGCCGGCCTCGCCGGTGCCAGGCAATAAGTATCTTGCATTCCAAGTTTCTGACAGGCGAGTCATTGATCGCCACTGTCGGGGCCGACCTGCTTCGCCTCCTAAATCATTATTTACATATGTTTACACACCGAAGTCATGACCCATTTGTGGTTGAGCAGAATCACCCGAAAGATGCGAAAATGGAAAGAACTTGGTTGTAGAGCACGCGCGCAGATTGCATTGACTTCCTAAAGGCCGGGATGCAACGCGGCGGGTGTTCGCAGTGTCTAACGACAGGCGGATACAGCTAAGCTTTTTGCAGTTCAGCCCAGCGCATGCCGATCACACAAATTCCATTCCAGGACCCGGTTGCCCCGCCTGAAAAGTCCCAACCGGAACAGCTGGGGCTCTACGACCAGCAGGATTGGGAAACCGCATACCGGGATCTGGACGCGCATGTGCCGCATCTGCTCATCCAGCTGCAGGACGATCTGGAACGTTCCCGGTGGCGCGAAGCTCTCTGGCTGTCGATCATCGTGCACCTGGTGCTCGCGATTGCGCTTTGGAACTTGCCTTTGATCGAGAAGACGCTGGGGTGGCACCGCGTAGTGGTGGTGCCGATGAACTCGGCGCAAGACAAGAACATGACATTCCTGGCTCTCCCGCCAGATTTGCAGAAGGCCTCGCGCCGGCCGAATACGAACATTGCTTCGGATAAAGATCGCATTGCGACGTCGCGACATCCCGAACTCGACCCTAAGGAACTACGCAAGATTCTCGCAACCCCGCCTCCCGGACGGCCGGGAATGACGGGACCGCGCGCCTCACAGCCGCCAGCCCCCCCGGCCGTGGCTCAGAACCAGCCATCTCCTCAGCCGCCCCAAGGCCAGCAACAGCAGTCCGTCCGTCCGCAATTCCAGTCCAACCAGCAGGCGCAATTGCAAATGCCCGCACGGCCCAACAACTCGTTCAGCAAGTACGCAAGCGGCATGAGTGCGGGCGAGGCGATTCAGCAAGCCGCGCAAGGAGCCGCAGCAAACCGTGCAGGCGGGGGCGGCCAAGAAGGCGACTTCGGCTTGGGCACCGGAGCCCATGGCCGTCAAATGGGGCAACTTGACATCCTAAGCGACACCCAAGGCGTCGATTTCGGTCCCTACCTGCAACGCATTCTGCAGGACGTGAGGGAGAACTGGTATCACTTGATTCCAGAATCCGCCGAGATGAAGAAAGGGAAACTCGCGATCGAGTTTGCCATTACGAGGGACGGAAAAGTCGCTGATATGCGATTGATTGCCACCTCGGGGGACGTCGCTCTCGACCGTCCAGCGTGGGGTAGTATTACTGCTTCCAACCCGTTCCCGCCGCTGCCCAGCGAATTCACCGGGCCTTATCTTGCGCTTCGCTTCCGCTTCTACTACAACCCCGACAAAGCGGACTTGCAATAACGCTGATTTCGCCCCTCGAATCTTTTCGCATTCCTGATAATCAAAGAGTTAATCGAGACTTGCCTTTCGGTTTTTCTTTTGAATCGGAAAGAAGATTCTTGTGGATAAAATGCCCGTTCTATTCGTCGGCCATGGCTCGCCGATGAACGCCACTGAGCACAATGCGTTTACGAAGACTCTCGAGGGATTGAGCGCCCAGTTGCCGAGGCCAAAGGCAGTCTGCGTAATTTCCGCGCATTGGGTGACGCCCGGATCGCGGGTGTTGGCGTCCGCGCATCCTCAAACCATTCACGATTTCTATGGCTTTCCCCGGCCGCTTTACGAAGTGCAGTATCCCGCCCCGGGCGCTCCTGCGGAGGCAGACAAACTGGCAACCAATCCCGAGATTGTTCCCGACAAGAAATGGGGGCTGGATCACGGTTCCTGGAGCGTGCTCCGCCACATGTATCCCAACGCCGACGTGCCTGCGTTTCAACTGAGTTTGGACGAGCACCGCAGTTTCGAGGGCCATCTGGAGCTCGGCCGCGAGATTCAGTCTCTGCGTGAGCGCGGAGTTTTAATTCTGGGCAGCGGAAATATTGTGCACAACCTGGGCCGCATCAATTGGGACAATCCCTCGGGCGCCTACGACTGGGCAGTGGAGTTCGATGCCAAGGTCACGGCAGCAGTCGAGGCACATGATGCAAACGCTTTGGCCGAACCGCAAAAGTGGGGCGAAACTTTGCTGGCAACGGCTCATCCCACAGTCGAACACTATTTGCCGCTGCTTTATTGCATGGGGAGCACGAATGCACGCGACGCGGTTTCCTATCCCCACGAAGGCTTCGACTTCGGCAGCATCTCCATGCGAATGATTCTGTTTGGCGGAGACGCGACCAGCTTAACCTAGATCGGTTTCAGAAATAGCATTGCCGCGTTTCTTAAAGTACTCGTTCGTGACCCGCTTCGCGCAACAGGTCGAGCGACGACAAAGTCTCCTCCTGGATGAGGACATAGTCTGTGTCGTAGGTGGAAATCGCGAAGATAGGAATATCGTTAGTCGAAAGCGGTTCAACGAAAGACAGCAAGATGCCGGTTTGCGAGAAAGGGAAGGGCCCTTCGAGTTTCAGGCAGATCCAACGCTGCGGAGAATGCACACCGGCAGGAATGTTCTCATTGCGACAGACTATTGAGAGTTCCTCGGGAGTGCGTGTGATCGAAGTAAACTCGCCGCGCATAGCCCAATGCGGCACGGGTGCGTGCGGATTAAGCCGGATGATCGAATAGAAACCGGGCAGCAGGCGGAATTTGAGTTGATAGCGCTGCATCATTGGGCTTCACCAATCTGAGCCGGAATTCAATACGAGCAACTTCTCAGGGCGGACAGCGAGGGCAGCTATCCTCCAGACACAAAATTCTCAGCCTTCGATCGCCTTGCGCAGCGCGGCTTTCGCCAGAAGGCGCGTGGAATCCAGCGTCGGCAGCGGAGACGATTCGGGCGTGACTAACAGCGGTATCTCGGTGCAGCCAAGTACCACGGCGTCACAGCCCTGATCTTTGAGATCGCGAATAACCTCGGTGAAGTAAGCGAGTGATCGCGGCAGAAACTGGCCGTTCACCAATTCGTCGAAGATGATTTGATTAATGCGGTCCCGCCGCTCCGGTCCGGGAATCCGATCCTCAATGCCGGCGGCTTTCAGCGCGTCAGGATAGACCGGGCCCTCCATCAGATAGCGCGTGCCCAACACGCCCAGGCGTTTGAAATGGGAGCGCTGCGCCTGGCACGCGACTTCTCTTCCGATGTGCAGCCACGGCCGCGCCGATCGATGTTCAATCAAGTCAAACGCCTGATGAATCGTATTGTCGGGGCAAATGAGAAAATCCGCGCCGCCTCGCGCCAGTTTGTCCGCAGACGACATCATCAACTCGGCCACCCCCGCCCAGTCGCCGCTCTCGATGTGCTTCATGTATTGCGCCAGGGGATAAGAGTGCAGAGAAACTTCGGGATGATGGTGGCGACCTAACGTCTGCGACCCTTCGAGAGAGATCGTGCGGTAGCAGAGTGCGGCTCCCTCGGTGCTGCAGGCGACTATGCCGATGTGTAGCATGCGATGGTAGTTATTGGGCCTCTGCGGTCTTAGGGCGACGTCCTTACGAAGATGAATCTGGGCCCTAGCCTCCGATTGTAGCCGGAGCCACCGCGTAGGGACTTGAGTCGCGGAAACGCTTTTCGAATTCTTCGCGAGTACAAATCGTCTTCACATCGATGATGCGATCGATTGCGAGGATACCGTCGAGGTGATCTATCTCGTGCTGCAAAAGTTCCGACAGATTGCGGTCGTCGCCAGCCTCAAATTCGCACGTCTCACCATACAGGGTCTGATAACGAACCGTGACTTGGCGATGCCGCTCGACCTGCATAAAAATCGCAAGGAAACTCAGACAGGCATCCCAGACAACATTTTTTTCTTCGCTTCGTTCGATGATCTGCGGATTGATTAGTGGCCAGGGCTCGGCTCCCGGAAGTTTGAGAAAAATGACTCGCTTCAACTCGCCAATTTGGGGAGCAGCGATGCCGCGCCCATACCCGCTGGCGGAACGCCAGTGGGCAAGTGTGTCGGCCAAGTTCTCGACCAGACGGTGGATCTCGGGCGCCGTCGGATCCTCCACTTTGAAAGCCTTTTGCCGGAGGACTGGGTCGCCGAGTTGAAGGATAGGGCGAATTGGCATGACAAAATTATCTCGCAGCCGCGGCGTCGAACAAGCTCAGCAGTTCCAACTTTTTTTCTGCGGGCAGGAAGGACGCCTCGAAGGAGTTGCGCGCCAGTTCGCGCAGGTGCTCGTCGGTGAAGCCGAAAGTTTCCTGTGCGAGTTGGTACTCCCGCGACAAAGTCGTCCCGAATAACGCCGGGTCGTCGGTATTCAGCGTAATCATCAGGCCCTGGTCGAAATAATTTTTCGCCGGATGCTCGCCAATCGACTTGCACACTCCAGTCCGCAGGTTGCTCGTGATGCAGAGTTCGATCGGAATCTGGCGCTGGCCGAGTTCGTCGATCAGGTCGGGATCCTGCGCTGCGGTCAGGCCATGCCCAATCCGCTCGGCATGCAGGTTGAGTGCGCCCCAGATGGATTCGGGCGGACCCGTCTCACCGGCATGTGCGGTCAGGCGTAAACCGTGATCGGCAGCATATGCGTAGACGCTACGAAAAAGTTCTGGAGGAGCTTTTACTTCGTCGCCGCCAATGCCAATACCCACGACGTTGCGGTCGCGGTAGCGAGCCGCCAGTTCGAAAACCTTTTGCGCCTCTTCGACTCCAAAATGCCGGGTGGCGTCGAAGATCCACAACAACGAAACACCAAAATCACGCATGCCGCGGGCGCGACCGCGTTCCAAACCCTCAAAGATTGCCGCGAAATCCTGCTTCCGATAAAGGCACACGCCAACCGCAACATACACTTCAGCGTGCAGCACGTTCTCTTCTTTCAGCCGCTGCATCAGCTGGTAGGTCACGAACTCGTAGTCATCGGGCTCGCGCAGGTGCGCGCTTACCGCTTTAAAGGCCATTAGAAAACTTTGAAAATCGTTGTAACTGTAAAGAGCTTCCACCTCCGCGACATTCACATGGTCGCCCTGGCGCTTGCGCAGTTCGAGCAGCGTGGCCGGCTCAACCGCACCTTCCAGATGCAAATGGAGCTCCGCCTTCGGAAGCTGACGAATGAAAGCATTGGGGGGGCGCACCGGCTCGGAACTCATCCGTCTGATTGTAGATTCTTAGGACACGATTTGCGAGAGCGACGAACCCGGAGCCCGGGCGAACCGGGCTACCCGGGCCGCCTATTTCCTGGCAAACTCGCTGCGGTGCCGGCTGTAGAAAAAATAGATCAGCAGGCCAAGTCCCAGCCACACCACAAACCGGAGCCAGGTGATGATAGTGAGGCCCATCATCAGGCCGCCGCAAAGAACGATCGAGATCAGCGGGAACCAGGGCACAAAGGGGACGCGGAAGGCGCGTTTGCGGTCGGGCTGCCTGCGACGGAGCAAGATCACTCCCAGCGAAACCAGAACGAAGGCAAAGAGTGTCCCGATGTTGGCGAGGTCGGCGGCGTCCCCAATGTCCACGAGGCCAGCGGGAATTCCTACGGCGAAACAGGCGATCCAGGTAGACCAATGCGGCGTCTTGTATTTTGGGTGCACTGCGGAGAATAGCTTCGGCAACAAGCCATCGCGCGACATGGCGTACCAGATGCGTGCCTGCCCGTACTGAAACACGAGCAATGAAGAGATCATGCCCGTCAGCGCGCCGATGACGATAACCGAGCGGAAGAACGGGTGCACGCCTAGATATTTCATCGCGTAGGCTACGGGCGCTTCGGCAGCAGCGCCGGATACGAAAGTCGTGTACTTCATCATGCCGAGCAGGACGACGGCAACGCCGACATACAGCAGCGTGCAGACCACCAGCGACATGATGATGCCGAATGGCAAATCTTTTTGCGGATTGCGCGATTCCTCGGCAGCGGTCGAGACGGAATCGAATCCGATGTAGGTGAAGAAAACGATGGCCCCGCCGGTAACGATCCCGGCGAAGCCGGAGGGAGCGAATGGGACCCAGTTGGCGGGCTTGACCAGCATTCCACCGACGACCAGGAAGGTCAGGATGGCGCCAATCTTGACCGTCACCATGATGTTATTGGTTTCCGCCGACTCCTTCACTCCGCGCACCAGCAGCAGCGTAAGCAGGAAAACGATGAGGAAGCCGGGGAGATTGAAATAGGCGCCCGTCCACTCCCCCCCGGCCCAGACCGGACTCGCCCATTTGTCCGGCAGGTTGAGGCCAAAGACCGCCAGTTGCGCTTTCGTGTAACCGGCAAAGCCTACTGCGACGGCGACGTTTGAGACCACGTATTCGAGGATGAGGTCCCAGCCGATGATCCAGGCGAAAATTTCGCCGAGAGTGGCGTAAGAGTAGGTGTAGGCGCTGCCCGCGATGGGAATCATCGAGGCCAGTTCGGCGTAGCACAACCCGGCGAAGCTGCAGGCGATCGCGACCAGCAAGAATGAAATCGCAATCGATGGCCCAGCCGGCGGGCGGCCGTGCATGAGCGCTCCGGCGGTACTGCCGGTGCGCAGGAAATTTATGATTACGTCGAGCGCCTGCGCGTGCAGAAGCGATGGAGCCTGGAAATATTCGCCAGCGGCTGCGGTGCCGGTGAGGATGAAAATTCCTGAGCCGATGATGGCGCCGATGCCGAGAGCGGTCAGGGACCAAGGGCCCAGCGATTTGCTCAGCCGGTGTTCGGGGTGGTCAGCTTCGGAGATCAGCTTGTCAATCGACTTGCAGCAGAAAAGCTGGTTGTCGGAGGTACGGACAACTTCGGCGGGTTCCGTGGTCGGTTGTGACAAGCGGTTTGGAATCTCCTGAAATTCAGCCGTCAGATCATAGCACTCGGCATTCAGCCAGCGAACGCTTCTCATGCTCTAAGAAACGACGCTGGCTGAATGCAGTGCCTGACCTATGTGGGGACAGCCGCCCTCGGCTGTCCGCCGAGCGAAGCTCGGCATGGGTCCTTACCGCTTCGCCTGGCCGCGAGCCAGTTTCTTCACTTTGGGCTTTTTCGATCCGCGCGCATAGTCGCGCGGCTTCAACGGCTTTTCCGCCTTCCGTTTCTTGCGGGCTGCGCGTTTCGACTTCTTGCGATCTTCTTTACTGAGTTTTGTCGTATTTGCCATGAATCCTTTTTGAGTTTGTAATTTGGTAATTGCGTAATTTTGTAATTGAAACAACCGATTACGAAATTATCCAATTACAAAATTACTTTGCCTAGGCTCGCTCCAGCTGCGCATACTTCTCCACCAGCTTTTTCAAGCCGAAGCGAGGAAATTGTACCGTAATCTTGGCTTCTTCGCCTTCTCCCTCGCGCTGGTAGACCGTGCCTTCGCCGTATTTAGGATGGCGAACCTTCTGCCCCGGACGGAATCCGCGCTTTCCGGTTGGCTCTTCTATCTTTTGCTTCGGAACGGTAAATTTCTTTCCGCGGCTGGCAAAAAACTCGGCAATATTCTCGATGGAATTGTATGGCCGGGCCGGAGATGTCGGCTTCTGCCGGGTTTGCGCAGTGACGCTCCCCTGGCCGTGCCAGGCAGCGCTTTGGTCTTCATCTTCGTAGGAATAATGCGAGCTCTCGGCAGCTGCGGGGCTTCGCCCCGCCGGACGGCCGGAGGCGGCCATCCCCAAGCGTGCACTCTTCGTTCCCAGTTCTTCAACGAGCGGCGCGGGCACTTCCTCCAAAAAGCGTGAGGGAACGCTGGCCTCTGGCAGATCGGTGCCATATCTCCTGCGATAAACCGCACGCGTCAGGATGAGTTGATCCATGGCGCGAGTCATGCCGACATAGCAAAGCCGTCGCTCCTCTTCAATGTCTTCCGGCACCAGCATTGTCCGGGAATGCGGAAATAGTCCTTCTTCCAGGCCGCTGAGAAAGATCAAGGGAAACTCCAGTCCCTTGGCGGCGTGCAAACTCATCAGCGTAATCTGGGCGCGCGCGTCGTAGTCGTCGGCGTCGGCAACCAGGGCAGCGTGATCCAGAAACTCGTCAAGCGTTTCGGCGCGGTCGCGCGAGTCCATCGCAGCATTTACGAGCTCGCGCAGGTTTTCAATGCGGGAGAAGGACTCCGGCGTGTCCTCTTCTTCGAGCAGCTTGATGTAGCTCGTACGGTCGATGAGGAATTTCAGAATATCGGCAGTGCTGACAGTAGGAGCGGGAAATGAACCAGCGGTCGTCCCGATCTGTGGTTCGGGTGGCCGTCCCTTTTCTGTAGGGCCGGCATCGCGGCCGTCGTGAAGGCTCCCAGCCTCCCCCACCGGACCCTCCTCAGAAGCCGCGGGTTCCGCATCGGCGGCCCCAAAATCAAACGAAAAATTTCCGAACTCGCTCGGATCGAAAGCTGTAGCGTCTTCGGCTTGCCCGTCATTGGAGTCCGCTGATTCCGCGACACCGGCATTCGCGGGCGAGGGCGCCCGCGGCACACTTTCCTCCAACTG
>DATBEI010000145.1:0-8116 GCA_036269595.1 Candidatus Sulfotelmatobacter sp.
AAGGACGACCGACGCTTGCTGATTGCCCTCTACAGTCTCGTCGCCCTGATGGATCTCGGTCTCGACCCCGCCAGCAAGCAGGCTCGCAAAATGATCGGCCGCGTCGACAAGCGCCTCGTGTTCAAACGGCTCAACCACCGCCCATTTCTGCACGGCGAAACCGAACCTTGCATCAACGGCAGAATCCTCGGCATTGGCGCTTATTTCAAAGAACCGAACGACGCACTGGCCGACCAACTTCTGGTTGAGCAACTTGAGGACGGGGGCTGGAACTGCGAAGCACCCAAGAGTCAACGCTCTTCATTCCACACCACTATCTGCGTCCTCGAAGGACTGCTTGAATACGAACGCGCGCAGGGCAAATCGGCGAGAGTCACCAAAGCCCGCAAGCGAGCTGAAAATTATCTACTCGAGCGCAGCATGTTCCGCTCGCTTCGAACCGGCCGGGTCCTCAACCAACGGTGGCTCCGCTTTTCATTCCCTACCTTCTGGCACTACGACGTCTTGCGTGGACTCGATTATTTCAGGAACGCAGAAATCAAAGCCGACGGCCGCGCCAGCGACGCCATCGACATCGTGATGAAACGCCGGCACCAGAACGGACGCTGGCCGCTCAATCTGCTTCATCCAGAATTCATCCCATTAAAGATGGAAACCGATATTGCCCGCGCCAGCCGCTGGAATACCTTGCGCGCTCTTCAAGTTCTGCGTTGGTACAACAAGTCGCTCTAGGTGTGGGTTGGACCTGTTAAAAATCTGTGGAGTTGAACATCACCCGCTTCACGAGCGATCAGGATCGTTCACTTCCATCGCCAGTTCCCAAATTCCCCGCGCCCGCTGGTACATCAACGCGCGAAACTTTTTCGGATCCTCAAGTCTCCAAGCCTCCGGCGTACTGAACCAATAGGCCGTCTGTTCGTTCGCCCAAGTCTGGTAATACAAACCCCATCCCAGCAGCAAAGCGTCCGCTTGTAGAGACCCATCTTGAATACGCTTTCCCCAATGGTAGAGGTTTGCGGCGGCGCAATAACTCACTCCGGTCCACACCTCGAATTGATGGGCATACTCGCTGTCGCCGACTCCCGGCGTCGAGTCGGGATGAAGCGCATTCGCCACGCCCATGTCGCCAATCCCATCGCCGTTGAAATCCTTGAGCGGCAACACCGCACGCCTGAACAGTTGCCGATAATGCGAGGTGAGCCTGTCGATGTTCACCACGGGCGCGAGACCGGTCACATCAACGTAACGTTGCCCCACTGTCGCGTCCGCCATGATGTCGCTGTTATGCGCGTTGTACTGATAGTAGCCAAGCTGTTCGTTCCAGAATTGTTGTTCCGTACTGGCTTGGGCCTTCTTCCGCTCTGCGGTGAAGTCCTCGAGCAGGGCTTTCTCCCGCTTGTATTCTGCCATCGCTTCGAGGGCCTCCAAGGCCCCGATCCAGAGGATGGCATTGAATAGCTTATTTTCCTTATATTCAGAGCTCTTCATTTCGCTCAAGCCGTCGCCGTCGGTGTCGGTCGTCTTCTGGTAGCGGTAAGTTCGCACCATCGCCGGCCACACGTCGTCCAGAAACTTGTCATCCTTGGTCTTGTGCCAATAGGCGTGGCACTGCTGAATGAACTTCGGCGACAGTTCAGACCAGGGAGTAGTAATCCGGCCCTTAATTCCCAGGGGCGAAGTGTTGTACGACCGCCCATAACCGTCATATTCAAAAAACGGATCACCGGCGATGGACCCCGCGTCATGGGGACAACTTCCGTCCGGCGAATCCCGGATGAAATCGGAAAAAACCAGCAGAATGTCACGCTCGTTTTGCGGCCAAAGATCGCGATTGCTGCGCGAAGGATGATGCCGCACGTCGAAACTTTCCGCGAAGGCGTACTCCTGGCACTCCATCACCGACGCGATGTGCTGACCGGGACGGTTGCCAAATTTCTTCGCCTTTGTAATGCAGCCATTCTCCCAAAACGAGCCGCCGAAGGTGGCGTAGTACAGCTCATTCAAAACGCTCTGCTTGAGCCACTCGGGGTAAGCTGGATTTTCGAGGATCGGCGTTTGCCACGTCTCGACGGCCTTCCGCCATTCGTCCCTTTTGAGCAAGCCTTCTTTAGCGATTTCAAACGCCTGCCCTGGCTTGGCTGGATAGTACTCCGTATACCGGCGCCACCAGCGCGTGCCTTGCCCAAATTCAATTTGTGGGAAGTACCAGGTGAGTGCGAACGGAACCGTCACCTCCACCCCCGGATCAATCTCAACCTTTACGCACAGCGCTCCCGAGGGGACCCTGCTGTCCCGACTCGCAGCCTTATCCGACAGTTCCCCGTCGTCAGCGAAGTCTCGCCAAATCTCGGCTCCGTCCCCTCCACCATCCCAAACTCTGGCGTGCGACGCTACGGCATTCGTCGCAATGCACCACTCGGAGTTTTCCGTTTCCGGCGGATTCGTTGGGTCGTGAGCCTTCATCAAGATTGCCGTGATATGCCCGTGCTCATCGCGCGCTATCTGGTTGGTCAGTCCGTTACGCTCTCTCGCCGTTTTATCCGTGCCCTTTGCCCCCATTGGTGTGTTCTGCGGGCCCGTGTAAGGCGCATTCGGAAAAGTAAACATCATTGAAACTTCGACAGGCGACGCCAAGGGGTTACGAATCCTAAACTGAAACAGTGAAGCGGGCAGCGACGTCTCCCGATAGTTGTCCTTGATGACCGGGCTCAGAAAATCCAAGCCAATGTTGCTCTCGAACGGCTTGTAGGTGCACCAGCCCCGGGGAAAGAGTGCGTAGTATTCTCCTTCACCCGGTTGCAGGCGCGTCCATGCCGGTAGCACGTCATCGGTTGCCAGCGTCCGGACGGTCGCAGGTTTTCCCTTTACCTGCTCTCGAACATGAAACGCGGCTTGAGAAAGAAATCGTTCCTCGTACCGTCCCACTTTCATCTGCCACGGCCCGAATGTGCCGCAGATGTTGTACATGAAATTCCCCGCGCCTATTCCACCCAGCGGAATTCCTTTTTTGACCCGGGTCAGCGTGTTTAATCCAGCCCGATCCTGCGCCGGCACGCCCTCTTCCGGCATCAGCGCAATCTTCGGTAAATCGCCGAGAGTTCTTTTCCACGCGCAGGAAGGAATAGCTTGTGCCTGAGCACTTGAAGTTTTCGATAGCCTGCCTGAATCGCTCCTAGTTTCAGCCTCAACGGCGGGGGATGCGGTCGCCAGAGGAATCGCCAGCATCAGGCCCGCCGCGCCCGAAGAATTTTGAAGGAACTTTCGCCGTGAAATTGGCCGCTTCGCCATCGTGCGGTTTCCTTTCCCTGAAAGCCGCCAGCAAATAGGAATTTCCAAATCAGAAAAGCGAACTCTGCCTGCGGCTGGGCGTCATCTTGAAATACTCGTAGGCTAGTTGCGTGGCCACGCGGCCACGGGGAGTGCGGTTGAGAAATCCGATCTGCATCAGAAACGGCTCGTAGATTTCTTCGATCGCGTCCGGCTCTTCGGCCAGTACCGCCGCCAGTGTATTCACCCCGACTGGCCCCCCGTCATATTTCTCGATGATGGTCAGCAGCAGTCGCCGGTCCACTTCATCGAACCCGTAGCGGTCCACTTCCAACATCTCCAGCGCCGCCTTCGCCGTCGGCTGGTCAATCTTTCCCGCGCCGCGGACCTGCGCATAGTCGCGTACCCGGCGTAGCAGCCGATTGGCAATCCGCGGCGTCCCCCGCGACCGTCCGGCAATTTCCTTCGCGCCCGCGTCATCGACTTCAACCCCAAGAATCTCCGCCGACCGCTCCACGATCACCTGCAAATCTTCCGGAGCATAAAATTCCAGCCGCAGGACGATGCCAAAGCGCGACCGCAGCGGCGCCGAGATCAATCCGGCCCGGGTGGTGGCCCCCACGAAAGTGAACGGCTTCACCTCCAGCGTGTGCGTCCGCGCCGAAGGTCCTTGCCCAATAATGATGTCAAGCTTGTAATCTTCCAGCGCCGAATAAAGCAATTCTTCCAGCACCGGCTGCAGGCGGTGGATCTCGTCAATAAACAGCACCTGCTTGTCCTGCATGTTGGTGATGATCGCCGTTAGATCGCCCTTGATCTGCAGCAGCGGGGCCGCGGTCGGCTGAAAGTGCACTCCCAACTCGTTGGCAATGATATTGGCCAGCGTGGTCTTACCCAGTCCTGGAGGCCCGTAGAGCAGCACATGGTCCATGGCCTCGCCGCGCGAGCGCGCCGCTTCGATCGCCACCGCCAGATTCTCTTTGACTTTCTTCTGCCCGATAAACTCCGCCAACCGCTGCGGCCGCAACTTGAGTTCAAACGAGGAATCGTCCTCGACCGGCGCTGCGGATACCAAGCGCCCGCGATTCGGCTCCGGATTGGGATGGTTCCTGGCGGCCACTGCTCCGGATGGTAGAACGAAATGCGAAACGGCGCAATTGCACAAACTGTGTCGCTCGCTGACGCCGATTTTTCTGGGATTTTAAACCGCTGCGGAATTCATGCAATGTTCATCGCTCTGTTACCGGGCTGTAACAAATTCCGCTTAGCGTCTCGGATGGACCTTAGCCGGAAACATCGATTCCGGCTGTGGTTCTACGGTAGGGCATTCGAAATTGCAAGCCTAAGAATTTTTCCCATCTGGAGTAGTCACGAGGAGAAAACAATGAAGAAAAATATTCTGGCCATTGGCCTGTTCGTCGCGCTCGCAGCGTCGGCGTTTGCTCAGCAGGGTGGAATACCCTCCGGCGTCCCTCATCTGGATCATGCGTTCGTAATCATGATGGAAAATCATGGCTACAGCCAGATCATCGGCAATCCGAATGCTCCGTTCACCAACTGGTATGCCCGACAAGCGAACTTGGCCACCAACTATTTCGCCGTCGCCCATCCCAGCCTGACCAACTACCTCGAAACCGTCGGCGGATCGAATTTCGGCGTACTGGACGACAATACCCCACGCTGGCACAGCACTTCCTGCATGACCAATCTGGCAAGCGGAACTCCTAATTTGGAATCCACTCCGAGCGCTATTTGCCCGATCGCTGGCAGCGGCACCGAAGCAGCCACGCCAGCCGTGGATTGTTCGAACGAAGTGAGCGGACCGCCGTGCGATATCAATGTCAACGGCACCGTTTCGTATCCGGCCTCCACGAATACGCTGGGGATCACCATCGCCGATCAGCTCGTGGCTGCGGGGAAATCCTGGAAGTCTTATCAAGAAAGTCTGCCGCTCACCGGCGCCAATTGGGTGAACTACAGCGACGGCAACTTCACCAACAACACCAACTTCAGCAAGATCAATCCGCAGCTCACGCCGCCGCTAAACCTGGGCGACATCGTCCAACTGTACGCGGTCAAGCACAATCCGTTCGCCTACTTTGCGGCTGTTCAGGAAGGCACGAACCCCATGTTGAGCCTGAATCAGATGCTCCCATTCGATGGCGCAACCGGCCTGTGGGCCGACCTGGCAAGCGGGAACGTGCCCGCATTTTCGTTTATCGCTCCCAACCAGTGCAACGACCAGCACGGTCGCGGCAACGGAACTGCCTTCTGCAACTTTGATCCCAACGATAATGGCAGCCAGGCGGGGCTCAACCCGGCATTGATTATTCTGGGCGATCAGGCCGTTCAGCGGATCGTCACCGCGATCAAGGCCTCTCCGGCATGGAGCCAAGGACAGAACGCTATCGTCATCATTTGGGACGAGAACGACTACTCGCAGGCGCCGAACACCAACCGGGTTGCCGCCATCGTCGACGCCAACTTCGGGCCGCATGGCAAAACCAGCACGAATTTCTACACTCACTTCTCTCTGCTTCGCACTCTGGAGGGCGGCTTCGGTCTCCCTTGCCTGAACCATGCCTGCGACTCGAGCACCAAGGCTATGTCCGATGTGTTCGGTCAAAAGCCATAGCGCTCGAGCCAGCATTCCGACAGGCTGTTACGGGCCGATCCGCAAGGGTCGGCCCACATTTTTTGATTGCATGGGCTAAGGTATATTTCTATACCACAATAAAGAATGGTATAATCACCCAAGTATGCCTATTAGCATCAAAAGCATAGAGACTGAGCGACTGGCCCGTGAAGTAGCAGCTAAGACAGGAGAGTCCCTGACCGGCGCCATTCAGAGGGCTCTGGAGGAGCGCCTGGAGCGGCTCAAACAACAGCGCCGCAGTCAAATTCTCCGTGGCCACTTGGAGGACATCCTTCGCCGCGTCGACCAGTTGCCAACTCTCGATTCCCGCACGCCCGACGAAATTCTTGACTACGACGAGCACGGGCTTCCGCGCTGACCTAAGGAATGGTCATCGACACCTCAGCCCTCGCCGCCGTATTTTTCGGGGAACCCGAACGTTCGAAATTTCTCGATGCCATCACTAAAGCCGAGAGCCGGCTGATTTCTGCGGCGACTGTGCTTGAGACGGGCATCGTTCTTGAAGCCCGGCAGGGACAGGATGCGGGCCGCGAGTTCGACCTTTTCGTAGTGCGCGCCAATCTTCAAATCGTGCCGGTGGATGCTGAACAGATCGAAATCGCCCGATCTGCCTGGCGCAAGTACGGCAAGGGGCGTCACCCTGCGGCGCTAAATTTTGGAGACTGCTTCCCTTATGCACTGGCCAAATTCTCCGGCGAGCCGTTGCTGACTAAGGGAACAGATTTCGGCCTCACCGATATCGAGGTCTACAAATAAGCGGACGTTGCTTCTATTTGGGATACCAGTCCAGCACCCGCACCTCGATCCCCGTCCCCGCCAGCGCCTTCTGGAAGACCGACAGATCCGATCCGCGGTAATGATACGGAATCACAATCTTTGGATGGAACGCTTTCACCGCGTCCGCAGCCTCTTCCGGCGGCATGGTGTAGGGCAGGTTCATGCACACAAACGCTACGTCGATATTCTTGAGCCCCCGCATCTCCGGCACGCCCTCGGTATCGCCCGAAAAATAAAATCGCTTGCCGCCGTAGGTGAGGACGTAGCCGTTCCCCCGTCCCTTGTCGTGAAAAAGTTTTCCCGGCTCCGGCCCGCGTTTCAGGTTGTAGGCGGGAATCGCCTCGATCGTCCACCCTTGCCAGCTTTTCGTTTCTCCGTTGGCAATGGGCTTGGCACTCGTGACGGTCTGCACGACCGCCGGCGCCGCCAGAATCTCCGTGTCCGCTTTGCTGACTTCCTTAATCGAATCGGGCGCCATGTGGTCCCCGTGGATGTCGGTGATCAGAATGAGGTCGGCCTTCGGAAGACCCGTGAGTTTCGCCGGCTTGGCAGGATCGAGATAGATCGTCTTCCCTCCAGCTTCGATCAGCGTGCTGGCGTGGTAGAGCGGAGTAATCTTGACCGGCCCGGCCGAGGTGGGAAACGTCTGCGGCTCGGCGGCACGCGCCAGCGGTGCCAGCACGAATGACGAAGAGAAAAGAAAAGCAACGGCGATCAGTGCGATTTTCATAACATCCTCGGATTGCTTGTATCTCAAAACCACTCGCGGTTTGCTTCGTGATCCTTCGTGTCCTTCGTGGTGAAGGTTTTCAAATGCGCTACTCTTCCTCTTCCTTCACCTCACCCCGCTCCGCCTTGGCCTTTTCAATAATCTTTTCCTGAAGTTGTCCCGGCACCACGTCGTAGTGATGCATTTCCATGTTGAAGCTGCCGCGGCCCTGCGTCATTGACGTTAGTTCCACGCCGTACGTCAGCATCTCCGACATGGGCACTTCGGCCTTCACCACCGTGTTGCCACCCTTGTTGTCCATGCCCTGAATGCGCCCGCGGCGGCTATTCAGATCGCCCATGATCGAGCCGGCGAAGTCGTCCGGCACCGTAATTTCCACCGCCATGATGGGCTCGAGCAATGTCGGCTTCGCCACTTCCATCGCCTTCTTAAACGCGATCCTCCCAGCCATCTGGAATGACAAATCATTCGAGTCCACATCGTGATACGACCCGTCATACAGCACCACGCGGAAATCGACCACAGGAAATCCCGCCAGATATCCCCGCGCCGCTGCATCGCGAATTCCTTTTTCCACCGGCGGAATATAGTTCTTCGGTATCGCGCCGCCAAAAATATCGTTCACGAATTCGAACTCCCCGCCACGCGGCAGCGGCTCCATCCTGATTTTGCAGTCGCCGTATTGC
>DATBEI010000150.1:0-22350 GCA_036269595.1 Candidatus Sulfotelmatobacter sp.
GTGGACAGGCTGAGTTCTTTCCAGGCTCTCGCTTCTTCTAATCGTGCAAGGTCGTTCTTCTCCGCCCCGTTATACGCATCGCTGCCGAGCAACAGTCGCAACGGAGGTTTCTGTTCCTGCGTCAGCCGAACGATCGCTTGAGCCGCCTTCTTCGGGTCTCCGGGCTGCTTACCGTTATAGGCGCGCTGAAACCTGGCCGTTGCTCCAACAGTCGAGTCGTATTCGGGATGCCCTTCGCTCAGCTTGGTGGAACTGCCGGCGAAGTCCGTGCGGAAGCCACCCGGCTCGATGATCGTGACCTTGATGCCTAGCGGTGCCACTTCGCGCGACAAAACTTCGGAGAAACCTTCTACGCCCCATTTCGCCGCCGAATAAGGCCCGCGCCCTGGGGGTCCGATCCTTCCGCCCATCGAGGAAAACTGAACGAAATGGCCCGCCTTCCTTTCGCGAAAGTACGGAAGAGCTGCCTTCGTCACGATGATTGTCCCGAAGAGATTGGTTTCTATCTGTGCGCGGAAATCCGACATCGGCGTATCTTCGACGGACGAGAGATTGCCATATCCTGCATTGTTGATAACAACGTCCAGCGAGCCAAACGCATCGTTTGCCGTCTTCACCGCACCGGCAGCCGAGGACTCGTCGGTCACGTCCAGCTCGAAGAGCTTCACCTGGTCACCGTAGCGCTCCGATAGCTCATGCAGTGACTCAATGTCGCGAGCTGTCGCCAACACCTTATTGCCCGCCGAAAGGCCTGCTTCGACAGTTGCGCGACCCAGACCGCGAGAACTACCTGTGACTAACCATACTTGCGCCATTCAATCCTCCTATTTGCGGAGTCCGAGCTACTTCGAGACCGCACGTGCTGCCGGAAATACTGTATAGCAGCAAATTACGATAGCGCGTCCTGCCGAATGACGAGCAACTCTTCCCCAATCCGGCTTATCGAAGAGTCAACGACCATGCCGAAGTTGAGAGTTGTGCCTTAGGGCTCCTGAGCCCGGCTGGCCCGGTGGCCGCCGAATGCGTGGATCGTTCTGGTTTTCCCAGCAAGGACCTCGCCGCAATGCGGCACACCGTGCGGGATGAGATATTCCTCCCCGGCCTACACCGGAATCCGCTCTCCATTGATGATTAGGGTATAGCAGCCCTGCACGATGATCATGTATTCGTCGTAACCGTGGGCATGTGTTGCTGATGCCGAAGTTTCATGGCAGGTCCAAAACGCCATCTGGCTCCCATCGTCTCCATCGAAGACGTAACCCTCAAAGCCCGGAGTCGCTTGGTTGGACGTCGCAACCCTGTTTGCCGGATGTTTCATGAATTCGGGGAAAGTGTCCATGGTTGTTAGACATTGTGGCACTCTCGCAAACGTCGGCGCTACTGTTCTGACTGTCGCCTCCAGAGAACTCTCCCCTCATACATCAATAACAACCAAAGTTGATTGATCAGCCTGTTACAGCGAAACATACGCGGCTCTCCCCTCGCCTTGGTTTGAATCCCGGAGCGAAAAGCGCTCCAGAAAGGAAGCATAGTTATGTTCGGTCACATGAATGCAGAACCAATTCTCAGAGTGAGGCCTGCCTGTCCCGTCGAAGACGCGGTCGTGGCCCTCATCAAAGCAACCGACGAAGCCCAAGCCGTTCGCTGGGTAGAGTTTCCCTCAGCGCTTCTGGTGTTTGTCATCGTTACCGGGGACCCAGACTCCGGTGCGTTTTACGTCTTGGATCGAAAGAGCGGGACTTGGCTCTGGGTCGACTTCGAGGACGAGCAGTACGGGGGTTACAGCATCGGAGACTTTGAGATCCTCGTGCGTGAATACGACTTACTGAGCCTGGTCGAACGCCCAAGTTTGCTGAAGGGCGGTTTCGGATGGCTGTTGCGGCCTGGAAAACCAGCCGAAACGGTAGCAACGGCCAAGTGCAGCAGTCAGGGCACTTGTTGAGACCGTTTGACAGAAATCGAGTCCTGGCATATCTAGCACACAGAAAGTGTGCGGCTGGTGCCGCCGGAAAGGAGGAGAAACCGTGGAGCGACGAGTCAAAGCAACTCCAGCGCTGGTAAAGGACTACGTCGGGCTCTTCGTAAATCGCCGAGCTTACACGGTTCAGTCCACTCGGCCCGATCCAGAGAACGGCCGTCATTATTACTACCGCCCGAAGAAACGCGGTTCCAGTGCGGCCGTTCATCTGACCGAAAAGACAGTCTGGGACCACCTGGAAGGCAAGATCACGATTGGCCTGTACGCAATCAACCCGTCCAACCAGCGGTGCAAGTGGGTCGCCATCGATGCCGACTACAAGACCGCGATGGAGGACCTCGTGAAACTGCAGTACTACCTCACGCAGGACAGGGTGGACTCTGCGCTGGAAATGAGCAGACGGGGCGGGCATCTGTGGATCTTCTTGGCGGCGCCGCTGCTAGCCAAGAAGTGCCGGCTCTACATCTACGACCTGGCCGGAAGACTGGGAGTGCCGGTAAAGGGGTCGGGTTTGGCTGAGGGAATCGAGGTGTTCCCAAAACACGATGTAATTGCGAAGGGGGCATTCGGCAATGCTATCCGAGGTCCGTTGGGAATTCACCGTGGCGCGGACCGCCGTTTCTGGTTCTATGGTGCGGACTACACGTTGGAAACGCAGATCGAATTCCTGAAGCGGCTACGCAGGGTTACGGAAGAAGAGTTGGACCAGTTCACCGCGGGCAAGGAACTCCCGGCAGAGATCGCAAAGTCGCAAGGCGACGGGAAGCCCATTGGAAGACTGCGAACTGGAAGAAACCGGAAGGTGTTTTGCATACTCGACCACGTAGGCAGGACAAGAATCGCGGGGAAGAACCATGTGGCTCGGTGTCCATCGTGTGCGCAGACGGGGCACGACCGCAGTGGCGACAACCTGGCCATCCTGGCCTCAGATCCGCGGTTCTATCAGTGCTGGGCGGGCTGCACGAAAGAAATGATTCGTGCTGCTCTTGGGCACCCGATTCGTATCCAGCGAAGCGCATAACTGAAGATAAAGATAAGGATAAGGAGGTGACCTACATGGGCAGGCAAACGTTCGCGGGCATTGCAGGGTTGCCGCTGCCGCGGCGAGCAGTGAGGGTGCTGAAGGATCGAGGAATCTTTGCGCACTCCCTGGTAAGCATCGAACACCAGCAATTAGCGCAACGGTACGTGGTGCGTGGCCTGGAGTCGGGCGGTTCCGCGGGCGATGTGGGCCGGTATGTGACTTTTGCTCGCGACGACGGCGAACCACTGGAATACCTGCA
Organism: Candidatus Sulfotelmatobacter sp.; assembly: GCA_036269595.1. Taxonomy (GTDB): domain Bacteria; phylum Acidobacteriota; class Terriglobia; order Terriglobales; family Acidobacteriaceae; genus Sulfotelmatobacter. The sequence continues at coordinate 3,262 of DATBEI010000150.1, forward strand.
TCCCGTAGAGGCGATCGGAGTGAATGGCTTGCACGCGGTTGTCATCTCTCCAGCAATTGTTCGCGTGGACATGCTGCGGAAAGGCCGAACGTATGAACTTCTGATCACCCATCATTCGCTCACGGCGACACAGGACGGAAGTCGTCCGCAACTGGAAACCGCGATCCTCTTCCGTGGCATTCACGGTCGTGTGGAACTGGATCTGTGCGGCAAAGACAAAGCGCAGGCTGGCAACGTCGCGCCGACATTTTATTCGCTAGCAGGCGAAGCTGTCGCGATTCCTGAGAAGTTCTTGCTGGTGGTTCGCGCAACGACAAAAGGCGTCAACTGCGTGGGCTGTTCTCACGCGCACTATCTGCGGAAGCCTCGCCGTGCCATTGGCGAAACGAGGGCGAGTGATTCAACACAACAGACTGATTCTAGCGGTGAGACTGCCGTGACCACGCAAGCATTAGCGAGCTAGGCCACCGAGACGAGACCCATGTCAACGGTCACGGCACTAGGCCGGGTTGGAGGAAGACGGTGCGAGCGAAGATCAAACAGTATTCCCTGATTCTCTGCCTGTTTCTCTTCTTGTTTGTTGTGGTCGGAGGCGGTCTGCACCTCAACCCAAGCGGGGCATTGATTGCGGCGGCCACCGGCACGCCATTGCTGATTTACGCGTTCAATCGACGGCTGGTGAGAGAGCGAATCGAACCGGACTTATGTCCTTCACGGAACAATCATGCGCCCGCGCGCGATGCCCCAACTGAGTTCCAGTCACGAGAGGTCGAAAACATTGCGCGCCATTGACCTCGCGGTCCTGTGCACCGTCTGGCGGTGATGGAGTGTCTGCCTGTGCGAGTTCACGAGAATGCCATTGCATTTGGTGCGAAGACAGAGGGACGCCCAAAGTCGCTCGGGGGACTTGCGCCACCACTCCGATTGTGTGCCTCGTTCTTGCCATCTCTTTCCGACCTAGCGTTCTTGATGCCGATTCTCGTGCTGTTCTGGTGCACAACAGGCATAGGGTGGTTACTCACCGATTCCGATACCGGGTGGCATATCCGAACTGGAGAATGGATCCTGAAGAACGGTCGCGTCCCTGCCACCGACATCTTCTCATTCACGAAGGCCGGGCAGCCTTGGTTTGCTTGGGAGTGGCTTTCAGACGTTCTGATGGCGGTAGTTCATGGACATTCCGGTCTGGCCGGAATTGTTTTAGTAAGCCTGCTGGTCGTGGGGGCTACGTCGGTCTGCATTTACAGGAACACACGGGACGAATCTGGGCAACGGGTGGTCGCTATTGCAGTGACCGGCCTCGCGATGGCGGCGAGCACCATACACTGGCTCGCGCGACCACACCTCGTGACTCCGCTCTTCGCCGTGGTGTTCTGCCGGGTGCTCAGCCGGGTAGAGAGAAGAGCAAACAACGAAGGACTCCTCTCGGTGCTGCCGCCACTCACGATACTTTGGGTGAACCTGCACGGAGGGTTTTTCGTCGGGATCGTCTTGCTGATTACCTATGCAATTGGAGCGGCAATCGGAGAACTGGTCCAAGGGACGAGACGGAATGCGTGGCATCAAGCGCGAAAGTACTTGTTGACCGCTGGGGCGTGTGCGATTGCAAGCCTCGTCAACCCCTATGGATGTCGCTTGCATGTCCATGTTGCCCAATATCTCGGGTCATCGTTCTATTTGCAGCGTATCAGTGAGTTTCAATCCATCGACTTTCATTCGTTCACTGCGGCGTATTTCGAGACGCTGCTTGTGCTGGCCATCGCGGCTGCGGGCTGGCACTTGGCCGCGGGAAGATGGGTTCATGTGTTATTGCTGCTGAGTTGGTCGCACCTAGCATTGTTCTCGGTGCGAAACATTCCGATCTTCGCAGTTGTTTCAGCGCCCGGCATCGGTCTGGCTATGCGCGAGTGGTTGGAGTACTTGGGATCATTTCACCCTCCGCACTGGGTCGTGAAGATCGGCGCGAATCTCGCTGAACTGGAGACTGGACTGCGAATTATCGCGAACGGTCACGGTAGAAAGCACTGGCATCTCGCGCCCTGCTTGACCGTGCTCGCGGCGGTATTGCTGCTCTCCCATCCCGGCCGCGTGAGAGCCTTGCACACTGAGTTTGACCGGAATCGTTTTCCAGCTGATGCGGCGACATTTATCTCGCTGAAGGTTTCGCCTGTGCGGTTGTACTCAAGCTGGCAGTGGGGTGGATATCTGATTTACCGCCTTTGGCCTTCTGTTCGAGTCTTCGACGATGGTCGAACGGATTTTTATGGTCCTGCATTCGTGGAAGACGGATTGCGCGTGTGGAATGCATGTCCGGACTGGGCCGCGATTCTGGCACGGGATCGAGTGAACGCTGCGCTGCTTCCCATTGATTCGGCGCTGGCGACGGCGTTGCGCGAAAGAATGGACTGGAAGCTCGTTTATTCGGACCGGGTTGCCCTGCTGTTTGTGAAGATTGAAAACGGGAAGTGAAGGCCGCGCGATGTGATCGCTGAATCCAAGGGCTCCAGTTGGCGAGGGTGCTTATGTCAGAAGCAAAGGAAATTGCGAATGTCAGTAAGAGCGGAGAGAGTTCGCTGAGGCCCAGCAGCGAAGGTGGCGACAATGGGTCGGGAGAACCAAGAGAGGCACAAGCCGTGCGGCGACATCTGCCGGACGAGCGCCACAGCTTGACCCATCACTTCTCTGTGGGCGGGCAGGAGGGCTACGTCACCGTCGGTTTGCATGAGGACGGCCTGCCGGGCGAACTGTTTATCAGAATGGCGAAGGAAGGATCGACAGTTTCGGGGCTCATGGATTCGTTCGCAACCGCAGTGTCTCTGGCGCTGCAATACGGCGTCCCGTTGCGGGTCCTGTGCGACAAGTTCAGCCACACACGCTTTGAGCCAAGCGGATGGTCAGGGAATCCGAAGATTGGCTATGCAAAATCGCTCATGGACTATTTATTCCGGTGGCTCGAACTCCGATTTCTGAAAGGCGAACAAGGAATTCTGTTTGAGCTACAGAGTCCGAGCCAACCGCAGCATGAGACTGGCAGCGTGGTGAAAGCACTTGGTCAAGTCGTGGGGCTGGGAGACGCGCCTACATGCCAGTTCTGCGGCTCGTTGATGGTGAGAAACGGTTCCTGTTATCGCTGCATGGAATGTGGCAGCACCAGTGGATGTTCATAAGAAAGCAACGGGAGTATGACATGGCGAAAAGCGTGAACAAGGTAATTTTGGTGGGAAACGTAGGCCAGGATCCTGAGGTCAAGTACACAGCCAGTGGAGTTCCTGTGGCTAAAGTCAGTCTCGCCACGAACGAACGATTCAAAGACAGGAACGAGCAATGGCAGGACAGAACAGAATGGCACAGCGTCGTGGCTTGGCAGCGTTTAGCGGAGATCGTGGGAGAGTACGTCCGCAAGGGATCGAAGCTCTACGTTGAAGGCAAGCTGCAAACATCGACCTGGGAAGACCGGCAGAATGGCGAAAAGAAATATCGAACGGAGATTGTGGCGCGTGATATTGTCCTGCTCGGTTCGCGGGACAATGGGCAAAAAGCCGGCGGAGAAATTCCCAGCGAACAATGCGGCCCGCAGCCCACCGCCGCGATAGCTGACGACGACATTCCCTTCTAAGCCAGAAGAAATCTGTGGAAATCTCTCCACCTTGGCAGAGCCACAGACAGGGACGGGCGCACACCGCTCCCTAGTTCACCCTATCCCCGCGGTTGGGTGCCCGTCGCGGCGCCTTTTGATCGTAAGTTTCAAACCAACAAGAAGTAAGAAGGGATGAAGACATGTTTGTCGAACTCATGCCATTGCTCAAAGAACGGACGCTGCTGATCACAGTCGCGAGAGTTGACGAAAAAGTGAGGGTGAACGTGATTCCTGCGAAAGTGAAGGAAGGCGAGGACCACGCTCTCACGACTCCCGTGAGCGTTACTGGGTCAGCCGAAGAGTTGGATGCAGAATTAGGCAGACATCTAGCCAGCTATGTCGACGCTCACCTAGCGCTCGGCAACACCTTGGCCGAGGCTAAGGCGGAAATGGACGCGGTTGCCAAAGCAGCACGCCAGAAGGTGAAGACAACGCAGCACGCCTCCAAGCCCGATCCGGCCATCGACAAAAAGGTCGAGTCTCCAGGGCCGGCAGCGCCCGCAGACGATACGACACCGAGTCTGTTCGCCGCGGAGCAAAACGCCGAACCAACGACGCAGGCGGCCGGAGAAGAAGGGGGAAACGCAAAGCCATGATCGAAACAAAAGTGCTTTCTCGCAGCTTTACGTACAACGGCGTGAAACTTCCGGACCCGGATCCGAGGATGACGCCGGAAGAAGTGAAAATCATCTACAGTCACCAATATCCGGAACTGGCCACGGCCGCGATCACGGGACCAGAACCCTCTGGAGAACAATTGCAATACAGCTTTGTGAGAGCTATTGGGACGAAGGGGTAGCACTTACCGAGGCGGGGTTCAGATCGGCGAACACAAATTGATCGCGTACGACACTCTCGCCGACCGATACTGGAATATCGACACTCAGCATTGGGCCTGCATATACAAATGAGTGAAACTCGCCGTTCTCACCGCATGGATCGACTCCGCCGGGCAGAGCGGCCAGCAAGTCCTCATCAAACTCGCGTCCGACAAACGAAGGGTCGAGTTTCTCCTTGTCAATGCAGGTCAGCTTTGCCCGTATGCCGGAGGCGATCATCAACTTTGCCAGGTCCCGAGTGGGTTGCCCCCACAACGGAAATATCGGCTGCAGGCCAGTGCCTCTCATTTGTTTTTCGCGGTAGGCGCGCACGTCTTCGAGAAACAGGTCACCAAATGCGATCCCTTCGATTCCCGCCTCGACCGCTCTAGCGCACGTTTCAGCCATCAGCAATTCGTACTGCTCGTTCGAACAAGGCCAGGGCAAAGGGATATCCCAAAGCGGCAAACCTGCTGCCGAGGCTTGCTGCTCGACCAATTCGCGACGGACGGCATGCATGGCCACACGATCTGCGGCTTCGTTGAACGTGGTCAGCAGTCCTGCAATCTCATACTCGCGACGCTGGCGGAGAACGTGCAAACTCCATGCACTATCTTTGCCGCTGCTCCAGGAAAGAAGAATTCGCTTCATCGCAATACGCAGTTTGAACGCACCCTTTGTGGAATAAACTCATCGTTGCCAGACAGACGTAGCACGACAGGCCACCGCCCCGGCGGAAATATTCGCGCCGGGGACGGCGGCCTGGCCCCCTCGAACCAGGGCGAGCCTACGACGCCCTGGCGGATCGCAAATCGACGCGCGTCCTTCCAATTCGGTCGATTCGCTGATACAGCTCAGTGATCTTTTCGGAACGTGTGTGATAGTCAGCGAGATCAGATGCCGTCAGGCATCCGGTTCGTCGCAGTGTGCCGATCTGCACTTCAACCAACTGAAGCACTTCTCGTTTGATAGCGGAGGCTGGATCCGTCACCATAGAAATTCTCCGCGGAAATTGTAGCCGACAGATTGGAGGCCGCCCAGCCTTCGGGCGGTCCATCATACGCGCAACCTGTGGAAATAGTGGCCGCCATGCCTAGAGTGAGATTTAGCCGTCCGAGATCACAAAAATCGGTTCCTGCCTCTCGCAAACACCGGGGGAGACAAGCAACAACGATTGCGCCGCACAATTGCGCGGACAAGAACGGAAAAGTGACGGTTCTGCAGGAACTGCGTTTGTTGACGCAGGAGCAGGAATCGCGGCGCGAAACCGTACTCGGGAGGTTCTTGGAATGTCAGGAACTGCAAATGTCCTCAGCACTCTTGGCGAGGGCGGTCGAGCAATGTTCCCGCTGGCACGCCGGGAAGCGCCTCGCGCCACCTGGAGGCTCCCTGCCACCAGCCAGTTGATGGCCCCGCCATGCGAACTTGTAGTGCCCTCTTTGGAGAAGGTTTCGACTGAACAGCGTTTCGCGGCAGATGACCGCGAGGTCATCGCGTTAGCCGAGGCCCTGGCCACATTGGATATCGCGGCCGTGGAGGACTGGAAGAAAAGCGAAAGAGATGCGGCCAAGTACCTATTGCTGACTCTTCAGCGATGGGTTCGCGACCATGGCGGAGCGTCAATCCAACGCCGTTTCGATCTGGATCTCACACTTAGCGACAGACTGGCCGACTATTCCGATGAACGGGGACCCGAGGGTACGCTCTACCTGATCCTCGATCCAGATAGCGCGGCATTCGTGCTCCTGAACCCAACCATTGAACTGCTTGGGAGCGTACATCCGCGTCTGCCCGCGACATTCTTCAGGGACTTTGTCGGATCACTCAACCGGTGGGTGCGGGTCTACGACTACCGTGACGCCGAAGAGCGAGTCGGCATGCTGCGCGAATGGTATGAGGGAGAAGAGAATCCGGAGCAGTACGAAGTGCCAGACATTGAAGGCTGTACGCCGAAGTGCCTGAAAGAACGGCCGCTGGGTCTCCGCAGTCTGAAGGAACTCAACCATAAGATCCGCAACCAGCCAGTGAATGTGCTGGTCAGAGGTCTGCTGGAGTTGTCTTGTGTCTCGAAGCAGGCCAAACGGCCGGACTTCACTGAGGACATGGGAGAGCAGTTGATGGACTCGAATCCGCCACTGCCATGTCTGCTGGCTGCATTCTCATCCGGCGACGCGGTGGTGGGGTGCTTTGACGATGAGGCTCAGACTGCAATGGAGACAACACCCCAACCCAACCTCATTATTCCCCTCGAGCTTTCAGATCCCGTCGGCATTCGCCAGGCGTTCCGCACGCTGGGCGTAGTCTGCGACACACTCGCTGCTGCCAGCCGGCTGATTGACTTGATGCCGGGCAATGACGATGGCGTGATCGCCCGTGAGGAGCAGTTATGAACGTCCACCTGCGGGTCGGTGACAACCGAATTTTCAGTCTGAAGCAGGCTGTGCTCCTTTATCAGGAAGGCAGCAGGACCTTTGCCACGTTGCACGAGATAAAGTGCCGGCAGAATGAGGCGCCTTACTTGTGCGCCGGGCAGTCCGTTACCACGGGCTTTCTTGAGACGCTCGCCAAAGGCTTGGGGTCAAGCATGGCAGCGGAGGTTTTACCAGAACATGTGCTGGCACGAACCCCTGAGATGATCGCATGGTGGAGCCGGGCGCAACCGCGGCTGATGTTCTTCGGCGACAGTAATGCCGAAGTGAAAAAGCTGAATGGCAAGCCGTACCCCCACCCTGCACTGGTATTCATGATCTATGGGCGGGAACTGTTTGTGCGTGCACTCGCAGAAGACTGCCGGCCAGCAGCCGATACACACCTGAAAAACGCTCCGTACTGGAACACAGACTCGGCCGGCCGAGTCTGTCTGGGCAGTATGCGCGTTCCAGAGGAAGTAAGCGCCGGCTCCCTGTCAGGTTGGGAAAATGCATATTTTGCCAGCGAATTTACCCATCCCAGTGGCGCAGTCCGACTGACAACTCATCCAGGCGGCTTTCTTGGCCTGTGGTCAGGCCTGACAGGACGGAAGCGCGACTTTCCTGTGAAGTTCTTGGCCGATGGCAAGCAAACACTTCAGGAATTCGTCGAGAGAAAAGGTGAAGGATGAAGCCATGGAGACTCACCAGATTCATCCTGGGTTACTGAAGCACAAAGTGCGCGTGCTGGTCGTCGGTTGCGGCGGCAACGGAAGCGCGATCGCGGCCGGGTTGCCGTACTTGCATCAGGCATTGCTGGCCTACGGACATCCGGAAGGAATCCATGTCACGTTGCTCGACCCGGAGGTCATCTCTGCGACGAACTGCGTACGCCAGCCGTTCAGTCAATCTGAGATCGGTCTCTATAAATCTGTGGTTCTTGCCAACCGGCTGAATCTGTTCTGGGGTCTGGACTGGCAGGGCGTTCCTGAACGGTTGGATCCGAAACGCAGGCTCGATGGCGTAGACATCGTGATCGGCTGTGTCGACACGCGGAAGGCACGAGCCGCAATCGCAAAGTGCGCAGAGGATTGGAGTGAAGTCGATTACTGGCTGGACCTTGGCAATAACGCGGACAGCGGTCAATTCGTGCTGGGAGAACCACTGAATCGAAGGAACCGGCGGCGCCGGCTGCGGCTACGGACGGTCGCAGAGCTTTTTCCCGAAGTCATACAGGGCGAACTGGACGGAGATGACTTGCCGAGCTGTAGCGCGGCGGAAGCCCTCGACCGGCAGGAACCGTTCGTTAATTCAACATTGGCCAATCACGCGCTGGCCCTGCTCGCGCGACTGTTTCGCTACGGGACAATCTCCCATCACGGAGGATTCGTCGGTCTGTCCTCGTTATCTAGCGTTCAGGCATTACGTATTGATCCCAAGCATTGGCAACGGTTCCGCAACAGAGACCGGCTCTCAAAGAACCTTTGAAACCAACGCCCGCGCTGGTAAAGCCTTTGCCTCAGGGGGATAAGGATGCAAGTATCCCCATTCCGGTCGGGCCTTGCCATCCGGAATAAGTAAGGAATAATATATAAGCAAGGGTACAATGGAAGGTAAGGACGCAACGATGCTACATTCTACAGTGACGAGTAAGGGACAAACGACCATTCCTGAGAAAATTCGAAAGGCCTTGCGAATTAAACCGGGTGACAAGTTGGAATACGAAGTGGAGGGAGACCGAGCTACCATTCGTGTGCATCCCGGCATTCGGTCGCTCAAGGGCGCGCTCGCCAGCAACAAGGGAAAGGGGATGTCTTTCGCGGAAATCCGCGAGGCCGCGGCCGAGGCAGCGCGTCATGAGGGTACCCGGTGAACAAGCAAAGACTTGTCGACACTAATGTGATTGTCCGCTATCTGGTCCAGGACCACGACAAACACGCACGAGCAGCTGGCAAGCTGTTCGATGCCTGCGACCGGGGCGACGTGGTCATCGTGGTACTGCCTGTCGTTCTGGCAGAGTGTGTGTTTGTGCTTGAGTCTTTCTACGGGCACCCACGCGCGGCTATCGCCTCCGCCCTCGGAGGCTTGATCTCCAGTCCTGGCGTCGAGATCGGTGAGGTAACGGTCCACCTGGACGCTCTGAGCCGGTATAAGGGAACGAAGGCTCACTTTGTCGACTGTCTAATCGCCGCCACCGCAGTGGCTAAGAACGTACCAGTCTCGACCTTTGATCAGGACTTTCGAAAGTTTGGCGACGTGCGCGTGGAAACCGAATAGTTGCAAGCGAATCGCTACTCCGGTTCTTCGTTCTGGCAGCGCCTCGGCAAGAAAGCCCGGCGTGGCCAAACGCCAAAGCGCGGTGCAGTTGCCACGAGCAACGTGCTCTGTTGAGACGGATCGAGTCTGAGTGCGGCCCAAAAGTTCGGTTCAGAAGGATTACGTGGCGGAACGCCTACCACCAACCGATGACCAAATGTTTCGCGTACGTCCTGGTGCGATTTCCGCCAGGCGAACCGCGTCCTCGTGGCTCAATTCTAATCGTCGTTGTTGTGTTGGCTTCGGTCAAACTCCTGTATCAGGGCAGTCTCAATCTTGGGTGAGCGCCGTTCCCCCTTAGCAACTCGGCTGACGTAGGTACGGTCAACGCCCAGGCGCCGCGCGATCCGACTGTAAATGCCGCACAAGGATTGAATATAGTGCTGTAGTTTCTGGAGTTTAGCAGCCTCGTTTTTCTTCACTATTGCCCACTCCTTAACCATAGGTGAAACCTGTCGCTCATTACGATGCGGGGTGATGAGCTCCGGGCCGATACCGTATTACCTGTATTTTGTCATCACGCGGGACACACTAGACTGATGCCACAGTTCCTGTAGATCAACAGCCAGGTACAACTTGAAGGCTGGCCAAGTGCTGATACTTCCCCGTCTTATCGATGGCCCTTTCGATGGCCCTTTCCCTGTCGAGCTTACTTCGACGTCGCTGACTGTCGAGGGACAGTACCATGGGTAAGAGCGTCCTAATCGTGGATGACAGCTCTGTCGTTCGCCGTATCCTGAACCAGCTTTTCACAGGTAACGGGGAGTTTCACGTGTGTGGAGAGGCAGAAAATGGGCGAGAAGCTGTTGAAAGGGCGAAACAGTTGCGTCCTGATCTCATTGTGACTGACCTCTCGATGCCGGTGATGAACGGTCTGGAAGCAACGCGCCTTCTAAAGCAGCTCATGCCAGCCGTACCGATCATCATCTATACGAACCACAGTGATCCGTTCATTGGGAAAGAAGCTATGTTGGCAGGAGCCTCAGCGGTAATCTCAAAATCTGAGGCCGTCGCAACTTTGATCGCCAAGGCCAGAAGTTTGTTCGACGAAATTGCTGCCTGATCACCGCGTTTTCCATTCTGCAAACTCCACTCTCCCGCTTACCACTCACAAGACCACGGTACGCGTTACAGTAGCCCGCCTTTTTGTGTCAGGCCTCGGCCCGCGGTGCCGCGCCAATTCTTCACGACGATTGAAAATCACCGCGTCCGTTCGGTGTGCACGTTGCCGCCTAAAGTTAAGTTCGAAAAAGCTCAAATGCTCGTTTTGCCCGGCGGGATAGAAGTAAACGGAATCGAAAGGATCGTGCAATGGAACAGACACAGCCGAACAATGGCGAACCACTTGAACCACAACAAGCCGCGGCAAAGGCCGCGCTCCTGGCGGCGTGCGCCAGACTAGCCGCAGCGGGAATCACGTTTGTGGCGGTCCACTTCGACGGTTACGGCGACGATGGAACGACCGAAGAAGTGAAGTGCTATGACGGCGAATGGTATGCATCTGGGGAGCACGAGCCCATGAAGTACGACGGCTCCCATCTGCAGGAGCACTTCGAAGATCTTGTGCCCTTCGGATATGAAAACGATTGCGGCGGTTTCGGGGATGTGGTGCTGGATGTGAGTGCCCGCAAGCTTACGGTTGAGCGCAATGATCGCTTTGAGGATTACACGACCACGACGTACGAGGTGTAGCTCTATGGCCCACCCACTCAAACACGCGCAGAGCAGCGCGAGGAAGTTCGGCGGAAGAACAGAAGACTATCTCCCGATTCATAACTGGTTCGATGAATCGAAAGCGTTCCTGGCAGACTTCCGCCATCGGGCCTTACGTCACCATGCCGAGGGCATTTTCCTGGCAGAGAAACTGTTTGGTGTTGCCATTGTGAATAGCGACGGCAAGCAAGTTCCGGTGCGTTATGTGGGAGAGCAGCATATCAAAGAAGATTTGGGCCGCATTCCCACGGCACAAGATTGGCTCTTGCAGATCAAGCCGCAACGTTGGATGTACGGCCACTATGCCGCTCTCGGAATAGTGACCACTATGCCGAGATCCTGACTATGCCGAGTGACCGCTGTGTGTTGGCGACGCGGTAACGGGCCAGCCCTTATGACGCCGCCTTCAGCCCCGTATGCCGAAGCTGTTACCGGAATTCACTCGGCATAGTAGTGGGGATTCTCCATGAAAGAATGCGCGCGGAGGCTTTCATGGAACGAGTTTTCACACGCATCAACACTGTCCACGCATTCCGCTCTGGTCCACTCGGACCTTATCTGCAGAAATTTGCGGAGAACTCACATCAGCAGGGTTATGCCCGCGAATCCATCCAGGTACAACTGCGGGCAATAAGCCGTTTCGGTCGGTGGCTGAAGAGTCGGCGTATCACTCTCAGAAAGTTTCAGCTAACCGATGCCCGGGTCTACCTTCGTCAAAATGGCGTCGTGAGACGAGGCGATCCCCGAACTCTGCAACGGTTTCTGGAATTACTCGCCGCACAGAGTGCCATCGTCATGCCGCAGGTCCGGAAGAAAACAAAGGTTGACGTGTTCGCGGACAAGTTTGCTGAACATCTCAAATACGAGCGAGGGCTTGCTCCTCGAACGATCAAATACTACCGGGGATTTGTTGCGCGATTTCTGGGTTGGCGATTTGACAAAAATGGCGACCACGACCTCGATCTGGCGCGCATTCATGGTGGGGACTTGGTTGCGTTTGTACAAGAGGAAGCCCCCAGACGCTCTGCCGGGAGTGCAAGGATGATAACAGCCTCCTTGCGCTCATTCCTGAGGTATTCGGTACTGCGAGGTGCTCTCGGAAAAGATATCTCCGGAGCAATTCCAAAAGTCCGTTGTTACTCGCTTGCCGGCATTCCCAGGTTCTTGGCACCCGGTCAAGTGAAACGTGTCCTGGCCAGTTGTGATCGTCGGACGGCGATGGGACGCAGGGATTATGCCATCCTGTTGTTGCTATCCCGGCTTGGGCTGCGAGCCTGCGAAGTGGGTTCTCTTGAACTGGAGGACATCGATTGGACAGCCGGAACTCTAACCATACGCGGCAAGGGTTCGAAGGTATGCAAGCTGCCGCTCCCGCACGACGTTGGCAAGGCCATTGCCGCTTACCTGCGCAAGGACCGACCGGCGGTTCCCGGTAGGCGCGTTTTCCTTCGTCTCCTCGCTCCACACACGGGTTTCGCGGGGCCGCAAGGCGTCTGCCAAATGGTAAGAGAGACTCTGGCACGAGCAGGTGTGCAATCACCGAGCAAAGGTGCGCACCAGTTTCGACATTCCCTGGCCACGCGAATGCTCGCGAATCGCGCGACCTTAGCCGATATTGGGCAAGTTCTGCGGCATGCAATGCCAAAAACAACCTTCGTCTACACAAAAGTCGATATTAGAGCTCTTCGTGCACTTGTGAGGCATTGGCCAGGAGGTGCGAAGTGAAGACTCTACGAAGAACTCTTGAAGAGTATTTAGCCCTGCGGCGCAATCTGGGGTTCAAGTTGCGGAGCGACGGTGCGCACCTGACGAACTTCGTGCTCTCTGTGGAGATGAGAGGCGCCCCACATATTACAACCCGCTTGGCTCTGGAATGGGCACTGAAAACGCCGGGCAGACAAGCGAGCAAGCGACTCACGATCGTGCGGGAGTTCGCGAAGTACGCCGCGGCCTTTGACGGCCGAACAGAAGTCCCAGCACAGAATCTCCTGTTCTCAAAAACGGTGCGGCCTCGTCCTTATTTATACAGCCAGGACGAAGTCAACCGCTTGCTCGATGCTGCAGGGATGCATGATGATCAGCCCCGAGGAACATACTATTGCCTGTTTGGTCTTCTCGCCGTATCCGGGTTGCGGATTGGGGAGGCCACCGAACTCCAGGTCCACGATGTCGACTTGACGAAACGGATACTGACCATTCGAAACACGAAGTTCGGGAAGTCTAGACTGGTTCCACTTCATTCGAGCACCGTTAAGGAGCTGCAAGCATACAGAGAGCGACGGGACAAGTTGTTTGGAGTGCAGTCCTCAACTCATTTCTTCACAACCCCTAACGGAACACGCCTTGACCATTGGCGCATATATCAGGTGTTCAAAGCGCTGGCCGTCACGGCTGGAATTAGAAAGACAGTATCCGGCCCCGGCCCGCGTCTGCATGATTTTCGGCACCGATTCGCAGTTCGCACGCTGATTGATTGGTATCGCGCAGGCGAGGATGTTGAGGCTCTTCTGCCCGTGCTCTCAACCTACCTCGGTCATGTGTCTGTTGAAAATACCTACTGGTATCTCACCGAATATCCCGAGCTCATGAATTTGGCTGTGCAAAGACTCAATGCTCGCTGGGAGGAACATTCATGACAGCCACAATCCATGTTGCTCCGCTGCTTCAGAGCTTTTTCACGAAACGCCTGATGCAGGAGAAGCAGGTGAGCCATCACACAATCAGTTCATATCGGGACACATTCCGACTTTTGCTGAAATTTCTTGCGAAGAAAATACAGGAAGCTCCCTCCCGGCTGTGCTTGGACGAGATCAGCGCGTCCGTAGTCACGGGATTCCTTAGTGAACTAGAAAGAGAGCGTGGGATCAGCGTGCGAAGCCGTAATCTGCGGCTAACCGCCATTCGCTCCTTTTTCACTTATCTCGCACTGGAAGTACCAACCAACACAGGCCAGATTCAGCAAGTGTTGGCCATCCCCCAAAAGCGACATGTGCGCACCCTGGTTAACTTTCTTAACCGTGACGAAGCCGAAGCCTTGCTAAGGGCACCGAACCTGAACACGTGGGCGGGGCGCCGGGACCACGCTCTCATGCTGCTGGCGTTACAAACAGGGTTGCGCCTTTCCGAGCTTATTGCGTTGCGGAAAAATGACGTGAAGCTGCAAGGTGGAGCGCACGTCCGAGTCATCGGCAAAGGAAGAAAAGAACGATGTACGCCTCTCGCAAAGCGCACTGTAGCTGTTCTGAGAGCGTGGTCTAAAGAATCATGGCGCGACAAGGGTGAGATATTGTTTGTCAACGCTCGTGGTGGACAACTGAGTGCAGACGGTGTTCAGTACATCGTGGCCAAACATGCAAGTGCGGCCAGTCATGCGTGTGAAAGCCTAACCAAGAAACACGTAACGCCTCATGTTCTCAGACACACCGCAGCCATGGAACTGCTTCAGGCTGGAGTGGATCGAACTGTGATTGCGTTGTGGCTTGGCCATGAATCAATCGAAACAACGCAGGTGTATCTGGATGCTGACCTCTCAATGAAAGAAAAGGCGTTAGCCAAAGTTCAGCCGATGGGTGAAAAACTGCGACGCTATAAACCGGACGACGAGCTCGTAGCTTTTCTCAAAGCTCTGTAGCTGAGAAGCCCCTTACTATGCCGAGCTGGTGTTGCTTCTTGCTCTGAACGCCACCTGCGACCCTGGTTCCCGAGCCGGGCGTCACAAGGCGTGCGACAAGAATCTTCGTTGGCTCGGCATAGTCAGGATCTCGGCATAGCGGCCAGCGCCTGGATAAAGAAACAACGTCAACCAAGGAGGAGCCCGAATGAGCGCCCCAAACGGTCATGCCCAGAAAGACCATGCCCCCGCATCGGGACCGCCGCCAGTGATGCCGGCACCTGGAGTCTTTCAGGTCCCCGCGGAACGGGTCAAAGAACTGGTGGCGGCACTGGAAGTGCCGTTTGATTCCGCACAGATCGAATGGCGGGTGATGAACACGACCAAGAACCAGCAACCGGTGCGCGGCCAAGTAGTCCCGTATGCCGATCAGCGGGCTTATACCGATCGCTTAAACGCGCTGTTTACCCCGGCAGGTTGGACTCGGAAATACACCATTCACACCAGCGCAACTTTTGAACGAAGCAAAGACCAGAAGATTGCCGCGAAGGTGCTGGTCACGTGCGAGCTGACGATTTTCGGATTGGGTTCGCATTCAGCCACAGGGGAAGAATGGGCTGATAATGACAATTCGTGTACGGCAGCGGAAGCACAGGCTTTCAAACGGAGTTGTGCCTGTTTTGGCCTCGGCCGGTATCTTTATTACTTCACTGGAACCTGGGTTGACTTGGACGACCGCAAGCGGCCGAAGTCCGTTCCTCAACTGGCAGGATGGGCCACACCCGCAGGTTGGCAAGAAGGCCTTCGGCCCAAATGCGCGCGTGAGCAGAAGCCATCAGAACGAACAGTTGCCGGAAATGGCGCCAATGGCCAGCACAATGGCGACGCGAACGGCCACCGGGACAGAGTTCTCCACGAAATTGAGGAGATGGAACAGGTAGTGGGGAAACATATGTATCGCGGATTGTTAAAGACCGTGGCGAGAGTGTGGAACCCCAAAGAGATCCAGGACCAAGCGATCCAAGAAAAAGTGCTGGCACACATGCAGGCGGCCGAACGAGGACTACGCCGGGCCGAAGCCGCGCGAGAGAGGGCTGGTCTGGCGGCTTTTGCCGGAGTTCTTGGGTCTTTGAGATTGAGTTCACTTGGCCAGGTGGACAATCTCAACACACTCCAGAAGATCGTGGTAGCACTCGAAGCACCAGCACCAAGAGCTAAGGAATGAATTCTAATAGTTGAACTCGATCTAACGGGCGACGCCACCGAGTCGCCAGTTCGCGAACACCGAGCAGCGGTCTCGTTCGGAGTTCCCAACCTCCGGATTGCCGACAAACCGCGAGTTAGGGGACGAGATGCGCGTTTTTCAGGACTGATCCGATTCGCAACTAGCACGCCTTAAACGAGTCACTTGGGACGGTTGCAGATCCCTCAGTCACTCTTGACTTGTCGGTATATCCTTCGCTCAACCGCGAAACCGTGTGCCCGAGTCACTGTCGCACGGTGGTCAAATCGCTGAGGCACTCAGAGCACGTTGAACTGTAGGCAACCACTGTTGTCGTGCTTTGAGTACCTTCGCGATGTGAGGTTCCTCACTAGGTTTTATGGACGACTTCGAACGAATACCCGTCCGGGTCAAATACATCGGCGGCGTAGTATCCCGGATAGTATTCCACTCGTGCCCGCGGTGAAATATTGTCCCTGGCACCAGCGGATATTGCCGCCCTGTAGAATTCATCGACCGTACCATTGCTTTCGGCCATGAACCCCCAGTGAATGGACGCCGGATCAGGCTTCCCTTGCTTGATCCAGAAGAACGCCCTCTTGCCGTCACCAAATCCCCACAGATCAGGATGATCGCCTTCGCCCTTGTAGGGTAGGAAGAACTTGATATTAAGAGGCTTCAAGGCCGCCTCATAGAACGCCAACGAACGTTCGACATTGCTGACAGTCAGAATCATGTGGTCGAGCATTGTTCTCTCCTTCAAATCACAGGTGCTTCAACGGCCTTTTCACCCTTGGATACCGCATGGATGGCAAGCGCCGGTATGTTCAAAGTGTTCTGCCCAAGGAATTCGAGAAGCAGCCGCTCGAAGCCGTTTGCGGACGATTTGCCAAATGCAGCTTAGCAGCTGAACCGTGTGGCGACCTTGGAAGAGTCCGCGGTCAGTCCCGGGGGCTTGACTCCGAACGGAAGGCAAATGCCATCATCCGGCTGAATGCGGCACGTTATGACATTCGGCTCTCCTAAGAAGACTGATTCGCTCTTGCATGGTTCGAGCGGCTCGACCAGTCGCCCGTCAGTGATCAGGCCTCTGCCCGTGCGATCGCAGGAGCGGACTTGTTGGCAAGCCCTTTACCAAGTAAGTCCGCCTCCATCTTCCGCGCAAGAGAAGCGGGCACTAGAGCGTTCAAGATGCGGTTCAGCCGGCCTGGAACGATTCTGGAGCGGTTTTTGCGCAGACCGCTGAGGCCCTCAGACACGCACTGCTCGACGCTCATCGGTTTCATCGGCATGGTCTTCGGATC
Source organism: Candidatus Sulfotelmatobacter sp. (assembly GCA_036269595.1). Classification (GTDB taxonomy): domain Bacteria; phylum Acidobacteriota; class Terriglobia; order Terriglobales; family Acidobacteriaceae; genus Sulfotelmatobacter. The sequence continues at coordinate 20,290 of DATBEI010000150.1, forward strand.
GAGTCCGAACTTTTGGAGCACGGCTGTGTTCGTAAACCCGGCTGCCAGTACCGTAACGTAGACACCTAGAGGTTTGAACTCAAAGTGAAGCGCCTCGCCAAGACTGTGTACATACGCCTTCGCGGCTCCGTCATTCGCCATACGGGGAACGCCGTTTTCCGCACCCATTGCCCCCGCGAGGATCAAGCCGCCCCGCCCCCGCTTGGCGAGTTTCGCGCCGAAATGGTGGGAGATGTTCAGATGCGCCATCGTACTGAGCCGTAAAGTCGCTAGAAGCAACTGCCGCTCAAGCTTCAAGAACTCGCCGGGATTTCCGGTGCCGGCATTGGAGACGACAAGGCCGATGTCGAGATCGTCAGTGGCGGAGGCGAGTCGCCCGATGAAATCCTCCCGAGAGACATCAAGCACGATAACTCGATGCTCCACCCCGTAACGCTTGCTAAATTCAACGCCTACTTCCTTAAGCAAGTCCTCCCGCCGCGCAACCAGAACAATGTTGATTCCTGAAGCAGCGATTTGCCGCGCAAATTCCTTGCCTATTCCGGACGAGGCACCCGTGACAAGTGCCCACGGGCCGAACTTCTCTTTGTCGAGTGCTGCTCTCATCTCTTTGCTCCGTTCTGCCTGCTTAGGGCTTGTTGTGACATAAATTATTCGGCAGCCAATAGCCGTGGGTTTATCAGTCAATCCACTGAGTGAGTGCTAGGCTGCAACGGTGGGTTCCTTTGTCAACCTGGATTCTTGCGATGTTGCCGGGCGGTCTTCGAATAAACACTGGGTAAGCTCAATCCACTCTGTAAACGCGGCCGGTTTGCGCCCCCAGGATTGCGCGTTTGTAGGCTTGTGCAACTTTCCATCCTTCGACCGGAATCACGCCGTGAAAGAACGAACCCATACTAGGTACGGATTCTTCTAGCATCGTGGGATTCACCAAATTGATACGCAATCCCTTGGGAAGTTCGATTGCGGTAGCCCGAACAAAACCTTCCAATGCGCCCGAGACGGTTGACGCCGCGACACCGGCGAAGACCGGTTCGTCATTAAGAACGCCCGAAACCAAAGTGAAGGATCCATTTTCTTTGATGAACGGGATCGCCTCCTGAACCAGGCTGATCTGACCCATGAGCTTGCTTCCCAACGAGAACTGCCATTTTTCAGCGGTGAGTTCCGAAAGCGGAGCAAATGCGACTTCACCTGCTGCAATGGCCACGGCATCAAACGAGCCGACGGCTTGATAAAGCTTCCTGACACTTTCGCGGTTCTCGATCTCGACTTGGAAATCGCCTGACTTGCGTCCGACCTTGACGATCTCATGGCCGGCGCCGGCCAATGCCGTTTGAACCAGTTCCCCGATCTTTCCGTTTGCGCCAATTAAGACAATTTTCATAACAGCTCCATTCTCCCCGCTTGGGGCTTGTTGTGCCGTCCGATCGCCTCGGATAATCCAATTGTATGTTAGTTGACTAACTCAATACAATGCACATTTTGCCCGGCCACACGTCAGTCTTCGCCGTGCGGACCTGCGGGTTCAGCCCGCCTGGTGTCTCACAAGCTCCGAATCCAACTCTTGAGGCGCTTGGTCTCCGCCGCCACCAGACCGGAGTCATGAAAGGCATGAGCCAGGACCGAAACGCCTTGCATGGCGGAAAGCAGGTGCACGGCAAGGCCGTTGGAGTCTTTCCCCTTTCCGAGGGCCCGAAACTGGCTCTCGATCCAGGCCAGGTGTTGAGCGAATATCTCGGTCGCTCTGGTGGCGACCGAACCGCCCGCCTTGTGGAGCTCGGAGCAAAACGTCCCGACCTGGCAGCCGAGCTGCGCCAGGCAATCCTTGTTCTCGAAGACGCCTTGGACGCAGGCGCAAAGCTGATCCTTGGGCGATCCCGCTTCGTTCCATCGCTGCCGCTGTGCGGACAGCTTCGCCAGCCTCAGCTCGACGATCGCCTCGCCAATCTCGTCCTTGGTCTTGAAGTAATAATAGACGTTGCCGAGAGGAACCTTGGCTTCGCGCGCGATGTCGGCAAGCGAGGTGGCCTCGAACCCGTTCTGGTACGTCAATTCCAC
>DATBEI010000156.1:0-30997 GCA_036269595.1 Candidatus Sulfotelmatobacter sp.
AGCTGTCAGCTATAAGCCATCGCAACCGGTGTGCGGGTCTTCGATTTAACGCGCTTCCATTTCTTCTGCGATTGCAAGCACCTTGCTAATGCTGTTCCAGTTGCGGGCGGTACCTTCTGTTTTCAGCAATTTTGCGATGGAGGACCATGGGAGTTTGGATTTGCCGGCACCATTGGGGAAGTAGATGTAGAGTTCGCGGCCCTTCAAATGGAGCTCCTCTGGATGGTTTTTCAGCTTCAGCAATGCGGCGTTGGCGTCGGGGCCCGGATCCGCGGCGAGGAATGTGACCAACACTTTTCCCGGCTCCAGGCCGCGACTGGCGGGAAAGGGAGTGGCGGCGATGGTCTTTCTCAGTTCGTCCGCGGTGCGGAGAATGATCTCGGAACGACAGCCGAACTTACGCTCGATCGCAGTCTGAATCTTCTTCGCCAAAGCAGGGGAGAGTTTTTCTTTCGTGCGGAAGATGACATTGCCGCTCTGCACGTAGGTGTGTGCGTCTTCAAAGTTAAGGGATTTGTAGAGTGCGCGCAGGGCGGCCATGTCAACTTTGTTGTGTCCTCCTACATTGATGCCATGGAGCATGGAGATCAAGACTGGCATGGCATGGGCAGTATAGCCCCCGTCAAAGGCGTTCACCACGAAGGGCACGAAGGTTCACGAAGGAAACCACTTTCACACTGTTGTTTTCGCCTAGGAGGAGTGTCCGACCAACTTCAACCAGTCCCGCGAACTGTTTCGGCCCAAATTCCCGAGCGGATGACCTACCGAGTAAAGGGAACCAAGAGAATCACTTTGACTTGGACCCAGTTGACCCGGAGAATCAGTCAAAGACCGGAGCGCGTCCTTCGTCGAAAGCGCCCGTGGTTTCGTTTGGGGATATTAAGGCTGATCTTTCCAGGTCGTATGGCTCACGACTAGGGCTCCGAGCCCAGGGAGAAGTGCTATGTCGGGACAAGTCGTTTTGTATTTCGAAGATCAGGCAGACGCCTTGCGTTTCGCGCTGGCCGCCGGCTCGGTGATGGCGGGGGAAGGCGCGAAGGTTAGCAACGATCTGGTGCAGGAAACGGCGCGCGTCACGCGCATCCGGCTGGACGCCGTGAATGCGGTAAACACCAAGAAGTCGAATTCCACGCGCGTGGCTTGAGAGTTTTGGGCGGAAGCGGCGCGTCTGCCGGACAGCGCCTGGGCTTGACAGCCGAGGCGGCTGCCTCTACGCGAGAATATTTACGCGGTGCCGGCGTTGGTGAACGCTTCGAGCGCGTCCGAGAGTGTGGGGAACATCAAGAAGACGTGCTCGACGCGGGTAATTTCGAAAACCTTCATTACGCGTTTGTTCACTCCGGTGAGCGCCATCCGGCGTCCAGCCTTAGCGCAAGAAGTACAGGCGCTAACCAGCGATCCCAACCCAGACGAATCAAGATAGGGCACGCCGGTGAGATCCAAAATCATGGTTTGGGCGTCTTCTCGACGCACGGCATTCATGAAAGGTGAAACATTCTCGATAGTCAGCGGACCGTGCAGGCTCAGCACCCCGCGGTCGAGACGCTCGATCTCCAGTGGTTCCGATGCCATGGCGCAGCGATTCTAGGCTAGAAGACAAGCCCGGTTCAAGGCCCCTGCACTTATGAGGATTTTCCAGTTACTTCGGGACAGTGTCCTGCCTTTGTAATCTTTTTGTGTTTTCTGTGCGCAGGCGGTTGCGGTGTGGACGTAAGCGATTACGATTGCAGTAACGGCATGTGGGGGGAAATGGATGATGAAAGAAATTGGAAACGCAGACCAGCGATGTCGTTGTCAGCCATCCTAAAATTAATTCCAGCGATCTCCAAAGACATCCTAAAGGAGTACGGGCGCGCGTTCTGCTGAGTTCCGTCTTCGGGCCGTACGCGCAGGATGATGAGTTCGGAAGCCGCTCCATCAATCCGATGGAGCTTTATCACAATCAAGTCACGCGGGCACAGGGTAGCTTTTCGTTGCGCATGTTTCATCGTTCCTGGGGCATCATGATGATCCAGGCGAATATTTCCGCGCCCTGCGCAGTGCTCGATTTTCCTACGCGCAGGGATTTCGCCAGCCAGCTGAAAAATAATCACTATGACGTGGTGGGCATCACGGGAATCATCGTGAACGTGGCCAAGGTGCGTGAAATGTGCCGTATGACGCGGGAGCTTTCGCCGCATTCTGTGATTGTGGTGGGTGGACACGTGGCAGCCATCCCTGGGGTTGAGACGATGATTGACGCGGATCACATTGTGAAAGGCGAAGGAGTTTCGTGGATGCGGCGCTATTTGGGAGAAGACGAGGGCGCTCCGATCCGGCATCCCGCAATCGTTTCCGGAATGCGCACGCGCATTATGGGTATACGGCTGCCGGAGCGCAAGGGGGCGACGGCCGCAACCATTATCCCCTCGGTCGGCTGTCCCATGGGCTGCAACTTCTGTACGACCTCGGCATTCTTCGGAGGCAAGGGAAAATTCGTCAACTTTTTCGAGAGCGGCGACGAACTCTATGAAGTGATGAGCCGGATGGAGGACGAGTTGAAGGTAAATTCGTTCTTCGTGATGGACGAAAATTTTCTGCTCCACCGAGAGCGCGCCATGCGCCTGCTGGAATTGATGAAGGCAGGAAATAAGAGCTGGGCGATGTCGGTATTCGCTTCGGCCAATGCCATTCGCAAATACACGATGCAGGAGCTGGTGGAGCTGGGTGTGTCCTGGCTGTGGATGGGGCTGGAGTCTCCCAGGGCCGGGTACAGCAAACTGCAGGGAGCAGACACGCGGGAACTCACGCGCGAACTGCGCGAGCACGGAATTCGCGTGCAAGGATCGACGATCATCGGGTTGGAGCACCATACGCCGGATAATATTGTGGCGGAGATCGAACACGCCGTATCGCACGACACTGACTTTCACCAGTTCATGCTGTACACGCCGGTGCCGGGAACTCCGCTGTATCAGCAGATGGCGGAACAAGGCCGACTGCTGCGCGATGTGGACTATGCCGACGTGCATGGGCAGTTCAAATTCAATTTCAAGCACGCGGCGATTTCGCGGGAGGATTCCAAGCGCTTTCTGGATTGGGCCTTCTGGCGCGACTTCCAACTCAATGGGCCGAGCTTGTACCGCATCTCGCGAACTTTGATGGCGGGATGGAAGCGCTACAAGGATTCGCCCGATGCTCGTGTGCGCGCGCGATTTGCCCGGGAAATGGGAAGGCTGAGCGGCGTGTACAGTTCGGCACTGTGGGCGATGGAGCGGCAGTTCCGGAAAGTGGATCGCGAGGTGAGCGAAAAGATTCGGGAACTGCGGGGCGAGTTCCGGCAAGAATCTGGGATGCTCTCGAAGATGTTGCCCGCATTTCTAGGGCCGGTGCTGTTATGGACAACGCGACGAGAGGATCGAAGGTTGGCGCGTGGCAGGACGTATGAGCCGCCGACGATTCTGGAGCGCACAAACTGGGTCGGCGCATAAAAGGGGGTCACCACAAAGGACACGAAAGCGCACGAGCGAAAAACCTCTCAAATAACCCTTCGTGACACTTCGTGTCGTTAGTGTGAATTGTGTTCTGGGGCTATCCCGTTCGACGAACCGAGAGTAGATTCAAAATTTCTCGCAGGCCCTGGCGGATGTGCTGAATCTCAGGCGTAGAACTGGTTGGGAACGGGATTGCGGACTGCGTTTTGTCCGTCTTTGTTTCGGCGCGCAGTTGTTGGCGGGCACCAGAGATGGTGAATCCCTGCTCGTAGAGCAGTTGCTTGATACGCAGGACGCCTTCCACGTCGCGCTTGCGATACATGCGCTGACCGGTGCTGCTCTTAACCGGCTTCAGTTGCGGGAACTCGGACTCCCAGAAACGCAGGACATAAGCGGGTAGATGGCAGAGAGTAGCCACTTCGCCGATGCGAAAATAAAGTTTGTCGGGGATCAGGATTTCATCCGCTTTGTGCTTTGCCGAGTTTTTTTTGTGCGCCGCCATTTTCATCGTCCATGCCAAATTCCGCGTGGTCTGCCTATTGTGACACACGCAAGGCGAGCCTTCTAAGAATTTCGTTTGTCCAAAACTTCAAGGCAAATCAATTCGAGACCTGGGCGCAAAAGGAAAAGCCCCTTAAGAGGTGCTTCTCTCAAGAGGCCAGTGAAATTCGTGGCGTATGCGAGATGTCGTCTCGCTGACGGTTAGTGTTTCTTCTTTTTTGCCTTCTTCTTCGTTGCCATGAAGGTTCCTCCGTGAACGATTTTCCCTTGCAAAGGTGACTCGACTATGGGCCCTGTGTTTGAAAGACCGACCCTATTTGTAGTAGGGGACGATCTCATATCCCAAGATATTGCGGCAGTGTTAAAGAAGTGTCAATAGAATTCGGTGAATGGAACCAGATTTTCTTTGGGGCGGCGTGGTCGCTAGTCGTCTTCGTTCACCAAAGATGGCTGACCGCCAGGCAGAAAGGACGTTTTGTCAGCGGCCAACCGATACATAGCTGACGACTGGTAGTACACTGCGCCTGATGCGGCGCGATCCGGTTGAACTGGAAATTTTCAAAAATTTATTTCACTCCATCGCAGAGGAAATGGGGGCCGCGCTGCGGCGTACGGCATTTTCCCCGAACATCAAGGAGCGTCGCGATTACTCGTGCGCAGTTTTCGACGGGACGGGTGAAGTGATCGCAATGGGCGACCATATGCCAGTGCATCTCGGATCGATGCCGATGTCGGTCAGGGCGGCCATTGATGCGGGTGCGATGGGGCCTGGGGATGTGGTGATGCTGAACGATCCGTTTCGCGGCGGGACGCATCTGCCTGACATCACGCTGGTGGCGCCTGTGTATGTGGAGGATGCACGATCTGGAAAAAGCCGCGGGCGGGGACCCCTTCGACTGCCGCTCAGGGCAGGTCCGCGCCAGACGAGGCTCCGCCATACCGGCCCGGATTTTTATGTGGCTTCGCGGGCGCATCATGCGGATGTGGGCGGGGCTTATGCTGGATCGATGGGGCTTTGCCGGGAAATCTATCAGGAGGGCGTGCGCATTCCTCCGGTAAAGCTGTTGCGGCGGGGAGTGCGAGACGAGGATGTGCTCGCGATGTTGCTCAACAATGTGCGCACGCCTGAGGAACGCGAAGGTGATCTGGGAGCGCAGCTCGCGGCCTGTCATACGGGCGCGGAGCGTATTCGGGAAGTGTGTTCGCGTTATGGGGTGAGGCGAGCGAAGCGCGCGGCTACCGATCTGCTGGATTATTCGGAGGAATTGATGCGCGCGTTTTTGCGGCGCGTACCGGCCGGGAGGTATCGAGCGGAGGATTATCTGGATGGGGATGGAATCAGCGAGCGAGCGATCAAGATTGCGGTCGAGATTACGGTTCACCAGCCTGATGAAAAGCGGGGGCAACGTGGCTTTGCGACAGCTACCGAGGACGCCATCGCAATTCGCGGGCGGGAGCCCCTTCGACTTGCGCTCAGGGCAGGTCCGCGCCACATGGTGACGGTCGACTTTAGCGGTAGCGATCCGCAGGTGGAGGGCAGCGTGAATGCGGTGGCCGCGATTACCTATTCGGCGTGTTTCTACGTGTTTCGCTGCCTGCTGGAAGAGGACGTTCCCGCCGCGGCCGGGTTGATGCGCCCGATTCAAGTCGTCGCTCCGGCAGGAACCATCGTGAATGCGCGGCCTCCCGCGGCGGTAGCGGGAGGAAACGTCGAGACGTCACAGCGCATCGTCGATGTGGTGTTGCGGGCGCTGGCGCTGGCCGTTCCCGGTCGGATCCCGGCGGCCGCTTCGGGGACGATGAACAATCTGACCATCGGCGGTGTCGATCCGCGCACGGGCGAGCCGTTTGCTTACTACGAGACAATCGCGGGAGGAATGGGCGGTCGGCCTGGCAAAAGCGGGGTTTCGGGCGTGCATACCCACATGACTAATTCGCTGAATACTCCCGCGGAAGCTTTGGAGTATGCCTATCCCTTGCGGATGCGGAAGTATTCGCTGCGGCCGGGCAGCGGTGGCGCAGGAAAGTTCTGTGGTGGCGACGGCATCGTTCGCGAAATTGAGGTGCTCACCGACTGCGAAGTGACTTTGCTGGCTGACCGCCGCACGCGCGGACCGTGGGGACTGGCGGGAGGAGCAGACGGCTCGGCGGGCAAGAGTTTCATTACGCGTCACAGCGGGGCAATCGAGCCTGTGCCCGGGAAGTTCAGCACTCGTCTGCGCAAGGGCGAGCGGATTACGATTGAAACGCCCGGCGGAGGAGGCTGGGGTGAGGCATAAATTCTAAAGGAGGCATAGGCGATGGCGGACGATCTCGCTGCGCAGTATCTCGATGAGGTGCGCCGACAGATGCGCGGGTATAAGCGCATGGGCGAAGGCGCGATGGCGCAACTACGGGATGATGACTTTTTCCTGACGCTCGATCCAGAGTCAAACTCGGTGGCGATTCTGGTCAAGCATTTGGCGGGAAATATGCGGTCGCGCTTTACCGACTTTCTGACCAGCGATGGGGAAAAGCCCGACCGTTTTCGCGACCGCGAGTTTGAAGTGAGCGGCGCGACTACACGGGCGGATGTCAGGCGCTGGTGGGAAGAGGGCTGGGCTTGTGTTGTGCGCGCCATCGACGGGTTGAAACCGGAAGATGTAAGGCGCACGGTGACCATTCGGGGTGAATCGCATACCGTGTTGCAGGCTCTTAATCGGCAGATTGCGCACTATGCGGCGCACATTGGGCAGATCGTGTTTCTGGCCAAGCATTTGCGGTCGAGCGAGTGGAAGACGCTGAGCATTCCGCGAGGGAAGTCGGAAGAATTCAAGAATGTGACACCGAAAGTTGAAAGCATGAAGTAGAGAGAGCCTCGCGGAACTGCTGGGCTTCGCCCAGGCTGTCGCGACATGGTTCGTGGTCATCTGCGATTTTAATGTTTCTCTGCACTGCCACTCTTTGATTCCGGCGTCGCGGATTTGGGAAAGACTGGAGCCACTAACTCCACGCGCCAGATTGGGCCGCCTAGATAAGCGACGGTTTCCGACTTGACGAATGTGGGGGACTCTCCGCCCTCAACCCAGAGGTTGGAATCGGGTGGCTGTTTTCCCAGCAGTGGCGCCACGAGTCCGGCGATGCCGCCAATCTGAACTTTGATGACGAAGTGCTGAGCTTCACGACCTGCTCCAGCGAGGCTGAACGGTTCCTTGCCGGGGCTGCTTATTGCGAGTTTCACGAGGCGCGGCTTGGGCGTGGGCACGACCATGGACACTTCAAGCGGTGACGGGTCAGGAAGAAGATTCTTCAGCAATACGAGCACAATGCCGTTCGCAAGATCTGGCGGCAGCTTCATGCGTTCGCTCAACGATTTTTCCTTGCCGTCATCATCGGTGTAATTGACGGTGACTTGCCCGCTGGAAGGTGCGATCGTGATTTCCGTTGGGTGCGGGAATACGGGGCCTTTTTGGACGAGGTGATAGCTGACGAGCCGAAAATAATGGCGCTGGGAAAAGACGGCGGTCTCCTCTTGCCGGGAACCGTCTTTGAAGCGGAATATCAGGTGGCTCGTGATCTTGTTGCCGTGAAGCACTTGGGTGAGATCGCCCTCGGCAAGCGGAGTTCCGTCGAGCGTGCTGAGGATGAGAAAGCCGTGCAGCAAGCCTTCCTTATAGCGCACTGCTACTGGGGCCGCGGACATTGACTTAACCGAAAGGATACTAGCCAGGATCAGCAGAAACGCGAAAGAACGAGTAGGCAAAGATCTAACCTCGACCCGAAGAAAGGGTTGTGCTTCGATGCAATTGCCGGGTTTGCGGTTTGCTCACTTACAGCGCGAAGATAAAGGAGTGGGATCCGAGGCGAATCAATGCTCGGTGCTAGAATTATGCGTTTGCGCTTAAGCGGTTTTTTTGATTGAGACAGTTCCGACAGGTGGCAATGATGGCTCCAACAATGCTGGCAGTGGTCAAGCCAGAAGCAGCGGCGGGCGCGGAAGTTCGCCAGGTCAAGATTCCTTCCTTTGGGCGCAACGACGTGCTGGTGAAGGTGAAAGTCGCGTCGATTTGCGGCACCGATCTCCACATCTACAACTGGGACCGTTGGGCGCAAAACCGCATTCATCCGCCGCTGATTCCGGGACATGAATTCTGCGGAGAAGTGGCGGCATTTGGAGACGAGGTCACCAGCGTTCAAGAAGGCGATTTCGTTTCGGCAGAGATGCATGTGGCGTGCGGCAAGTGTCTTCAGTGCCGGACGGGCGAAGGTCACATTTGCCAGAAGGTGAAGATTATTGGCGTGGACGCTGACGGCGCCTTCGCGGAGTATGTCGTCATCCCTGAGTCGAATATCTGGAAACTCGATCCGGCGATTCCGCAGGAGTACGCATCGATTCTCGATCCGCTGGGAAATGCGGTGCACACGGTACTAGCCGGGGAGATCGCGGCGAAGAGCGTAGCCATCACGGGATGCGGGCCGATTGGGCTGTTTTCAATTGCCGTAGCCCAGGCGGTTGGAGCGACCTCGGTGTTCGCCATCGAAGTGAACGAACACCGGGCCCGGATCGCGCGGGAGATGAAGGCCGACTATGTGCTTAACCCTGCCAAAGAAGACGTCAACGCGATCATCATGAAGAAGACTAGCGGACTGGGCGTCGACGTGGTGCTGGAAATGGCGGGTCATCCGGACTCGATTCGCACCGCGTTCGATATCGTCCGGCGCGGGGGCAGAATCTCGCTGCTTGGCCTGACCTCGAAGCCGATCTCGCTGAATTTTTCCGAAGATATTATTTTCAAGGGAATCACGGTGCAGGGCATTAACGGGCGGCGCATGTATCAGACCTGGTACCAGATGACGGCGCTGCTGAAGAGTGGCAAGCTTAATTTGCATCCCGTGATCACGGACCGGATTGCGATGAAGGATTTCTCCAAGGCCATGGAACGACTGAAGACTGGTGAAGCGAGCAAGATTCTGGTGTATCCGAACGGAGTGCGGTGATCGGGTTGTTGGGATCATCAAGACGTGCGACGACTTTCTTTCGCCTCCGCTCTCGGGAGAGTTGATTGTCATTCTGAGCGAAGCGAAGAACCTGTGCATGAGTGAGAGAAAAGACTGTAGGGATCCTTCGCGCAGAGAACGCGCTCAGGATGACAAGTAGATTGGCTCAAGATAGATTTGATTGATTTGATTGATTGACTCTTCTGCGTTCTTATCCGTGTGAATCTGTGTGATCGGTGGCGAGGTTTTTATGACGACTGCGACCCGCGTTAATCCCCTTACTTATCTCACCGACCAGATCAACGAACTCAAAGCCAAGGGCACACACTTCAAGTTGCGCGTGCTCGACGACGAACAGGCAGCCGTCTGCACGTTCGACGGGAAGAAAGTTATCAACCTGGCGTCGAACAATTATCTCGGCCTGACTACGCATCCCAAGCTGCGGGAGGCGGCGCTGGAGGCGACGCGGAGATACGGAGTGGGATCGGGGGCGGTGCGTACCATCGCGGGGACGATGAAGATCCACATGGAACTGGAGGAAAAGATCGCACGCTTCAAGAACGTGGAGGCGTGCGTGGTGTTCCAGTCAGGCTTTGCCGCGAATGCCGGGACGGTTTCGGCGGTGCTGGGCAAAGACGATTTCATTATCTCCGACGCGCTCAACCATGCGTCGATCATCGACGGAGCACGGCTCTCAAGGGCGAAGATTTTAGTGTTTCGCCACAAGGATATGGCGCATGCGGAAGAACAATTGGCCAGCATTAAGGGCGAAACGGGCAAGAAACTGCTGATCACCGACGGCGTCTTCTCCATGGACGGAGACATTGGGCCGCTGCCTGCACTGTGCGGGCTGGCCGAAAAGTACGGCGCCATCATGATGGTCGACGACGCGCACGCGTCCGGCGTGCTGGGGCGCAACGGACGCGGCACCATCGACCACTTCGGCATGCACGGCCGCGTCGACATTCAAGTTGGAACGCTTTCGAAGGCCATTGGCGCGCTGGGCGGGTACGTGTGCGGGACGCGCGATCTGATTGATTTTCTTTATCACCGGGCGCGGCCGTTTTTGTTTTCAACATCGCACCCTCCATCGGTAGCAGCAACGTGCATCGCGGCGTTCGACGTACTGGAAAACGAACCGGAGCGCATGGAGAGGCTCTGGGAGAACACGCGCTTCTGGAAGAAAGAACTGGGCCTGCTGGGCTTTGACATCGGGGGGCGCACGACTCCGGCCAGCGAAACTCCGATCACTCCGATCATCATCGGCGACGGTAAGCTTACGATGGATTTTTCACGCGAACTCTTCAAGGAAGGCGTGCTGGGCACCGGCATCGCATTTCCGACCGTGCCGGAGGGCAAGGCCCGCATCCGCACCATTATGACGGCAACTCATACGAAGGAAGAACTAGAGCAGGCACTGAGTGTGCTGAAGAGCGTGGGGAAGCGCATGGGGATTCTAGCAAACTGATGAGCAGTCGAGCTTCGCTCGTTCGGATACCGAAGGTGGTCGCCACGGCCGGACGGGCAGGAGTGCCCGTCCCCACACGCATCACGGGGCGCTGAAGAGTGGTCTGGACATTTCCTCCTGAGATGCAGTCTCGAGATGCTCTGCCTTCCAGCGCATGGCCGCGGTGATGCGAGTGCGGCCGCTGGGGTGATCGTAGAAGAGAATCTCCTCGAGTGTTCCGGGATCGAGTTTCCGATATTCTCCCAACATCAAATCTACATTCGCCTCGCCATCCGGCTGGCGAGCGGCATTCAGGCCGTACATGTCAGCTTCATATTCCATAGTCCGCGTGATGGTGTTGGTGACTGGGGTCATGAGAAAAAAGAATACGGAGAATACAATCACGGCGAGCGGCAAAACCGCGACATCTGTCATTCCGCGAACGCCCCACTTCTCTCCCCAGCGTGCCAGAGCGGACTGAACTCCCCAATTCAGGAAGGCGAAGCCGATCACGATCACGACTCCAATCATGACCAATCCCTTGTAGGCATGATTCAGAACGTAATGGCCCATCTCGTGACCCATGGTCGTCTCGATCTCGGGCAGAGTGCAGCGCTTCAGAAGATTGTCATTCAGCGAAATCCGCATGGTATTGGCGAAGCCGCTGACATTTGCGCTGACCCGGTTCGACTGCCGAGACGCGTCGAATTCCCAGACGTCGCTGGCTGGAATTCCATTGGCACGCGCCATGCTTAAGATCGGATTTTTGATGCTCGGATCCTCTAGCTTCTTATATTGGTTGAACAGCGGAGCAATATAGACGGGAGCGATGAGACTCACGAAGGCAAAAAACACGATCATCAGAATCGAGCCCCATACCCACCAACTGGCGCCGAGGCGGCGCACCACCCCGAACAGCGGAACGAAAAGTATGGCGCCTAGAACCACGCCGACTGCCAGGCCGACTAGCTGCTCGCGCATCCACGGACCGAAAGTTTGATTGAGCAATCCATACTTGTGCTCGCGAAAATATCCTTCATAAACCGTGAGCGGAAAGCCGAGCACGGACGTAAGAATGATGAACTGCAGCCAGTAGAGTGCGGTCTGAAGCGGACGGAAGCGGGTGATTCTTTCGGCCAGGTCGCGCATCCGCGCGGACCAGCCAAACTGCAGAAGTAACCACATTACGAAGACTGTCGAAAGAAAGTCCCACAAAGTGAGCCAGTACCCGCCTTCAAAGTAAGCATCAGAGCGAGCGCGCTGCGCCGGCGGCATCTTCGCCAGATATGCATTCACCGCAGCGGCAATGTCGAACGGTTGTGACTGTTGAGCATTTGCAGCCGACGAGCCGGCTGGGGGCGTCGAGTTGCGTACTTGTGCGACGCTGAGAATTGAGACGAAGAGGACGATCGGAAAAACGAAGCAGCGGGCACGACGCATGCATACCTCCCTGATTTTGTGAGGAGTATACGCTACGGTGCGGCGATCACCGTCATTTTGCTTGATATACGATCATGCCGCCAACAATGGTCGCAATCACTCTCCCCGTCAATTTCCAGCCATCGAAGGGTGTGTTGTGCGAAAGCGAGCGCGACTTTACCGCTTCGAAAGTCCAACGCTTCTTCGGATCAAAGATGGTCACATCGGCGAAGCTGCCGCGTGCTAACGATCCGCGGCCGGGAAGGTCGAAGACGCGTGCGGGCCCTGCGCTGAAAAGTTCGACAATCCGCTTCAGCGGGATTTTGTGTTGGCGGTGAAGCTGGGTGATGGCCAGCGCCAGAGCGGTCTCCAGCCCGGTAATGCCGAAGGATGCGCGCTCGAATTCGACCTGCTTTTCGTGGATGGCGTGCGGGGCATGATCGGTGGCGATGGCGTCAATGGTGCCGTCGGCGAGCGCGGCGATAATCGCTTCGCGGTCGGCGGCCGACCGCAAAGGCGGGTTCATCTTAAAGTTGGTGTCGTATTCGTCGACATCCTGGTCGAGCAGCGTGAAATGGTGTGGCGTGACTTCGCAGGTGACGCGGGCTTTGGCACGCTTGCCGCGGCGTACGGCCTTAAGCGCGTCGGCAGTGGAAAGATGAGCCACATGCAGGCGCGATTCGCGAATCTGCTGGGCGAGGGTGACATCGCGATCGACGATGCCCGCCTCCGCCGCGGCCGGCATGCCGCGCAGGCCCAGGCGGAAGCTGGTCGGACCGAAATGCATTGAACAGTTTTCGGTAAGTCGCGTATCTTCCGCGTGCTGTACGACGGGCAGATTCAGTTCCGCGCCGAGGCGCAGTGCCATGCGCATCACATCGTCGTCAAGGACAGGTTTGCCGTCATCGGTGACAGCAACGGCTTCGGCGCGTTGCAGGGCCCTAAAATCGGTGAGAGTTTCTCCCTTGCTGCCGAGCGTGGCTGCGGCGATGGGAAACACATTAACTATGGCGGCGCGTTCGGGACTGCGCAGCCAATGGACCCACTCCGCGGTGTCAACCACCGGCGCCGTGTTGGGCATGGTGCAGACGGAAGTGAACCCGCCTGCAGCTGCGGCAGCCGTGCCGCTGGCGATCGTCTCTTTGTAATTTTGCCCGGGCTCGCGCAGGTGGACGTGCAGGTCGATGAAGCCCGGCGCGACGATAAGGCCGCGCGCGTCGAATTTCTCATCGGCGCTCCCGCGGATTTTATTCGGTGGGGTGACCTCAGCCACGCGACCATCGCGCAGGAGGATATCCATGGGGGCATCGATCCTCTCCGCGGGATCGATCAGGTGGCCGCCTTTAATCAGCAAGCTCGAGCGTTCGTGGCGCGTCATCCGCAACTCCTCACGGGCGCTTGCATCCCTACTTTTCGCAGTTTCACCTTGTCATCCTGAGCGCGTCTTTTGCGCGAAGGACCTGTGTACTTATTCTGGCCGTCGAGTGAGTGCATAGTTCCTTCGCTTCGCTCAGGATGACAACATCGCTCGCGATAACGGTGCTGGTGACAGGGTGGCGGATCGATCAAGTGGCCGCCTTTAATCAGCAGGCTCGAGGGTTCGTGGCGCGTCATCCGCAACTCCTCACGGGCGCCTGCATCCCTACTTTTCGCAATTTTACTTTGTCATCCTGAGCGCGTCTTTTGCGCGAAGGACCTGTGTACTTATTCTGGCCGTCGAGTGAGTGCATAGGTCCTTCGCTGCGCTCAGCATGACAACATCGCTCGCGATAACGGTGCTGGTGACAGGGCGGCGGATGGAGATGGCAAGAGTTGTGGCTCATTTCACTTTTCCTAAGGCTCGCGCCAGGATTGCCATTCGCGTCGGTACGCCGTTCTGCACTTCGTTGACGATCGCCGACTGTGGGCTATCCGCGACCTCCGATGTTAGTTCGAGACCGCGGATGATTGGCCCAGGATGCATCACAATGGCATCGCGCTTAGCCAACTTCAGGCGAGCAGCCGTCATCTGGTACTGCGCAATGTAGTCCGGTAGTTGGATCTTCTGTCCCGCCAGTCGTTCCGTTTGCACTCGCAGCAGCATGATTACGTCGCTGCCGCGCACCGCGTCCTCCAGGTGGCGAGTTACGCGCACGCCGGTGGCGAGCGTGGCGGCTACGTCGGGAACAAACTCCGGCGGCCCACACAGCGTCAGCTTCACTCCGAACTTACTGAGCAGATGGCAGGCGCTGCGAGCGACGCGACTATGAACAATGTCGCCGATGATCGTTACCTGCAGGCCTTTGAACGACTTTTTGTGTTTGAGGATGGTGAGGGCATCGAGCAATGCCTGCGAAGGATGCTCGTGCATGCCGTCGCCTGCATTGATGATGGGAATGTCGAGATGCCGCGCCATCAGGTGCGGGGCGCCCGCTGCGGGATGGCGCATCACGATGCAGTCCGCGCCCACGCCCCGCAACGTATAGCCCGTATCTATGATGGATTCGCCTTTTTCGATGCTGGAACCGGAGGATTGCACCAGCGTGGTCATAGCGCCCAGCGACTTGGCCGCGAATTCGAACGATGAGCGGGTACGGGTAGAAGCTTCGTAGAACAGAAGCACAATCCGCTTGCCGCGCAGCAGGGGGCGTACCTTCTGTGGATTCATGCGGCGGGCGAGAGCGAGCAGGCGCAGGATTTCCTTCGCTTCGAGATGTTCGATCCCGAGCAGCGACCCGCGCGCAGGCGTATTCATGGCGAAAAAGGGCAAACGGTGCATGATACGCGGCAGGGTCGGTCCCTGCAAGGGCGCGGCTCAGTCGTCCGGGCGGATTACGATTTGTCGCGGCGGCCGAGTATGGCACCACCCAATGCGCCGCCAAGGCCTCCGAGCACGATTGCCGCGAACAAGGCAAAAATCAAACCGGTTAACATCAGGAACTCCAGGCCGCCTTGGGATTTGAAGCGCTCGAACATGGCTTGCACTTGAGGATCGTTGGCCTGAGCGCCGGCTTGCTGGACCTTGGAAATAAGTTGGCTGCGAAGTTCCGGCCCTTGATGCATAAAGATGACAACGAGGGTCTCGAAAATCGACGACATCGCGAACCAGAGGAGTCCGCCAAGCGCACCCAACCCAGCTGAAGTTGAAACCTTGAGTACGGCTTCGCGTCGTCGCTGGCGATAAAAAATAACGGCCAGAAATCCGACGCTGAACATGGCTACGAACGGGTTTAAGCCCATCGCCATTAGCAGCGCTGCGACCAACGCTGCGAGGGCGCACGGCCGGAACGCGTCAGACCACTGCATGGGCAGGGCTAGAACAGGGACAGTTTGAGACGCTGGAAGCACTGCCGATACTTGTGAATCCCCGGCGGCGATCGCAGCGGGGGCCGGCGGCGGTTCAGAAATCACTACACGGATTTGCGGAGCCGCGCAATGCGGGCAAAAGGGCACGCCTTCTTCCAGCACTTGTCGGCACTTGTAACAGGCTTGTTCCATCCAAAGGAAAGCGCTGACTCTGAAAGTACCGCAGGCGAGACCGTGAGGCAAGGACGCCGCCCGTCCATTGAGTCATTAGGGCAGCTTAAATCTCTCCGCGCTTACCGCGACTATACAGATAGACGAGGGTAAAGTTCGATCCTTTGCCACCGTCCCGAGGCTCAATGCCCACAATATGCTGGTTGTCGTCAGTCCCAACCTTTAGTTCGGTGACGGGGCCTGAATTTTCATCACATTTCAATTCCTTGCTGCCTTTGGAATCTTTATTGTCGTCGTCGTTCACGGACACGTCGTCGGCATGTTTTTGGGAATGGCATTCCAAAACTTTGCCGTACTTTTTCAGCTTGTCGCGGTAGAAATCGACGATCTTCGCGGGGGAGTCGTCGGAAACATATTTCGCAACTACGAGCTTGATGCCGAAGGCGTCGGTAAAGACGCTGAGATTGGCGGGACTGTTATTTTCATCATCTTTCTTGACGCGCGCTCCCGGATAGAGTGGAAGTCCCGCTTTACTCGCGTCGGCGTCGCTGCCAACGTGCAGGTCGCCGACAGAGCTGCGGACATCGAGATTTTTATTCTGGCGGTCGGAATTTTGAGCGAGAGCCGGCAACGCCAACCCTAAAGACAAGGCAAGCGCAAAGGTGAGGTTGGGATACGTCATACTTGATTCTCCTCAAAACGAATCGGACTGTTTATATTTCCGCGTCTTTGCCGTGCGTGCGCACATAAACCAGAGAGAAACTTGATCCCTGGCCCTCGGGCTGTATGGCGACAATATGCTGGTTTTCCTTGGTGCCGACTTTTAATTCGATGTTGCTGCCGCTCGATCCTTCGCAGGTCAGTTCATGCGAACCGTGGTCCCAGCCGTTTCGGTCAGTATTGAAATGCATATGGCTGGTATGGCACTCCAGCACGTGCCCGTATTTTTCAAGTTGATCTTTGTAGTAGGCAATCAGCTTGTCAGGAGAATCGCTGGATTGGTATTCCAGGGCAACGACTTTCACTCCAAAGCCAAAGCCAGAGATGTTCACGTTGGCGCTCTTATCTTCGCCGTCGGTTCCCTTTTGTTTCAGTCGGGCGCCGGGATAGACCGCCAGGCCAACATCGGCGATGTCCGCGCCCTTGCTTACGTGAATGCCCCCGACCGGAGTGTCGATATCGACCTGCTTATCTTCACCATTCTGCTGTTTCTTTACGTTCACACTGCAGGCGGACAAGAGCAAAGTGATCGGGATCGCGATCCCCAAAACGAATAAGCCAATGTCTTGCAATTCAATTCTGCGCATGAGTAGAACCTCCTTTGGCGACTTGCGCTGGACGTTCGAGGCCGGCGCCGCGCTGCGCAATGTTTGGAATCGTGACGGGCAGATGGCCGCGAATCGGAATTTCACCGAAGAGCGCTTGGATGGCCGCTACCTCTGAAACGCTCGCGTTGGAAAATGTGCACATATAATTTTCGATCTTGGGAAAATCGCTGGCCAGATACGGATTCCCCATGGCGACGACGGCGGTCTTTCCCGCAGCATGATCGAGCAACTGCTGCAGCAGAATGCCGGTGGAGTCGGCCATTGTTATCGAATTGCCGACCTTACCCGCCGTCGGAATGACATAGACGGCCGCAACCACAGTTTGCGCCTCGTCGACTGCCTTTAGAACTTCGTCGCTCATGCCGGCGGCGATGCGGGGATCCACATAAATCACGCGCGCATCCGGAATGCGGGCGCGGAATTCACGTCCGAAAGCGCGGCCGGAATCGGTGCGCACGTCATCCGAAAAGAGCACCGCGACGGCTCGATTGTGGGTCTCCTCTTTTGTCATATACGGAAGGGCGGCCCTGGCGGTTCCCTTAGATTTCAGAGGCACAACCTTGCCATTGTCGCGCACCAGGGTGATGGCTGCGGCGGCCACCTTTTGACCAAAGGCCATGTTTTCCGGCCTTCCGACGGCGGTTGCGATGGCATTGATGTCGACAGTGCGGGACTTGTTGAGGCCCATCTCCGCTTTTAATTTCAAGATTTTGAGAACAGAGGCGTCGAGCCGTTTTTGTGGGATCTCGCCTGAACGAACGGCCTTCAGCATCGCCTCATAGGAGGCCCGCAAATCGGGTGGGATGATCAACAAATCGTTGCCCGCCTTAAAGGCTTCGACGGCCTCGCGCCCAATGTCGGTAGCGAAAAGATGAGTCAATCCGGCCATGTCGAGTGCATCGGTGACGACGACGCCCTTGAAGCCAAGCTGCTTTTCGAGCAGATCGGAGACGACTGCCGGTGAAATCGAGGCCACGTGATTGGGATCGGAATCGAGCGCGGGGACGGTGACGTGAGCAACCATTACGGAGTCGACGCCTGCGGCAATGGCCTGGCGAAAAGGCGGCAGCTCAATGGAATCGAGATGAGCGCGGTCACCGTTCACGCTGGCGACTCCGAGATGCGAGTCGGTCGCAGTATCGCCGTGGCCGGGAAAGTGTTTGACTGTGGTCAGCATTCCGGCCTGGCGCGCGCCCTTGATGTAGGCGGCCGCCAAGTCGCCGACTTGCTTGGGATCTTCTCCAAAGGAGCGCGTGTTAATGATGGGATTCGCGGGATTCGAATTCACGTCGGCATCAGGAAAGAAATTCCAGTGAATGCCGACGGCGCGGGCTTCTTGCCCGGTGATCATGCCGAAAGTTTCGGCATCTTCAACACTGCCGTCCGCTCCGAAGGCCATGGCAGGGGGAAAATTGGTGGCGCCCATCAGGCGGTTCGAAAGTCCACGCTCAAAGTCAGCCGCGAATAACAAAGGCAGCTTGGATTTCTGTTGCAACCGATTGAGCAGCTCTGCGACTTCGTAGGGCTCGGTGCGCAGCAGAAACGGGCCGTCGACATGCACCGACATGGTGAACGAACCGACGTGATATTTCTGCATCGCGTTCAGCCAGTCCAGGTACTCGGGACTCTCCACGTTGAGGAAGCTGGCGCGACACCAGATCATGAAGACTTGTCCGATCTTTTCTTCGATAGAAAGCTTGCGAAGAGTTTTTTCGGCCCACTTATCGTCGTGCGCAGACTTCACGGGCGCGGGGCGCGAGTGTTTGTCCTTGGCGAATGCGGACAGGACGAGTGTCAGGGCAAGAAAAATAACAGACAAGATTCGCGGCATGAAGGAAAGATAGCAGAACTGCGGGCTTCCGGCGTTCGCCTTCAGGCCGGTAGAGTCGGAACTCTGTTTTTACTTACTTGCGGGAGCGGCTAGGGCTTCGACTCGGGCAATTGCCTGGCGCTGGATCTGCTCATTGTCGCCGAAACCATTGAACCACGTAACCTCCGGCTCGCGGCGGAACCAGGTCATCTGGCGCTTGGCGTAGTTGCGGTGGGCTTGCTGGGCCGCCAAGATCGCCTGCTCGCGAGTCAGTTCGCCTCGCAAATGCTGAGCCGCCTGTTTGTACCCCAGAGAGGCGAATGCCCGCGTCGTGGGTCCATATTTTGCCAGCAGAGTGTGAGTTTCTTCGATCAGTCCAGCCTCGAACATGCGGCGCGCACGCTTGTTGATGCGGTCATAGAGAGCCGCGCGATCGGGATCGAGGCCTAGCCGTACCACGCGAAAGCCGCGCAGCGGGTCTCGGCCTCGCTGCCAGAGTTCCGACATCTTCTGCCGCGACGCGAGGCAAACTTCGATCGCACGAATCAGCTTTGGGATATCGTTGGCGTGAACTTTTTTCGCAGATGCCGGGTCGAGCCGTTGGAGAACTCGGTGGAGATGATCTGGGCCGCGCGTCGTGGCACTCTGCCGCAAGCGCTGGCGCAATTCTTCCGAGCGCTGCGGGCCGGGAAAGAGTCCTTCGGTCAGCGCGCGCAGGTAGAGTCCGGTTCCGCCGACCACGATCGGCAAGTGATCGCGTGAGTCGATTTCCCAGAGCACCAGCCGCGCCTGGCGCGCGTATTCACCGGCAGTGATGTATTGCGTAGGATCGACAACATCAAACAGGTGGTGAGGAACACGTTCGCGCTCGGCATCGGTCGGCTTGGCGGTGCCGACATTAAATTCGCGCACCATGGCGACCGAATCGCAGTTGACAATTTCGCCGTTAAACTTCTGCGCAAGCGCCAGCGATAACGCCGTCTTCCCGCTTGCGGTTGGGCCGAGAATCACAACCAGCATGGGTTCCTGCGTGACGATGTCGCCCGGTGCGGAGCCCACGTTCAGCGCAGACTCCAATGAATGTCGTGCCAATAGCGGACCAGCGTGAGGATCAGCAGAACGAGCGCGATCAGGAGCAGTCCCGTGCTTTCTGACGCGTAGACTGCATGACGGCGCTGCCTGAGATCCGCAGCTTTCTGCTCGGCGGTGGGCACGCGAATGTCATGCGTAGGCACGCGGATATTGTAGCGCCGCGATGAAGACAAGACCCAACAAGAGCTTCCTGCTACACTACCCCGTCGTCCCCGGCTGTGCCGCAGAATCAGAAAAGCGTCGCGAAGTTTGGAGTCTTTGAGCTCGATCTCAGCGCGGGCGAACTGCGCAAGAGTGGAGTAAAACTGCGCCTGCAGGGGCAACCGTTCCAGGTGCTGGCGTTGCTGCTGGAGCGCGCCGGCGAGGTAGTGACACGCGAAGAGTTGCAGCAGAAACTGTGGCCTTCCGACACCTTCGTCGATTTTGACCACAGCCTGAATACCGCGATCAATAAAGTTCGCGAGGCGCTGGGAGATTCCGCCTCCAGTCCGCGTTACGTGGAGACGCTGGCTCGGCGCGGATACCGGTTCATCGCGCCGGTGCAAAATCAGGCCGGACCAGAGCAAGATGATCACACCGCCGACAGCCGCGTCCGAGGGCCGGAAGTCAAAAATAAGAGCATGCAGCCGACCGCGCTGCATCCCGAACTCGAGATCCCGATTCCTCGCCGCACCATTACCCGCGGGCTCTTTGCACTGATTCAGCTGATGTATTTGATTTTCTATCTCACAGCCCTTTTCCGGTTGCACGATGTTCAAGCCGTGGCCGATTCGTTCTTACCCTTTTGGGGCGCGACGGTTCTGTCGGTTACGGTGCTGGTGACTGCGGGTGTGGGGATACCCTTGCGCTGCTATTTGTTGTCGGCGGTGGGGTTCGATTACCAGCGGCTCGAACAAAAATTCCGGCAGATATTTCCATTCGTCCTGGTGCTTGACGAGTTATGGGCGCTGGCGCCCTTCCTGCTTACGCAGGAGATTGGCGTGGGCGGGGCGTTCGCTGCCAGCGCGGCACTGCTGTATGTACCGTTTTCGGAGCGAAGCTTGATCCGCATGGCATACGTCGGGCGGAGAGCTGATTAGGGACTCATTTTCTGGAACTAAACTAACCGATGCTCCGTAACCACGTCTAAGAGACGGGCGATGTGTGCCTGCCGGAGGATCTATGAAGCTTATCGCGATGAAGCGTCTCACGCTGCTCACCCTGGCTGCGACGACAGTTGCCGCTCTCCCCGCATACGCAGACGAGTGGTCGAAGACCTACAATCTGACCGGAACGCCCCAACTACGGATTGAAACCTCTGACGCCAACATTCGCGTGACAACCTGGGATCAGCACACGATCGAAGCTAAGGTCATCACCGAGCACTACAAGATTGGCGAAGGCGGCCTTCGTGTAGAAGAACATCAGACCGGAGACTCGGTCGAAATCGACGTGCACTACCCGCATCGCGACTTCGTCATCGGATGGAGCAATCACCGTGTCGACATCATCGTCCAGATGCCGCGTGAGGGCCGCGTCAATCTAAGAACGGGCGATGGCAAAATCGACATTGCCGGATTGAAGGGTGAGATGGACCTGCATAGCGGCGATGGATCTGAAAACCTGGACTCGGTCGACGGCAAGTTGCACGCATCGACCGGGGACGGCCACATTACCGCCCACGGTCGCTTTGATGAGCTTGAGCTAAAGACCGGCGACGGGCACCTGGATGTTCGCGCGGATGGGGGTTCTTCGCTGGCGGCGGGCTGGAGACTCGAGACCGGCGATGGCAACGTGTCTCTCGAGGTCCCCAGCGGGCTGGCAGCCGATGTGGATCTGCACACCAGCGACGGCCACATTGATCTCGAGATGCCGGTCACGACCGAGGGCAAAATTCGACAGAACGAAGTGCGCGGCAAGCTCAACGGCGGCGGCAGTCTGCTCACGATTCGGACAGGAGATGGATCAATTCAGTTGAGAAAAGGAAAGGGGAGTGTCTGACATTCGTGATAAAATGTCTGACACGCTATGCCTTCGCAAAGGATTACAGTTCGCGTCCCGAAGGCTCTTGAGTCTCTGCTTCGGGACCGTTCGCGAGCCAAGGGACAGACTCCGTCGGATCTCGTACGAATTGCGCTGGAGACATATCTAGGCCGCGGAAACGGCTCCCCCTCCGCCTATGAACTGGCTCAAAAAGCCGGACTGATTGGTTGCGTACGCCATGCACCAAAAGACTTAAGTACGAACCGGCATCACTTTGAAGGTTTCGGAAAGAAAAAGTGAAGCAGATCCTGGTCGACACGGGTCCGCTGGTCGCCGTTCTTTCCAGCGAAGACGAATACCATGATGCCTGTGTGAACGCCCTTCGAAATATGCCTGGGCCACTGCTATCGTGTTGGCCTGTCGTCACCGAGGCAGCCTGGCTCCTTCGGAGGTTTCCGTCCGCTGTTCAGCAACTCCTGCGGAGCATTGACGGCGGCTTCTTGGAGTTGCTGCCTCTAGCCGGCGCGGAGGCAGAGGCAAT
The DNA here is from genome assembly GCA_036269595.1 of Candidatus Sulfotelmatobacter sp. Taxonomy (GTDB): domain Bacteria; phylum Acidobacteriota; class Terriglobia; order Terriglobales; family Acidobacteriaceae; genus Sulfotelmatobacter. Next base: position 22,007 of record DATBEI010000156.1, read on the forward strand.
TGCAACTGTGATGAAACGTTATGAGGATGTCCACCCTCAACTCGCGGACGCGGCATTGGTCTATCTTGCCAGCCGCGAAAAAATTGATACCATCTTCACGCTCGACAGGCGCGATTTCTCTATTTTCCGATACGGTCGTAAGGGCACTTTCCGCATCGTTCCAGAGATCGAGTAAGATGCGTAACGTTGCTTTCGCTTCTTCAAATTAAGGACGGGCATTCCATGTCATTTAAGTACAGCGGCCTTTTCGCGATTGCATTTGCTTTGTTTCTCTCCCTGGCCAGCGCGCAGCAGCCCGCGGCCGAAACGCACGAACCCGCGCTGGATGTCACGTCCATGGACCGAAGCATCGATCCATGCGTGGATTTTTTCGCTTATTCGTGCGGCGGATGGCTCAAGAAAAATCCCATTCCGCCGGATCAATCTTCGTGGGATACCTATTCCAAGATGCAGGACGAAAATTTGACGCGGCTGCGCGGCATCTTGGAAACTGCGGCGGCGCCTGATCCCAACCGTAAGGCTATCGATCAGAAGATTGGCGACTACTACGCTTCTTGCATCGACGAGAAAGCCGTCGATGCCAAGGCAGCCGAACCGCTCAAGCCAGGGCTCGAAAGAATCGCGACAATTAGTTCCAAGGCACAAATCGCCGACGTGGCCGCGGCGATGACCGACGACAACGTGCTCTTTCGTTTTGATTCGATTCAGGACTTCCGTGACGCGAACCAGGAGATCGCTGACGCCGATCAAGGCGGACTGGGTCTTCCCGACCGCGATTACTACACCAAGGACGATGCGAAGTCGGTCGAACTGCGGAAGCAATATGTAGCGCATGTGCAGAAAATGTTCGAACTGCTCGGCGATAAGCCGGAGACAGCCGCGGCCGAGGCGCAAACCGTGATGCGCATTGAAACTGCCTTGGCCAAAGGGTCGATGACTCGCGTGGAACGTCGCGATCCAAAGGCTCTGGACCACAAGATGACCGGCGCGGAGTTGCAGAAGATTTCTCCCGAATTTCAGTGGCCCGTGTATTTCGCCAAGATCGGAATGCCTTCGCTGGGATCGCTGAATGTTACGGCACCCAATTTTTTCAAGGCGATGAACGAGGAGATACAAAAAGAAAGCCTGCCCGATTGGAAAATCTACCTGCGCTGGCATTTGATTCATGCCGATGCCCCGTTTCTATCGAAGCCGTTCGTCGATGAAAACTTTGCCTTCTACGGCAAGACGCTGCGCGGGCAACAGGAACTACAACCGCGCTGGAAGCGCTGCACCCGCGGCGTCGACGGCGATCTGGGTGAGGCGTTGGGTCAGGCTTACGTCGAGAAGTATTTCAGTCCTGAGGCCAAGCAGCAGGCGCTGAAGATTGTGAAAGAAATTCAGGCGGCCATGGAGCAGGACATCAACGGTCTTCAGTGGATGTCGGCGGCCACCAAGCAACAGGCACTCGCGAAGCTTCACGGCATGGCCAATAAGATCGGATATCCCGACAAATGGCGCGACTATAGCAAGCTGGAGATTGTGCGCGGCGACGAACTCGGCAATGTGGAACGAGCGCGCCAGTTCGAATTCAACCGCGAGTTGGCCAAGATCGGCAAGCCCGTGGACCGTGCCGAGTGGGATATGACCCCGCCGACCGTAAACGCTTATTACAACCCGCAAATGAACGACATCAACTTTCCGGCAGGAGTGCTGCAGCCTCCGGCGTTCGATCCCAGTTCTGACGCGGCTCCCAACTATGGCGATACCGGCGGCACCATCGGACACGAACTCACCCACGGCTTCGACGATGAAGGCCGCCAGTTCGATGCCCAGGGCAATCTACGTGACTGGTGGACCGAGGAAGATGGAAAAGAATTTGTGAAGCGGGCCAGTTGCATCTCCGATCAGTATTCGACATACACGATCATCGACGACATCAAGATCAACGGCAAGCTGACGCTGGGAGAGGACGTCGCCGACCTGGGCGGCCTGATTCTGGCTTACAACGCCTGGAAGGATGACACCAAAGCCCAGACCTTGGAACCAATCGACGGACTCACTCCGGATCAGCGTTTCTTTGTAGGCTATGGCCAGAGTTGGTGCGGCCAGAGCCGTGACGAAACTAAGCGCCTTCGCGCCACCGTGGACCCGCACTCCCCGGAAAAATATCGTACGAATGGCGTCGTTTCGAACATGCCGCAGTTTCAGCAGGCGTTTCAGTGCAAGGCTGGCGCGCCCATGGTGAAGCAGAATCGGTGCAGTGTCTGGTGAAAGGGCCGTTTAGACGTCAAGGCCAATCGACCGCATCAGAGCGAGGCCGTTGCTCTTGGTGACGACGCCATCGCGCAAGGTGTAATCGAAACTCATGCGGCCATTTTCCAGTTCGTCCTGGAAGTGGACGTTGCGCAAGTGACCGTCAATCGCTTCGCCAATATCCGTCAGGGCCAGATCATGCGTGCTGAGCAGGCCGATGGCGCCGCGTTTCACCAGCGCGCGCACAATCCCCTCCGCGCCGATGCGGCGATCTTTCGAGTTTGTGCCTTGCAGCAGTTCGTCCAAAAGAAAAAGCAGCGGCGGACTACCACCAGCGAGATCGAGAATCTGCCGTAGCCGCGTGATCTCGGCGTAGAACCTTGAACTCCCCTCACGCAGGGAATCGTTAACTCGAATACTGGCTCCCACCTGAATCGGAGTAAGCCTAAGGCTTCGCGCCCGGACAGGTGCGCCCGCCATGGCGAGCACGACGTTCATGCCCACCGCGCGCAGCAGCGTGCTTTTACCCGACATATTGGACCCGCTGACCAGCAGAACCCGTGTCTCACCGAGGATTCGCACGGTGTTACACACGCAGATTTTTGTCGGAACCAGCGGGTGCCCCAGTGCTTCGGCATCAAACAATGGCGCTCCCTCGCAGAAAACCGGGAACGGATCGGAGGGATGCTCGAAGCTATAGCTTGCGAGCGAAAGGAGCCCTTCGATTTCGCCTAGCGTTTCCACCCACAATCGCAGCGCATGGCCATGAGTGCGACGCCAGCGCTCGGCGGCGAATGCCACTTGGACGGAGTACATGAGCGGCGCGTCGATGATTCGCACGAAAATGTTGTGCCGCGAGTTAATCAGATCCACCAGAGTCCGCAAGTGCGCGATCGCCTGCGAACTGGGGATGCCGTTCGACACAAGATGACGCTGAAGCATCTGCAGACGCGGCGTCTGGCAGTGGTAGAGCTCCACTCGGGCGAGAACAGCTGACAGCAAATCCAGATCGCGGAAGGCATGCTCGGTTGCGTGCAGCGCTCCCTCAAGGTTTTTTTTCAGCCTGTAGGTGAGCACTGCTTCAATGACTACGATCAGCACGAACGGGGTTGCCATATCCCACATTGCCCACACCACTGCGCCTGCCACGGCGAGCACAGCGAGTAAGAGCGCCGCCCAGCGAATCCATAGCGGCTTCATTTGGTTGGGAGATTCCGCCCACATTGCGAGTTCATCGGGATGGACGCCCGCGCCCACGTCTTCGCCCAACACTGCCAGATCCTCGCGAAGGTCAAGTTGATCGCGTAATTCGCGGACTGCCGCATGGCGCTCAGCCAGTCGTTCCGCCGGCGACGGGGAAAGCAACCAGCCGGCGAGCATGTCTTCTCCCATCCGTGTCCGCGCAGTGGACAGGAGTTGGAATAAACTACCTTCCCCAAACAGGTCGAGATCGGCGGCATATACATGATGAGGATCGCCGAACCGGTCCCCCGTTTCTCCCACTCCGGCCCAACGATCTTCAATGCGAGCCAACCCGCGCTCATAAAAAGCTGCGGCACGCTGCGCCAGTTCGCGGGCCCGGAGAATGCGCGAATGATAATGAGCGATGCCTATGAATGCCGCAGCCGGCGCCGCCAGCCACCAGATGGAAAGATGATGACCGTGCAACGACTCGAAGACGATGATTCCCGCGAGGCAGGCTAGAACAAGCCGGACGTTCCCTAGCTGAATATGAAATTTCTCGTAATGCGAAACCTGAGCCAGGCGGGCTTCTCGCCGCTGAACGTATTCTTGGGATGGATTCACTCGCTAAAAATGTAGCAGGTAGCAGGCGGGAATGCGGGAAAGCTAGCGGACGCTGGTCCACACTTGGTAGAGCACCACGCCGAACATGAATACCAGATAAAACCTGAGAGCCCAGAACAGGATCATCTCCTTGCGGCTAAGTTTACGGCGCGGACAATGATGCTTCTGTTTCGTCGAGATGATCTGATCGGGTTCCAGAGCGGAGACGACAGACGCGAGATCTTCACCGCTGATGTCGTCGCTGGATGCGGAATTGAATCGCGAATCCATCATTTAGCTCCTATCAATGCCAACGCATGAGGCGCGACGACGCTGATTCCGAAAAGAACGCCCGCCCCCACAAGGATGGCGACTACGCCAAGCGCCAACACGTTAGCCCACAATGGGCTGACCAAGTCTCCCATGATCTCGCGATCGTTAACCAGCATGTAGAGAAAAAGCAGTGCGGGGGGCATTGCCAAAACCGCAATGACGTTCACGACCAGCACGATGTAGACCAGTGGAATGCCGGGAATCAGGACGAGTCCCGCGGCTGCAGCCGCCTCGAGAATCAGCACGAGATAGAAAGACTTGCCCTGCTGAAAGGGAAGATTCAGGCTGTGGGGCCGGTGGGCAACCTCTCCGAAAGCGTAGGCCGACGAGGTCGAAATTGTGACAGCCGCGACCATGCCTGCTTCAAATATTCCCAGCGCGAACAGCGCGGAGCCACAATGTCCAACGAAAGGTTGCAGCGCCTGGGCGAACTGGGCACCTTCGAAGTTGGCGGTAGACATGCCATGCGCAAATAAAGGCGCTGTGGCAACCATTGTCGCCAGCGCGGCCAGCGCGGCCAAAGCCGCTCCCAACACAGTGTCCACGCGGCCAAAGCGAATGTCAGGCGTAGTCAGTCCCTTATCGGCGATGGCGCTCTGCTGGAAGAACAGCATCCAGGGCGTGACCGTGGCGCCAATATTGGAAAGTAGAATTAAGATAGTTTCCTGTGAGAGTCCCCCGGGAAGCGGTTTCCAGGTGAACAGTGCGCTGCCGATCGCTCCCCAGTGCGGGTGGCTCAGCAAGGCAACCGGGATGAATACCAGGTTAAACATGGCCGCCACCAGCGTGATGCGCTCCCACGTCCAGTAGCGATGCGCCATGAGAGCCACGAAGAGCACCAGCCAAGCCCCTAGAACTGCGACTGCCGGGGGGACGCCAAAGAATCCCAACCCAGCCCGGATGGCGATGAACTCAGTGACCAGCGTAAGAAAATTGCCCACCATCAGGTCGACCATCGAGAACCATCCCCAGAAGGGGCCGAAGCGGTCGAAGATGAGCTCGGCATGGCCGCGGTGAGTGGCGGCGCCCAACCTCACCGTCATCTCCTGCACCACGCAAGCCATTAGGAAAGTTAGGACTACGAAGGGAAGAAAGAAGCCGATCCCGAAGTGCGCGCCGGTGGCGGCGTACGACAGCATGCTGGGCCCGTCGTTCTCCCCCAGCATAACCAGGATACCTGGTCCGATGAGCAACCAGAGCAGTCTGGCCCGCGACCAAGCACCGCGCTGGGTGCGGATCGTCAGGACGCGCTCCCGGTCATGAGCGCGGTCGATATCCTCGTGGGTGATAACGACTTTGCCAGAAACGGCTGGTAGTCTGGCCGGTCCTTCCCCTCGCGTCGTCGATGTTGTCTTCGTTTCCTTCATCTAACGTCTTGCGGGCGCGAGCGGGAAGACGCCCCGTGCTGTAATGTTAGCGGAAGTATACAACAGGAGATGAACTATAGTTAACCATTATGGAGGAGCAAGATACGCAGGATTCGCATGGCCTACCGTTTTTGGCGAGCTGCTGGGATGAGCCATACCCGCTCCGACGCCGCTGGCCCGAGAGAGACCGTCCCAGCCGGCGTCGCCAGAGTCAGAGTCTGGTCGTAGTTTCGCTCGAGCAGGCGCAGCTTCGCTCCCGGGCGAACGCCCCGGTGTTCCAGAAACTCCAACAGGCGGCGGTCGCGTTCGTAAATTCCGCTGACCGTGTAGGTATTTTCCAATTCGGCATCTGCGAGGAGAACCAGTCCACGGCGGCGACGGCTGGCCGGACCCTCAGCTTCACTGAGGTTTCCGTGCGGACAGGCGCCGCCAGCGCCCAGCTTTGCCAGTAATTTGGTTTCGAAATCCGGCGAGACGGCATGTTCCAGGCGCTCTGCCTCGTCGTGAACCTTCCACCACTCCATGCCAAAAAGTTCGGACAGCATGCGTTCGATGAGATGATGACGGAGGGTCAGTCGGCGGGCAATCTTGCGGCCTGTGGGGGTTAAGCGCACCTCGCCTTTACTCTCGACGCGCACCAGACCGTCTTTCTTCAGGCGACGAAGCGCCATGGTAACCGCGGGCGCCGAAACCTTAAGCAAGTCCGCCAACCGCGCGGAGATCACCGCTTCGCCCTCGCTCTCCGCCTCGAGAATCGACTTGAGATAATCCTCTTTGGAAACCGTGATCATTGGAACTGATTATACGACGGTGGGTTAATTGTAGTTAACAGGCAAGCTGCTGTTCAGTCGAAGGGCAGAAGGTCGAGCAGCAAGGCAGCTCTCGCAGGCTAAAAGACATGGCGTCGTGCGAGCCAAAAAATAAGGACAGCCCGGAGCCCCCGAGACTGCCCTTTAAAACCCTCCCGGTTAGAAGGGTGCCGTGATGACCCTACTGTACTGCCGGTATGTTGCCAAGAGATTGCAGAAGGATGAATATCACATGAATTCGCCGGTTGTAGCGCTGGTATAGTAATCGCTTGCCGCCGTTCCATTGGTTGACATCTTATTTCTCCCCGTCGAGAGGATTCGATGCCGTCTATTACATCGCGTAAGACTGAGCAGTCGCGCCGCCTGCAGAAGCGTGCGGAAAGCATGATTCCAGGAGGCGTGAATTCCCCCGTGCGGGCCTTTGCGTCCGTGGGAGGAGATCCGCCATTCATCGTGCGCGGCAAAGGCTCGCATATTTGGGATGCCGACGACAATGAATTCATCGATTACATCGGATCGTGGGGTCCGCTGATTCTGGGACATGCCGAGCCGAATGTTCTGGATGCCATCGTCTCGGCTGCGTGCAACGGCACCAGCTTTGGCGCCTCGACTCCCTCCGAGGCCGATCTGGCAGAGCTCGTGTTAGGCGCGTTTCCATCGGCAGAGAAAGTTCGCTTCGTCAGCTCGGGCACAGAAGCCACCATGTCGGCGATCCGGCTGGCCCGGGCTTACACGAAGCGCAAATACATTGTGAAGTTCGAAGGGTGTTATCACGGGCATGCTGATGCCCTGCTGGTGAAGGCTGGGTCTGGCGTTGCTACCCTTGGAATCCCCGGATCGGCGGGCGTTCCCGAGGAGTTCACCCAGTTCACCCTGGCGCTGCCGTTCAACAATCTTTCGGTGGTTGAACTCGCGTTCCACAAATTCAAGCACCAGATTGCCTGCGTGATTGTGGAACCGGTAGTGGGAAACATGGGATGCGTTCCGGCCGCGGATGATTATCTGGTCGGCCTGCGGCTACTGACCGAGCGCGAACGCTCGGTGCTGATTTTTGACGAAGTGATGACGGGGTTTCGCGTGGCGTTCGGCGGAGCGCAGGAACTGTATAACATTCGCCCCGACCTGACCACGATGGGAAAAATAATCGGCGGAGGATTGCCGGTGGGCGCATACGCCGGCTCGAAGGCGATTATGGATCTGGTGGCTCCAGTAGGCCCGATGTATCAGGCGGGAACGCTCTCCGGTAACCCGCTGGCAATGGCGGCCGGATGCGCCATGTTGAAGCAGTTGCGCGATCGGAAGAGCGAAATTTATCCGCGGCTGGAGAAGCTCAGCGCTGCGTTGGTGGAGGGTGTTGCCGCGGCCGCAAAAGAAGCCGCAGTTCCACTCTGCCACAATCGCGTCGGATCCATGTTTACCTGGTTCTTTAATCCTGGGCCAGTTACGGATTGGGATTCGGCGTCGAAGTCGGATACGGAGAAGTTCGCGAAGTTTTTCCGCAGAATGCTCGACGGCGGCATTTACCTGCCGCCCTCGCAGTATGAAGCCGCATTTTTGGGCGCCGCACATACGGAAGAGGACGTGCAGCGCACGATTGCGGCCGCGAAGCAGGCGTTTGCCGCGATGCGCGGTTGAATCTGACCTCACTTGTGAGAAGGCAGCAGAGACCATATCTCAGGGTCTTCGGTGCCCAGCACCCACGAACAAAAGCCTTGCAGCCCGCGATCGCGGACCAGTGCCAAACGCTCCTGAAACCCGCGCTTGTCGGTGTAGAAAACCCACTCGCGAGTATCGTCCCGATAAAAATAAAACCAAGCTGTACGATCGACGGAATCCCACTCCACTTGCGGATGATACGCCGCGACGTATTGATCGATATCCTGCTGTCCGATGTATTGAGCCGTTGGATTCGGCTTTTCCTCCTTGCCAGGATCGCCTGCGAACCAGTGGTAACCATAGAGCGGAATGCCGAGCGACAATTTCTCTTTAGGAACGAATTGCAGAGCGTATTCAAGATTCTGCACGGTCCAGGGATAGCCGGCCACTGGGCCTGGTTCAGTCCACCGCGTGTTCTGATCGTAAGTCATCAGACAAATCAGGTCGGCGGACTGCGCCAGAGCTTTCAGATCATAGGCTCCACGCCAGTTGGCATAAAGCCAGTGAGAATAAGCGCTCTCTCCCGGAGAGCCGGGAGCATTGGGCACAGTCGCAATCGTGAGTTGTAGCCCTTGATGGTGAAGGGCCGCAGCTGTCTCTGCGACCAGGCTCGAGAGCAGATCGCGGTCGGTCCAATTCACATTCTCGAAGTCAATCTGGAAGCCGCTGTATCCGTGCTTCCTGCATTCGCTCAGAAGAGAGGCGATGAGGGCGTTTCGCGCTGAAGGAGTAGTCAAAAGCTTATGCAGATCGGCTTGAACCATCGCGGCGACGATGGGCATGACGGGCACATGGTGCTCCGCGGC
>DATBEI010000177.1:0-47340 GCA_036269595.1 Candidatus Sulfotelmatobacter sp.
CGCGCCGCTGCATCGCGAATTCCTTTTTCCACCGGCGGAATATAGTTCTTCGGTATCGCGCCGCCAAAAATATCGTTCACGAATTCGAACTCCCCGCCACGCGGCAGCGGCTCCATCCTGATTTTGCAGTCGCCGTATTGCCCGTGCCCGCCCGTCTGTTTCTTGTGGCGTCCCTGCACGTCGGCCTTGCCGCGAATCGTCTCGCGGTACGGCACCTTCGGCGCCTTCAGCACAACTTCGGTGTGGTAGCGCTTCTTCAGCTTCGAAACGATCACCTCAATATGCTGTTGCCCGGTGCCCGCAATCAGAAACTCCTTGGTCTGCGGATCGCGGAAGAAGCGGAGCATGCCATCCTCTTCCATCAGCTTGTGGATGCCCGGCCCCAGCTTGTCCTCATCGGCGCGGCTCTTGGGCTCGATCGCGAACGTGATCGCTGGCTCCGGCAGCTTCACCCGCGGATACTGAATCGGCGCCGACTTGTCGCCCAGCGTGTCGCCGGTCAACGTGTCTTTTAATTTCGCCACCGCGCCAACATCGCCGGCATGCAGTTCCGGCAGCGGAATCGCCGTCTTTCCCTGCATCGTCTGAATGTGCGCGAATTTCTCCTGCCCGCCGCGGCTAAAGTTCTGTAGCGTCGCATCGTTCTTCAGCACTCCGGAAAAAACTTTGAAATACGAAATCCGCCCCGCAAACGCATCGGACACAGTGCGAAATACGTAGAGCGATACCGGTTCCTCATCCGACTCATGCCTCTTCGGCGCGTCGCCGTTGCCCCCTGCCTCTCCCTGAACCCATTCGTGCTCCGACGGCGCGGGCGTGTAATCGACAATGAAATCCATCACCCGGTCCGCGCCAATGTTTCCCAACCCCGAACTGAAGATGACGGGGAAAATCTTGTCTTCGCGGATCGCATTATGCAGCGCCGGAACCAAGTCTTCTTCGCCCAGCGTCCCCGCCTCGAAGAATTTCTCCATCAGTTTGTCATCGCCCTCTGCCACCAGTTCCACCAGCCGTTCGTGCGCCTCCTGCGCCTGATCTTTCAAGTTCGCCGGAATCTCCGTCTCTTTGCCCTTGCCATTCCCGCCCAATTCGTAGGTGTATGCCTTCATCCGGACCAGGTCGATCACCCCACTCAAACTTTTCTCGCTGCCAATCGGCAACTCAATCGGAATCACGTCCCGCCCGAACGCATTGGTCAGCGATTCCAGCACGCGCTCGGCGTTAGCGCGGTCGCGGTCCATGCGGTTCACCACGATCAGCCGCGGCGTTTTATATTCTTCACAATAATTCCACACGCGCTGGGTCACGACCTCCACACCGGCCACGCCGTCGACCACCACAATCGCCGCGTCCACCACCGGCAGCGCCATCTTGGCCTCGTGGACGAACATGCTGAAGCCCGGTGTGTCGAGAATATTGATCTTGCTCGTCCCCCACTCCACCACCGCCGCCCCAGTGGAAATCGACATCTTCCGCGCGATCTCTTCCTCGTCGTAGTCGGTCGTGGCCGACCCGTCGTCCACCCGCCCCAGCCGCGGACTCGCCCCCGCCGTGTACAACATCGCCGACACCAGCGTGGTTTTGCCCGCGTGCCCGTGTCCCACCATCGCTACATTCCTGATGTTTGCTCCCGAATAGACTTTCAAGTTGAGCTCCTTCGGCAGGCTTTGAAAGAAGCAGGAAACGGCCCATAAAGAGGATGAGGACGGATCAGGCCAACCCGGCATCCCTGCCAAAACTATGGATGCTACCACGCGGCAACCGTAAGCCTCAACCGCGAGAACTGTCCGTCTTGGCCGAGACCGCCCCGCCCTTCTCGCGTCTTTGCAGAGGAACCTGCGCCGAGCTTGCCGGGTACTGTCTTAAAAGACACCACCGCTCGCCGACGGGTGGGGATTTTGACCTTCAAGACGTAGTATCATCTCCACGCATGCTCGGCAACCGCACCAGCGAACAGTGGATCTCCCAATACGCGACCAGCCATCAGCATCCGATCAATCGTCTCTGTCACACCCTCGGCATTCCCACGATTCTGCTCTCAGTTGCAATCGCCATCGCGGGATTTTTCTTCCATCGCCTCTGGCTCTACGCTCTTGCCCTCTTCGTGATCGGATGGATTCTCCAGTTCGTCGGCCACGCCTTCGAAGGCAAGCCCCCCGAATTCCTCAGCGACTGGCGATTCCTCTTCGTCGGCGTCCGCTGGTGGTGGGCCAAGATCAACGGCAAAGCCTGATGCGGCAGCAAGTGCGGGGCGGGCGCTCCCGCCCGCCACTGCCTGCGCGAACCAGTTTGCGGGTGCTCAGACCGCTCTAATGCTTCGCGGCGTCCCGATCCCTGGTACTGTTACAGTTTGCGATTAATGCAGCATCGGATAAAACCACCAAATCAGATAAGCGCCACCTAGATATTGAATCGCGAGCGTCAGCCAATATGTGAGAGGCTCTTTGGAACGATCCGCACTACCGCCCCTGCCATACGTTTTCCCGGTGAATGTTGCAATCACTGCAAGAAGCACCATAAACAGCCCGAAGAGCAACCCGCCAAGCGGCCATGGCTTGTGCCATGAATCGATCATGCCAGCATGGTCTCACGCATGTAATAGCCTCACAAGCTGTTCTAGGCTCCAAACATGATCCGTCAGGCCAGCTTCCATGGCCGGAGTGACGCGCAGCGTTTGATGAACCTTGCAGAAATTGTAGTACATGTAATGCAAGGCAACCGCGCGTCGATGGTTATCAATTTTCTTACTGTATCCGTTCGTTAAGCGCGAGAATCTTCCCATGTGCATCCGCATGGTCAGATTCTGGCGCTCTACGTAGCTCGTGCTCACATGCTTCGGGTCAGGATCGGCCTGTGGATTTCCAAACTGTAACAGTACCCGATCCCGCCACTGCTTGCACTCCTTCAAGCCCCCGTTCTATGCTTACCTCACTTGGGGTTCTAAGCCACGAAAAGCATGCAGCGCCTGACCGCCAGATTTCTGCTGTTGTTTGCGCTAGTCGGAACGTTCCTTCCGTTCGCGCTCGCGGCTACAGCTGCGCCGCTGCACGCCTGCTGCCTCCGCAAAGCCGCCCATCAATGCCACGGTTCGTTTGCACCGTCCAACGATCCCGCCATACGCAGCACCAGCTGCTGCAGCCACGATTGCTGCCGCGGAGTGCACGTATCCCAATCGGCGCATCCGCACTCGTCACTGCCATCAATCACGCTAGTAGCGGACGTCCGCCCGTTCCCAAAGCAAGCAAAAACAAGCAGCACGCCTCTGTTGCGCACCCAATCTTCGCGCGCTCCGCCGCAAATCTCCATCGCTTGATGCGTCCTCAGTCTTAGCTCTCTCAATGTGGGTACAGCCGCGAAGCCCGCCCTGAGCCAGGTCGAAGGGCTGTCCAACCGGGCAAAGACCGGCTAGCCTTTTGCGGCGGACCACCCAACCGGTCCCGGAGATTCCATGCGCTTGCACCGCATCGCGATTTACATTGCATTTTTCTCGGCGCTCGCCGCCTTCGCCGCCACCGTCGGCTCCGTCCGCGGTGTCATTCACGATCCCGAGCATCGCCCCGTCCAGAACGCCATGGTCATGATCAAGGCCAAAACCTCCGACTGGTCCGCCACCGCCAACTCCGACGCCAATGGCAACTTCGCCTTCCCCGCGGTTCCTCTCGGCGAGTACGTCGTCACGGTTGTGGGAGTCGGTTTCGACCAAGCGCAGTTGGATGTCGCCGTCATGTCCGCCTCCGAGCCCGTGCTCCATTTCGCCCTCAACATCGCAGGCGCGAAAGAAACCATCAGCGTCTCCGGCACTCCCGAAGCCGCTCCTACCGATTCCTCAACGCCGACCACCATCGTCGATCGCCTCGCCATTGCCCGCACTCCCGGGGCCGACCGTTCCAACAGCCTGGCCATGATCACCGACTTCGTTCCCGGCGCCTACATTACCCACGACCAGCTTCACATTCGCGGCGGCCATCAAACGAGTTGGCTGGTTGACGGCGTCCCCGTGCCCAACACCAACATCGCCTCGAACCTCGGCCCGCAATTCGATCCCAAAGACATCGACTATTTGGAAGTCAGCCGCGGCGGCTATGGCGCGGACATGGGAGACCGCACCTACGGCGTCTTCAATGTCGTGCCTCGCACTGGATTCGAGCGCAACCGCGAAGCGGAGCTTGTTTTGAGCGCCGGAAATTTTTATCAGACCAACGATCAGTTCAGCCTCGGCAACCACACTCAGCGTTTCGCCTACTACGCCAGCGTCAACGGCAACCGCAGCAATCTCGGCATTGAGACGCCTGTCCCTAAGGTTGTGCACGATGCCGCCAACGGATTCGGCGGCTTTGGCACGCTCGTCTTCAACGTCGATCCCGCCAACCAGCTACGTCTTGTTGCCTCTGCCCGCCATGACTCCTACCAGATCCCCTACGATCCCTTTCCCAACGACATCGAAAACGCTCCCCTCCCCGCGAACAACTTCGTAGCGCAATATCCCAGCCTCACGCTGCGCGACGCAGATCACGAGGCCGACGCTATAACGACCGTCTCCTGGGTTCACACTTTCACTTCTAAAGCGTTGCTCACGGTTTCGCCCTTCTATCACTACAACCGCGCTAACTATGACAGCGCGCTCACCGATCCCATCGCGGCTACCCAGCATTTGTCCTCCAACTACGGCGGTGGCCAGGCGAGTTTCAGCATCAACCAAAATAAAAATGATTTTCAGGCAGGCGTTTATGCCTTCTATCAGACCAACAATGAACTGCTGGGCGCGATCTTCAACAACGGCACTGGCGCTCCGCCTTTCACGCAGACCGAACGCGCTTCCGGCGCTCTCGCCGCATTTTTTCTCGATGACAAATTCAAGCCGCTCTCCTGGCTCACGCTTTCCGCCGGACTTCGCCCCACGTATTTCTCCGGAGGCGTCAGCGAGAATTCCATCAGCCCCCGGTTCGGCGCCGCTCTCAACGTCCCGCATCTCAACTGGACCTTCCGCGCCTCCTACAGCCACTACTACCAGGCGCCTCCGCTGATCACTGCCTCCGGACCGCTGCTGCAATTTGCGGACAGCAACAATCTGGGATTTATCCCACTCCACGGCGAGCGCGACGAAGAAACCGAGTTCGGCGTGAACATTCCCTGGCACGACTGGGTTCTTGACGCCGATACTTTTCGCACCAACGCCTCCAATTTTTTCGACCACAACAATATCGGCGAATCCAATCTCTTCTTCCCACTCACCATCCAAAACGCGATTGTCCGCGGATGGGAACTCACGCTGCGTTCTCCTCGCATCGCCCACCGCGCCCAACTCCACCTTGCCTACTCCAATCAAGTTGCCTGGGCTGGAGGTTTCATCAACGGCGGCCTCACCGATTTTTCTTATCTGCCCTGGGGCCCGCTCGATCATGACCAACGCAACACTCTCAACATCGGCGGCGAAGTAACTTTGCCGCGGCGTGCGTACGCATCCACCAACGTCTACTACGGTTCCGGTTTCACTAACGCATTCCCCGACCAGCCCTATCCCGGAAATTATTTACCGCCGCACACGACTCTCGATCTCACTCTCGGCAAAGATTTCAGCGACCGCCTCTCCGCCTCCATCAACGCCATGAACGTTGCCAACCGCCGCGTCGAACTCGACAACAGCGTCACCTTCGGCGGCTTCCACTGGAACAACCCGCGAGAACTCTACGTTGAACTCCGCTACCGTTTCCATTATTAATCGAGGTAGCGACACGCTTCCAGGTCCACGTAACGACAGCCGCCTCGCCTGTCACCTTAAGCGAAGCGAGGTGGGACGAATGTGGGCTTAATACCCGAGCAAATTTTCACCGATGTTTTGCACATCGTCCGCTCCAACTTTCCTCCAACCCCGCCCGCCATCCCCGAATCCAATACGCCACTTAAACACGAATCAGAAAATTGCAAGAGGGAGGCCGCATGGATCAACGTCAACTCATGCTCCTGATCGCTGTGATCGCGGCAGTTGTAGTGGTTGCCGTGATCGCTTTCATCCTGACCCGCAAACGCCGCAGCCAGCAACTTCGTCAGCGCTTCGGCCCTGAATACGATCGCGTGCTGAAAAAAGAAGGCGAGGTCCGCCGCGCCGAGGGTGTCCTCGAAATGCGCGCTAAGCGCCGCGAGAAATTTACGCTCCGTCCCTTGCCCGAGCAAAGCCGTCTCGATTTCGCCGAACGATGGCGAGCCGTGCAAGCGCAATTTGTTGACGAGCCTGCGGGCTCCGTTACCCAAGCTGACGCGCTCGTGAATGAACTGATGGCCGCACGCGGCTACCCCATGTCCGACTTCGAGCAACGCGCCGCCGACATTTCCGTTGACCACCCTGGCGTCGTCGAAAATTATCGGACCGCTCACGCGATCGCTCTCCGCCATCAAAGTGGCCAGGCCAGCACCGAGGACCTGCGCAAAGCCATGGTCCACTACCGCTCTCTATTTGAAGAGTTGCTCGGCCAACCCGCCGAGAGAAAAGAGGAACGACGAGCATGAGCCTCCCCCTGCGAAAAGATCAACCCGAAATCGAGGACGACCTAACCACCGCCGACCTGGCCCAGGGCAAGCGTCCTGCGGCCTCTGATCGGGCCGACGAAGTTGGACCCCAGGAAGTCCGGCCCAACCAGGAACTTCGATCAACCGACCGGACGAATGAAGTTCGATCGAACGACAGCCCCAAGCCCGTTCTCACCAGTCGGCCTGGCCAGAGCCCCCAGGCCGCAACGTCAGAAGCGCGCAATGCCGCCGATGCCGCGCCCCTGTTCCCCAACAACGAACTCGACGAGTTACGCAATCGCTGGAGCACAGTTCAGGCCGCCTTTGTCGACGAACCTCGCCGTGCGGTCGAGCAGGCCGATGGCCTTGTCGCCTCTGCCATGAAACGCCTCGCCGAAGTTTTCGCCCAGGAGCGCTCCAATCTGGAGCAACAGTGGGATCGCGGCGACAACGTATCCACCGAAGACCTGCGCATCGCCCTGCAGCGCTATCGGTCCTTCTTTCAGCGTCTGCTCTCCATCTAGACACCCGCGGGCGGATCAGCCTAAGCCGCCCGCGACCTTCCCCGCATGGCAACCTGCTCCCGTCCGCGTTAAAGTAATTACAACGTGAACAACCATACCCGCCGTGCTCTGCTCGCGCTACTTCTTTCGAGCGCATTTTTCTTTTCCTCCTGCTCGAAATCAACCGTCAAACGCTATCCCTTCACCGGCCGCGTCGTCTCCATCGACGCCCAGGCGCAATCCGCCATCATCGACGGCGACGCCATTCCCGGTTTCATGGACGCCATGCCCATGCCCTACAAATTCAAGCCCGCCGAGACCTTGAACCACCTGCTTCCCGGCGATGCCATCTCCGCCGAAGTTGTCGTCGTCCAATCGAAGAATGACGACGTTCATCCTCCCGACTACTGGCTGGAAAATGTAAAAGTCACCGCGCACATCGACGCCTCCCACGCCACCGGAGCGAATTCGCTGCACATGCCCGCTCCCGGCGAAGATGTCCCCGATTTTTCCTTCACCAATCAGAACGCCAAGCACATCACGCTCAAGCAGTATCGTGGAAACTTCCTGCTCGTCACTTTTATTTACACGCGTTGTCCCTTCCCCGATTTCTGTCCCCGTATGAGCAGCAACTTCGCCGACATCTATAAGCAAATCGCCACAAATCCAGATCTTGCCGGAACTCGTCTCCTAAGCATCACCTTCGATCCCGAGCATGACACGCCCAAAGTTCTGCGCGACTACGGATTCTCCGTTGCCCACACCCATGACCCCGCGCTTTTCAAGCACTGGGAATTCGCCGCCCCCAATGCCGCCGACCTGCCGCGCCTCGCCGATTTCTTCGCGCTCACCATCAAGCCTGAAGGCGGCACCATCACCCACAATCTCAGCACCGCAGTAATTGGCCCCGACGGCAAAATCGTGAAGTGGTATCACGGCAACGACTGGCAGCCGTCTGATCTAATAAAAGATGTGACCGAAGCAAGGAAAGAAAGGCCTAGCGCATAAGAAGGAGCGGAAAGATTTTCTCCGCGAACTCAGCGTCCCCTCAGCGCCCTCTGCGGTGAAAAGCTTTTCGCGCTCTTGAAAGAAAGGTAGGACATGAAATATCTACTGCTGATTCTCGCCATTCTCGGAGTAATAGTCTCTTCGCTCGCTCTGCGCGAACATTACCGCACCTTCGGCGACTCTCCCTGCAGCATCAACGAGCGCTGGGACTGCGGCGTGGTCAATCACAGTCCCTACGCCATGCTCGCCGGAATTCCCGTAGCCGCCATCGGCATCGCCGGCTACATCCTCATGGCCGCCCTTGCCTTTCTTCGCTCCTACCGCTTACTGCTGGTTCCGGCCTTCGCCGGACTCGCCTTCTCCCTGTATCTCGCTAACATCGAAAAGAACATTCTCGGCGTCTGGTGCGTCTACTGCGTCATCTCGCTCGGCATCATCTCTCTCATGTCGCTGCTCACCCTGGGAGCCGTGGTCGCGCAGTTTTCCCGCAAGCCAACTTCCTCTTAGCGCATCGCCGCCCTTTTCGCGCCGATCTTGCGATTAATATCGGTAGAAAACTCGATAAAGAAATTCAGCAAAGCCCCATATCCCGCCTGCCCCAGCATCGCCCGTCCACCTTCTGCAAACGCATTGCGCGGTTGTGGCTTCCACGCGGTCGAAACTAATCCTCCACCAAACGATCCTCCATACAGCCCCCACTGTGGACGCACCCGTCCCTCGCTTTGGTCATAAGTCACAAAGTTCCGCAGAATCGCATGCCGCGCCCGCGGCCGGAATCCGCTGCAGCGGCATTGATCGTAACGCGGCTCATATTTCAGCGCCGCATTCCCCAAATACGCGAGACTGTTGGCGGTGATGAACTGCCCTTCGCGCGACGCGAACCGCTCCGCATACCCGCCCCACCCGTCGTCCCACTGCGACGGCGTTCCGCGCGCCTGGTCAATCCCCGCCGCGAACATGCGTTTCATATACGCTCCCGGCGTGGCCAGCGTCTGAGCCAGATAAATCTCTCGCCGCTCGCTTGGCGTCACCGGAAGCAGCGGCTGTCCCTGTCCCACATATACTCCAGTCAGCCACCCGCTCTCCCAATCGCGCGCCTTAAACAGTGCCGCTTTTCCTATCTTCCTTGTAGCCACCGCCGCTTGCACTGTTTTTTTTCCGGCGTACTGTGCGGGATTCGAGTTTTCTTCCTTCTTCTCTTCCTGGGGCGGCGAAGCTGGGGTTTGCTCCTGTGGGGCTGCTTGCGGCTGAGAATTCCCTGACGCTGGCGCGGGCGGCGATGAAGGCTGTTGCGCTTCGCTCTGCGCGAATGCGCCCAGGCCCACGAGCGTCAAACAACCAAGCAGCAAAACAATCCGACGACTCCCGCCTCGCCGGTATCCCGCCGTCCCAACCCGCAAGCACGCCTCCCCGCCAAATATCTCGCACAACTAATTCATCAGCGGGCATCGACACTTCTCCCCGCTACCCAGGGAAATATATTGGATGCAGCCGGGCAACGTTATCGCCAATGAAAATGTGTGTCGAAGCAGGCACGGCACGACTTTAGTTCGTGCAGCGTTGATATTGTGGAAGCGCACGACTTCAATCGTGTGAGGTGGAAGTTGTGAAAAGGCACAACTTCATTTCGTGCGGGATGGAAGTTGTGGAAGGTCACGTGACTTCATTTCGTGCGGGATGGAAGTTGTGGAAGGGCACGACTTCAGCCGTGCCATAAAAGCCCCCAAACATGCGGGCTTCAGTCCCTGAGGCGAACTCTCCGCCGCCTTCGCCTCTCTCGTCCTGCGCGCGTAACTCGCAACTCTCTTACCCTCGCTCAAACGCGTGCTTCTTCTCCAAGTCCTCCACTGCCTCCCGCCGCGCGCTCTCGAATCGTTGCGCCTGTCCCAACAACCCCTGTGTCGCCACCGCCCATTCCCCCTCGATCCGCAACATCCCTTGCGCCGCAACCAACCGCGCCGCAATCTCGATCAAATGTGCCGGAGTAGTCTGCAAATACTGCGCCTCCGCCGGATCCCCAATCCACACCCGCACGGGTGCCCCATTTCTCGCGCCTTCTGCGAGAAGTGGGGATTTTGCCAGTTTTGTCTCCCAATACACTTTCCGCTCAATAAATTCCGCCATCACATCGTCGCTCGCCTTCCCGAATATCCACTGCTGCCGCTTGAAATCGTAATGCCGGCTCGAGAACGGCACCGGCAACAATTTCCCCGACTTCACAAACTCAATCTGCCGCCGGTCCACTTCCTTGCGCAGCGCGTTGATCACCGGCGCTTCCGCGTCCTTCGCTTCCAGCGACGGCAGCACCTCGCGCACCGTCTGCGAAAGATTCACCGCCACCGCCGCGTGCAGCCCTCCCGAACCTTCCAGCCGGATGTCCCCATGCAGCACCCAGAAATCCGCGCCCGACGTCGACTGGTGAAATGGCCACTCCAGCCAGATCGTCAACGGCAATCCCCGCAGCGTCACCCAGATCCTTTCAGTCCCACCGCGATGCTCCTCACTCATAAGCTCGATCCCTCTTCCTCCGTGAAACGTTGTGTCCTCTGTGCTTCAAGGTTTTGAGATTTTAACCTTTCCCATCCAGCGTAGCCCGCACCTTCAACGCCAGGTCGACTTTCGTAAAAGGTTTCTGGAGCAGTTGCACGCCCGGCTCCAGCACTTTGTATTGCACGACCATGTCGTCGGTATAACCCGTCATGTAAACAATCCGCGTCTGCGGACGCTTGCTCAAAATTTCTTCCGCCAACTGGCTGCCGCTCATCCCCGGCATAATTACGTCGGTCAGCAGCAAATCGATGCCCTCACGAAAATTCTCCGCAGTCTGAATCGCCTGCTCCGCGCTCGCCGCCTCTAACACTCGGTACCCGTATCCCTCCAGAAAAATGCGCGTCACTTCTCGCAAGTCCGGCTCGTCTTCCGCAACCAGGATCGTCTCAGTTCCTCGCGGAGCTTTTCCATTCGTCGCAACTTCTTCTCGCTGTGGCCTGTTTCCTTCGGCTGCCGGAAAGTAAATGCGAAACACCGTTCCTTCTCCCACCCCGCTCTTCACATGGATGCTTCCTCCGCTCTGCTTCACGATCCCGTACACCATCGCCAACCCAAGACCAGTCCCCTTGCCCCTCGGCTTGGTCGTAAAAAAAGGCTCGAAAATGTGCGCCAGCGTTTCGGCATCCATCCCTTCACCGGAGTCCTCCACGCGCAACATCACATACCGTCCCGCCGCCAGATCCAGGTCGCGCGCCTGCTCCGCAGTCACTTCAATGTTCGACGTTTCCATCCTCAGCTTGCCGCCCTGCGGCATTGCGTCTCGCGCGTTGATGGCCAGATTCATCAGCACCTGCTCCACCTGTCCCGGATCCGCCTTCACTGCCTGCAGCGAAGGATGCAAACTCGCAACCAACTCAATATCTTCCCCAATCACCCGCGAGAGCATCTTTTGCACGTCCGCCACCACGTCATTCAAATCCAGCACTCGCGGCTGCAGCACTTGCTTCCGCCCGAACGCCAGCAATTGTTGCGTCAGCGACGCAGCCCGGTCTGCCGCCCGTCGAATTTGCTGCAACCCGTTGCGCGCTCGCTCGTCTCCAGCCGAGACCGCCAGCAGCAGCTCGCCGTGCCCCATAATCACGCTCAGAATGTTGTTGAAGTCGTGCGCCACTCCTCCCGCCAGCCGCCCAATCGCCTCCATTTGCTGCGCGTTTCTAAGTTGCTCCTCCAGATGCACCCGCTCCGTCACATCTCGCGTGATGCCCCAGGTCCTCACCCAATACCCGTCCACCACCGTCCCGCTCATGGTGTTGCGGAAGATTTTCTTCTGTCCGCGCGAATCCATTTCATACGACTCCTGGTCGGTCGTGCGGTAGCCGTCGCGGATAAACTTTTCCATAAACTTCCGCGTCCCAGGATCGTTCAGCACCAGAAATTCCGCCAACGGCTTACCCATCAATTCCGCCGCAGATCCCCTGCCATACATCCGCGCCAGCGCGTCATTGCATTCCGCCAGAACCCCGTTCTTCCGGCCCAACGCCAGCTGTTCAGCAACCGGCAGACCGCATGGCACCGGCGGATTGTACTCCATGCGAAAAATTCCCTCGGAGCTCTGCCCCACAAACGCCCGGTACCGCTCTTCACTTTCGCGTAGCGCCTCTTCGGCTGTCTGCCGCGCTTCTTCCGCCTTCAGCCGTTCCGTTATGTCCCGCTGGATCCCCCAGGTCCGCAGTAGCCTCCCCCGTTCCACGACGCCGAACATACTGTTCAGAAAAATCTTGGGATTGCGGTGCACATCCATTTCGCGCCGTTCCCGCTCCAGCAGCCGGAATCCATTGCGCACATATTCCCGCGTAAGCTTCGCCCCGCCCGCTTCCTCGGGAAGTAACTCCGACAGCCGTTTTCCCAGCAGTTCCGCGGGCGAACTCAACCCGTACATCTGCGCCATGGCGTCGTTGCATTCCGCCATACGCGAATGCTCCACGATATGCCGCGCCAGTTCCTCCTCTGCCAACTCAATCGACACCGGCTCGTCCAGATCCAGTCGGAAAATTCCCTCCGAACTTTGCGCCACAAACAGCCGGTAATTTTCCTCGCTCCGCCGCAGCGCCTCGTCCGCTCGTTTGCGCTCGGTAATCTCGATCAGCAAACCGCGCGTCAGCCGCTTCCCGCTATGCGGATCGCGCACAATCACCGCTTCGTCCCGCAACCACACCTCTCGCCCATCTTGCGCCCGCATCCGGTATTCCACCCGGAACGGATGTCCTTCCTCCCAACTATCCTCCAACTGCGCCGTCGGATGATCCTCCGGGTTCAGGTGATTCCACCAGAACCACGGATCCAGCATGCAATCTTCCGGACGGTATCCCAAAATCGTGCTCACCTGCGGGCTCACATAAAGAAAGCGTCCTTGCGCTCCAGCCTCGGCCACATACGAGATCGCCGGAACCTGCTCCACCAGTTGCCGGTATTTTTCTTCCGCGTCCCGCAGCGCCGCAGTCGCCCGCTTCCCTTCCTCGCGCGACCGAATCGCCGTAATGCCATACGAAAGATTGTTCGCCATCTCGGTGAGCAGTTCCTGCTCCGAGGCTTCAAACGAACCCGCCTGCTCCGAATAAATTGCCAGCACGCCCAACGCCGCTCCCGCCGATCGCAGCGGCAATGCAATCACCGCCGCATATCCCCGCTCCATCGCGGCCTCCCGCCATGGTGCAAACATCGCATCGCTCGCCGTATCTGCTACCAGGCAAATTCGATTCTCCCGGATCGCTGTGCCCACCGGCCCGCGCCCCGCCTCCGTGTCCGACCACTGCAGCGCAATCCGGGTCAGATATTCCTCGCCGTTTCCCGCCTGCGCCATGGGCTTCACGCTTCGCTGCTCGTCAACCTCCGCATAGCCAATGAAGGCCATCCGGTATCCCCCTACGCTCACAATGATCTCGCAGATTTGCCCCAGCAATTCCGGTTCGCTTCCCGCTCGCGCCAGCGCCTGGTTGCATCCGCTTAACGTCCGCAGCGCGCGATTCAGCCGCCGTAGTTCCTTATTGACGCCGCTTTCGCCGTCACCCGGGTAAGAAAACGGATTCTCGGAAGAAGATTGATTCTGCGAAGCAGACAGCGTCTGCGAAACTGATTCCTTCGCAGCGGCGTTGCTGGTTGCGGACGATCTTGGTGAACTCGCCGAAGGAAGCGGCGTCGAGGAAGCGCCGCCGTCCGCTGGTTCGTTAGGCTGAGACTTATCCTGCATCATGACTACTGCGGGCTGTTCTCCGAATTCCTCGCCGTGGATTGAAGTTAGTGTACAAGCTTCCTCAGACGCAAAGACAGCCCACGTAGCGGCGGACGCATTCGTCCGCCAAGGTTTTGATCTACCCCGCCCACTTTTATCTGCGCTTGCGGTTAGAGATTTTGATCCTAAGTCCAGCACTCATGAAGAAAACTTAAGACGAGAACAGCGAAGCGAAAACTGAGAACCTAATCTCTCCGCGCCTTCTTCCGCATCTTCGTTCCCATGCGCAACAGTTTCCTCACCGTTCCGGTAGGCAATTGCTTCATCTGATCGTGCAACTCCGTCACCGCCTCAAAAAAACCGGCCATCGCCCCCAGCCGCTCCCGCGTATAATCCGCTCCCGCTTCTTTCGGATCCACATCCGCTAGGCACCGCCGCAGCATCTCCCGCGTCGGATCGATTTCCCGCCGCTTCCTCTGCTCGATCACCAACCGGAACATCTCCCACACGTCTTTCATCGACTCATAATGTTCCCGCCGGTCTCCCAGCACGTGCACCGCGCGCACGATCCCCCACGTCTCCAACTCCCGGATCGAAGTGCTCACGTTCGACCGCGCCACGCTCAAAGTCTCCGCAATTTCCTCCGCCGGCAACGCTTTCGGCGACAAATACAGCAGCGCGTGAATCTGCGCCACCGTCCGGTTGATCCCCCACCGCGTCCCCATCTCCCCCCAGTGAAGGATGTACTGCTTCTGCACTCCCGTCAGTTCCGCCATCTCTGTCCTTTCAGTACAAACTGAATATACAGGATTGTCCACCAGGTCTACCTCTCAGTCACGGAAGGACAGCTGCAAAGTTAGTAGAAGAAGGATGCCCCATCTTGTGGCGCTGTATGCGACAGAGCCTGCCGAGCGAAGTCGAAGCCAAGTGCCATATCCACGACCCAGTAGCTAGAAGGATCCACGTAGCGGCGGACGCATTCGTCCGCCCAGGTTTTGATCTACCTTTCCACTAATTCGTCTGCGCCGCCCGATGAATCCTGCGCAACCGCTCTTCCAGTACTTCCGCCTCGTCCTTGCGCCCCAACTTCCGCAGCGCGTTCGCCTCATTCGTCAGTGACGCCGACATATCCGGACTACTTTCGCCCGCCATTTTCTCCACAATTCCCGTCACTCGGTGCCAACAGGGCTGCGACTTCTCTGCCTTGCCCCAGCGGTCATAAAGATCGCACAGCCCATAGAGCGGAACCAGCACGTCGTAAGTCTCTGGCCCGGCCGCTGGTTCCATGTTTTTCACTGCGCGTACCAGATACGGCTCAGCCTTGTCCCATTCCTTCTGCGCCATGAACAGCCCCGCCATCATTCGCAGGCTTTCCGAAGTCTGCATGCTATGTTCACCATAGGCTTTCAAATTGACGTCTAGCGCTCTCTGGAAATAACCTTCCCCCTCCGTAAAGTGCCCGGTCCCCGTTGCCATCATTCCCAAAAACCGCAACGGATCGGTCGTCCGAGGAGAAGCTGCCCCAAACGTCTTCTCGATCACCGCCAGCTCTCGGTGAAACGCCGCGTCCGCATCGCTATAATCCTGACGCATGCCGTAGGCGTTTCCTAGCATTCCCAGTGCAACAATTAAATTCTCATTCCCCGGCGGCAAGTGCTCCGCCAGCTCCACAGCTTTCTTGAACGACTTCTCCGCATCGTCGATGCGCCGCTCCTGCATTGCCTGCTTGCCGCTCTGTATGGCTGCCTGCACTTTTTCCAGCGTCCCGTCCGCCGTATCCAGCATATCGACGCGCTTTGCCAGTTCCGCTGCTTCCGCCGCTTTTCCCGCCGCTCTCAAAGCAGCCTCGTGATCGGCAAATCGCGCCTTCGCTTCCGTGTAGACCTGCTGTGGGTCGGGTTGATACATCCACACCGACTGTCCCGTCTGCACCTTACTCAGCCGGTCTGAGTCGCTCAGCGCGGATTTGCGATATTGCTCCAGCGCCCCAACCCAATCGCCTTTCTTTTCCAGCGCTGCAGCCAGTTCATCCATCACCTGCGCCAGCGTCGGATCCAGCGCAATCGCCTCCTTGAATTCGCTGATCGCCTGATCGGTTTGGCCGTTGGCTACGAACGCCTGCCCGTATAACTCGTGGATATCCCATGCACTCGGCGACAAGACTTCCGCCTGCTTCAGTTCCGCAAGAGCTCCCGCAACATCCTTCTTGGCCAGCAAAACTCTGCCGATATCCCCATGAATGGCTCCCTCATCCGGTGCGAGCCTCTCCGCTATCTGAAATTCCTCCAGCGCTGCTTCGTAGTTCTTTTCCTTCTCTCGCATCTTTCCCAGGCCCCTATGGGTTTCCGCGTCAGACGGATCAAGCGCGGAAGCTTTCATGTATTCCGCTTCCGCTCCTGCTTTGTCGCCCATCGACTCCAACCCATGGGCTAGGCACAGGTGGCACATCTCGAAGTTCGGAAACATCGTCTCCAATTCGCGCAACTCTCTCACCGCTTCTCCCGGCGATACCTGCATCAATGCGGATCCCAAATTCTGCCGGGTCATCGGGTTGTTCGGATCCAGGCGTTTGGCTTCGCGAAACTCAATTACCGCGTCGCTGATCCTTCCCTCAGCTTCTTTGTAGATCACACCAAGGTTGGTGTGCGCATCGACCTGGGTCGGATCCAACGCCAGGGCTTTCTTGTATTCCACGATTGCGTCGTCATAAGCGCGCATGTTCTGCAGCAGTACGCCCAAATCAACATGCGCCGTCACAAAGTCCGGCTTGATCCGCAATGCTTGCCTGTACTCCGCAATCCCAGCGTCGAACTTCTGTTCGCTATCCAGTGCCAGACCAGCGTTCTTGTGGGCCTCCGCATTTCCCGGATTCTCCGCAATCGCTGCCTTCGCCTCGCTTAGTGCATCCTCTGGATCGGCAAGTTTGTACAGGACAAAGCTCGCTTTGGTGTGTGCCTCGGGAAAATTTGGATCTTCCCGCAGCACCTCCGCATACACCGACGCCGCCTGCTGGAATGCAAGTTGCCGCTGCAGTACCTGGCCCATCACAAACCCGGTCTCAGGTCCCGCGAAGCTGGTTTTCAATGCCTTGCTCAGCTCCATCGCCGCCTGATAATAATGTTTGTCCCTGATAAACGACCCCGCGCGGCTGATCTCTTGAAGCACTTCCTTGTCCGGCTTCGCATCTCCCGATACCCTGGCCGCTTTCACCGCGGCCACCACGCGTTCGTCCGCGCCGGCTGTTCTTAGTTGCGCCAGAAACTCATCATCCGGAAGGAAATTCAGTCCGCGATTGCCAACCTGATACGCAACATTCTCCTGCAGTGCACCGCCCGCCTCCAGCGCCATTACTTCACTGGCCCGCAACGGCTTTAGAGAATTCTGCGCTGCGCAGTTGAGAGAAAATCTAGAAAAAACGAAAACGAAGAACAGCAGATGGAGATAACGTACACCAAACTTCGACATGAACGCCTCCAGCAGGATTCAGGTCGAATCGTATATTCAGCGCTGGCCGTTTTCTTGTTACCCTCGTACCCACCCTTTAGGAAGATGCTTCGGCGAAGGTGCCCAACACGTATCACGTAGCGGCGGACGCATTCGTCCGCCAGGGTTTTGACCTTGACTCTGTCCTAAGAAAGAATGACGAGGAGAAATACCGGCCCTCTCGGAAAATGCGCACGTAGCAAAAGTCGCCTCAGCCTGCTTCAGCGAAGGAGTCCTCGGCGAAAGCGAAGTCAAGCCCCCCACGTATCACGTAGCGGCGGACGCATTCGTCCGCCAAGGTTTGGATCTTGACTCTGTCATAAGGAAAAAAGATGACGAGGAACCTAATTCGCCGGCGCAGTGGACGGATCGCTTAGCTTAATGAGCTTGCCGGGTGGATATTCCGCGGGCGTAAGGGGAGTATTGGGGTCGGGATTTACGATAGTCAGCACTTTCCCACTGCGTACTCCCCGAATGGTCAGGCGCTGGCTCTCCACCGACACCACCCGGTATTTCTCATCGAAGATTGCGCCCTTCGGAGCCTTCATAGCTGTTTTGGATGCTAATTCCCCAGACCGCGTTTCCTGATTTACCGCTTTCAATAAGGCTGTAAGCCCATTATCTGCCCTACGCTCTCCTACCGCAAATTGCTCGACCACCTAGCCGCGGACGCATTCGTCAGGCGGCTTTGAAATCTCGCAACAAAACCTTCTCTATCAGAACAACCGATCCTACAATCGGGACTCATCCACATGAACCGCGACCGCATCGCCGAACTACTGAGCCCTTTTCTCCGTGCCCCAATTCCAGGCTCGCTAGCTTCTGCCCAGCTCTCTTCCGCCCAGCTCGATCGTATATCGACCTATATCGATATACTCGTTCGCTGGAATGCACGCATCAACCTGACTGCCATCCGCGATCACGAAGAAATAGTCACTCGCCACTTTGGCGAAAGTCTGTTCACCGCCCGCTTCTTATTTCCGCCGAATGCTCCTGCTGGGGCGACCGCCAAACTCACGTCCAAGCAAGCCTCCACGCGCTCTTCGGGCGCGCCCCACGCCCCTGCTGTAGCCGATCTCGGTTCAGGAGCCGGATTCCCTGGCCTTCCAATTAAACTCTGGGCGCCGCACGTCTCCCTTACTCTCGTCGAGTCCAATCAGAAAAAAGCAACCTTCCTGCGCGAAATCACCCGCGCTCTTACATTGACGGATGTCAATATACAAAACGTCCGCGCCGAAACCCTTGCCCGAAGCCAGTTTCAAGTCATCTCCCTCCGCGCCGTCGAGCGCTTCGAGTCCATCCTGCCAACAGCCGCCAGCCTCCTTGCACCCTCCGGCCGCCTGGCCCTGCTGATCGGCGTTTCCCAAGCAATCCAAGCTCGTCGCATTCTGCCCAATCTCACGTGGCTCGACCCCATCCCGATCCCAAATTCCACTTCGAGAATTCTTCTTTCTGCTGTGTGATCGTGAAAAGGTCGCGAACCACAACAACCAACAAGTGGCCCAAGTTGCGAGCTTATGTGCCTATTCTATGCAATTGCGAACCATTCTAAAGCAGAAGTGGGACTAATACCACGGTTGCGAGCGAGAATTCAAGAATTGCTGCCGCTAAACGATAGCTTAGTGTTTCACGACACTCGCGGTCGCATTACTTCTTATCACATAGGTATACAGATAGTAAACCGTGGGACAATAACCCTATAATGGCGATAAGTTGTGGTGAGCGCATGTACAAAAGCCGCGCAAACGCAGGATGAAGTGGTAAATAGCATCGATATAGGCATGCAATTGGATCACCTCGATGTCATGGATCGAAGAGTTTTCCACAGTGTTCCTTCAGGAACATATCTGCAATTCTCTAAAGGCGAATTCATTCTTTCCGCTGAAAAGTTGAGGGTTCTCCTAAGCTTGTCATCTCCAAATCCGAAGAAGCACAATGTTCCTCCAGGAACATTCAGCAAGATATTTCATCCCTCTCCCCGTGCGAACCGTCCAGAGATTCCATAACCTCGACCAGAGATTGCTTGACAAGCCTTCAGTCCCAAGGCTTGGGCAGAATCGACCCGTCTTTAAATTCGCAGTGACACTTGTTAGTGCGAATGTTCTTACAGGAACATAATGCAAGATTCTATCTATTCACTTTCAACTCAGACGAAATGTTCTTGAAGGAACATTAATCGTCAAAGAGACGAATCATGTTCTTTAAGGAACATTGGGCGCGTTTTGCACACAAATTCGCGATCATTCACAGCTAATCTCGTTGCATGTACGTGAAAAGCAGACTATGCTGCCCACAGCTCTGCTTCTCCTGACAATCGAATGGGACGCGTGATCGCTGTTGCCAACCAGAAGGGTGGCGTCGGAAAGACTACGACCGCCATCAACTTGGCTGCGTCATTTGCAGCCGCTGAAGTAAACACACTGCTCGTGGATTGCGATCCACAATCGAATGCGACCAGCGGCCTGGGGTTCGCCAAGGATCCTGACCGCGTCAACTCCTACCATCTTCTAATGAAGGACGCCTCGGCTGAGGAGGCTCTGCTCGCCACTGAGCTTGAGCAGCTGTGGCTGATTCCTGCGCACAAAAATTTGATCGGCGCCAACCTGGAACTGGTGGACGCAGAGGGACGCGAGTTTCGCATGCGCGAAGCGCTTGCGCCACTGCGCGATCGGTTCCAGTTTGTGGTGCTCGACTGTCCTCCTGCGCTCGATCTGCTAACGCTGAACGCTTTGGTCGCGGCCGACGCGGTGCTCATTCCTATGCAAGGCGAGTACTTTGCGCTGGAAGGTGTGAGCGAGTTGCTCGACACCATCGAGCGCATCCGCGCGGGGCTAAATCCTGAGCTCGCAATCGAGGGCGTGGTGCTGACCATGTTCGATGACCGCACCAACCTGGCGCAGCAGGTGATGAGCGAGCTGAAGAACTATTTTGGCGAGAAGCTATTCCGCACGACTGTGCCGCGAAACATACGGCTGGCGGAGGCGCCGAGCCATGGGAAGGCAGCGCTAGTTTACGACCCGCGCTCGAAGGGCGCGGAGAGTTACATACGGTTGGCGAAGGAGATTATCGAGAGGCAGGCGGGCTACGCTCAGCCTTCCGCTATTAGCGCGGAACCGGCAGTCGCCGCAGGGGATCAGGCTCTGGGTACGGAGTCCCCGGCCGTGGAGGAGATGCCGGAGGCGGCCGCAGAGATGGACAAGACAGCCTGATTTGTGTATTGATGTACGTCGATATATATATTTACGGTCGTCGATATTTGATCGGGCGCGAATTTTGGGTCGTTTCAGCCGTCCCTTCGGGACGGGGTTTGTTGTTCGTGGCCTGTCCCGGCGTTGAAACGCCGGGCTATTTTCGGAAGCGCCTCCGGCGCTGGGTATCGATGCCTCGGAGCCTGGTGTAAACGGCGTAGCCGCACGGCACGGTTTAAACATCTTGCGTGAACACCTCTTGGCGGTGCTGATGCGACGAGTGCTCGGTGAGGACGGCTTTCGACGGGCGTGGACGAATCGGCGGTAGGGCGGTAGGGATCCTTCGACTGCGTGGGCGCGCTGCTTCGCGACGCATCCACTTCGCTCAGGATGACAAGGCGTTTGAGAAAGCAAATTGAGGGAAACATTCAGATGACTACTTCGGCGGCGGAGAATTTGGCGGGGAGAGCGGGAGACAAAGAGAAGGTGGAGAAACGGCGGGCTTTGGGGCGGGGGCTGGCGTCGTTGCTGCCGGGGCCGCGGGTGGTGACGGGTGGGACCGGTGGTCCTGCCGATAAACAGCAGATTCCTCACTCCGTTCGGAATGACAAGGACTCCGTTCGGAATGACAAGACTGCTTCGGGCGGAAATCCAATTCGCGGGGAGGCGGTGCCGGGGACGATTCGGGCGGTGGTGGAGGGGACAATGGAGGAAGAGTCGCGGGCAGGAGTGCCCGCGCCACACGTGCCTGCGCCACACGTTCCTGTGCCATACGCTGCTGCTTCAGAAACCGAGTTGCGCTCGGCTGAACAGCCGGGGGCGGCTGTCCCCATATTCAATGCCCCGGCGATGGCCGCTGTTTCCACATTCAGTGCGGCGGATGCGGCTGAGCCGACCTCCACCACAGCGGCGCGGGACGAGACCATCACCATTTATGCGCAGGCGGAGTCGCGGATGCCGGCGAATCTGGTGGTGAACCTGGCGATCGCGGACATCGATAAGAATCCGTTTCAGACGCGGTATGTGGAGGACGACGAGAAGCTGGAGGAGTTGTCGGACTCGATCAAGGCGAATGGAGTGGTGCAGCCGATCATGGTGCGTCCTTCGGACGAGGACGACGGGCGCTATGTCTTAATCCTGGGCGAGCGGCGGCTGCATGCCTCGAAGAAGGCGGGAAAGACGCACATTCCGGCGATGGTGCGGCGGGTGTCGCTGCAGCAGGCGGCGGAGATGACGATCGTCGAGAACCTGCAGCGCGAGGATTTGAGCGCGCTGGAACAGGCGGAGGCGTTCAGGGTGTTGAGCACCAGGTTTTCGTTAACGCAGCAGCAAATTGGAGAGCGGGTGGGTTTGTCGCGTGCGTCAGTGACGAATTACATGCGGCTGCTTAAGCTGCCTCGCGATGTGATGCAACTGCTGGCTGAGAAAAAGATCAACTTCGCGCAGGCCAAGGAACTGTTGAAGCTGAATGGCGACGACAAGATCGCGGAAGCCGCGATTTACGCGGTGAAGAAGGGCCTGACGCTGGAGCAGGTGGAGATGCTGGTGCTGCGGATGAACGGGCTGCTCGATCCGATTCCCGGGATGCCGGGACAGGAGCCCAGGAAAAGCAGCGGGGCGCGGTGGGTGGATCCGAATGTGCGGGCGGCTCAGTTGGATTTGGAGCGCATGCTGGGAGTGCGAGTGAGGATTCGCGACCGGAAGGGAAAAGGGAAGATTGTGATTGAGTATTCGACGGTGGATGATTATGACCGGGTGGTGGAGATGTTGAGGGGGAGGAAAGCTTCTAGCTCCTAGCTTCTAGCTCCTAGCCTGAATCGGTTGGGGCGGCCTGGCGGCCGCCTTTTTGTTTGGGCGTATCTGGGTAGTTATTAGGTGGAGTGTGCGGGCAGTTTTCACCGATGCCGATCCGATAATCCGTTGCGATTTGGGGCGCGAGTGGATCGACGATGGCGTTTATAGCCATGGTTAGGGGTACGATTCGCAGTTGCGCGGGTCTCTCTTTCGCCCCTTCAGGAGCTTGATCGCATATGCCCTTCCCGTACCCCCGGCTTTCGCTGTGGGCTCCATTCTTTCGCCGCTTCGCGGCTTTTGCGAGGCGGGATTGGCCCACAGCGGCTAAAGCCGCGCTGGGGGTGCGGCTTTTACGGCCCGACTGAAGTCGGGCCCTTCCACAAGACCGCGCCGGGTCCGAAGCGGGCGCTTCAGTTCTGTCGATTCGTGGGCGGTTCGGTTCGGCGATTCGTGGTGAAAGGGATCCTTCGACTGCGTGGATGCGCCGCTTCGCGGTCGCACCCACTTCGCTCAGGATGACAAAGCAGGCCGCACCTGCTCAGGATTACAAAGCAAGTCGCACCTCCGCTCAGGGTGGGCCGTCGCACCGGGATCGGCGACGAGTACTTGCACGAAGAGCGCAGGTAAGACTGACGGGCGCGGTCGATGACCCGCACCTTCAGGCGTAGGTGAAGAGGGTCATGAATCCGTAGTCCATGTGGAGTTGCTGGTGGCAGTGGAATAACGTCAGGCCCGGGTTGTTGGCTTCGAAGTCGATTTCTACTTCCTGGTAGCCGCCAACCATGACTACGTCTTTCATCACTCCCGAAGTTGGCTGGCCGGCGTATTTTGTGAGCTCGAAAGTGTGGCGGTGGAGGTGGATGGGGTGGATGTCGTCGCTGGCGTTTCGCATGCGGATGCGGTAGCGCTTGCCTTCGCGGAGATGGAAGGCGGGGTCGGCCATCATTTGATTGAGGGGATAGGCGGCGCCGTTGATGGTCCACCGATTGAAGTCTTCGAGAGCGGCATTTTGTTTTTCGAAGAGCATGGTGAAAGTTTCGTCTGGGGCGGCGGCGTTCGCGCTGGCAGGAGAATTTCCGAAGTGAGTGTAATTCCATTTGAAGGGCGCGGGAGGGAGCCACTGAGGCTTGGCCTTGTTGCCGGCGTATTCGACGACGATGCCCATGCCGTGATGGCGATCGTCGTCGTCGAGGTCGCCCATGATCCAGACGCCGGGATGGTTCATCTCGACGATGGCGGAGAGGCGCTCGGCGGTTCCAAGCCAGAGAACTGGAACGCGGACGGGCTTGGGGAGCGGGTTGCCGTCCATGGCGATGACGGTGAAGGTGTGGCCGGGAAGGGCGAGGCTGCGGATCTCGGTGGCGCTAGCGTTGAGGACGTGGAACAGAACGCGCTCGCCGGATTTTACGCGGACGGGTTCGCCGTGGCCGAGCATACGTCCGTTGATAGTGAAGGAATCATAGTCGACTTCGAATCCGTGAGGCAGGCCGCTGGCGAGCGAGGCTTTCATTTTGCTCTCGCCGGAATCTTTAAGTTCGGGGACGGGCTGCGCGGGGGAGAGGAAATGCTGCGGCATGTCGCCGCCGCGGCTGAGTGTGGGCTGGAATTCTTTGAGCGTGAGAAAGACTTCGCGATCGTAGTTGCCGGGATGCTGTGCGGGATCGATGTAAACGGGGCCGACGAGACCTCCGTATTGGCCGAGATCGAGATTGGATCCGGCGCGGACGTGAGTGTGATAGAAACGGAATCCGGCGGGCTTGGGAGTAAAAGAAATTCTGCGCGAGCCGTGCGGCGGAACGAAGGGAGTGCCCTCTTCGGCGGCGCCGTCGACGTCGGGGGAGACGAACTGGCCGTGCCAGTGGAGTTGCTCGGGGATGTCGGTCTCGTTGTGGACGTCAATGGTGACGGGCTGACCTTCTTTGAGGCGAAGCAGCGGGCCGGGGAATTGGCCGTTGTAAGTGGTGACGGATAGAATGCGCTTGGGCGCGATCTCTAGGGGCTTGGTGGCGATAGTGAGGGTGTAATCGGCATCGGTCTGGGCGAGGAAGCGCGGAGGGGCGAGGAGAGAGGCGGCGGCGGCTCCGGCGGTTTTGAGGAATGTGCGGCGGTCGGGGGTGAAGGACATATTAGAGGAAATATAGCGGATTTTCGTCTGGGGGAAAAAGGGGAGGCTGCTATTTCGCAAGACCCCACTTCTCGCAAAGGGCGCGAGAAATGGGGCACCCGGCACCCGGCGAGAAATCGGGGCACCTGGCACCCGGGCGTGCGTAGCGGTTAGGTAGGCGGGAGATCCGTGGGCGGGGTTGGCGGGGGCAGGAGCGAGGCGCGGACCAGGGCGCGGAGGCTGTCGATATGAGTCTTGAGGGCGACCTGGAGTTCTTTGGTGACGGCGACAAAGTCATCGCCCTCTGCGGAGATCGCGCGGGCACAAAGGTCTTTAATGTACTCTTCGGAGGACATCGCCGGTGGGTAGGATGCCAAACATAGTAGGCTGCGGCCAATACTGGAAATTGTGTAGAACTTACTACTCTGGAGCGGGATTATGAGAGACAGTTTGGAAAGCCCCACTTCTCGCTAAAGACGCGAGAAATGGGGCACCCGGCACAGGGCAATCGGGCTGGGGAAATAGGTATCCTTGGCAAGCAAAATATTAATTCGCACTGGTGAGGGGGGAATATGAATCTGAGAATTATGCGACAGGTACAGGTTGGCGGGCTGGTGGTGGGATCGGTGATCGGGCTAACGGGGGCGGATGCGGGGAAGTTGCCGGCGCCGCCGGTGGCGAAGAAAGTTCCGCACGTGACGGAAGTGAACGGGCACCGGATGGAGGACAACTATTTCTGGCTGCGGGATAAGCCGAATCCGGAAGTACGGGCATATCTGGAGGCGGAGAACGCATATACCGATGCGGTGATGAAGCCGACCGAGGCGTTCCAGAAAAAGTTGTATGGCGAGATGCTGGGGAGGATTAAGGAGACGGATGTGGAGGTGCCGTACCGCGAGGGGGACTATTTTTATTACACGCGGACGGAGGCGGGGAAGCAGTACGGAATTCGCTGCCGGCGGAAGGGGAGCATGGAGGCGGCGGAGGAAGTGGTGCTCGACGTGAATGAAATGGCCACAGGGCTGCCATTCATGTCAGTGAATGAATATGCAGTGAGTCCGGATGGGAGTCTACTGGCGTATTCGTACGACAACACGGGGTTCCGGCAGTACCAAGTGGCGGTGAAGGATCTGCGGACGGGGAAGACGCTGGTGGATCACGCCGAGCGGGTGGGATCGGTCGTGTGGGCGAACGATAACAAGACGATTTTTTATACGCAGGAAGATGCGGTGTCGAAGCGGCAGTACAGGCTCTACCGGCATACGGTGGGAACGACGGGGGCGGATGCACTAGTGTATGAGGAGAAAGACGAGCGCTTCGATGTGTATGCGGGGAAGACGCGGAGTGACGCTTATATCTTTTTATTTTGCGCGAGCCACACGACGAGCGAGGCGCGGTACATTTCGGCGGATCAGCCGATGGCGGAGTTCAAGCTGGTGGAGCCGAGGAAGCAGGATGTGCAGTACTATCCCGACCACAATGGGGAATATTTTTATATTCGGGTGAACGATACGGGGAGAAATTTCCGGCTGGTGAAGGCGCCGGTGGGGGATCCGGAGAAAAAGAATTGGACGGAAGTGGTGGCGCAGGATCCGAATGTGATGTTGAACCATTTGGAGATATTCAAGAATTTTTATGTGCTGATGGAGCGCGAACATGGGCTGCCGCAGATTCAGGTGACGGATTTGCGGAGCGGGGCATCGCATCGGATCGAGTTTCCAGAGCCGGCTTATACGAGTCGCGGGTATGTGAATCGGGTGTATGACACGGCGGAGTTCCGGTATGCGTACGAGTCGCCGATCACGCCGCCTTCGGTGTTTGAGTATGACATGGAGAAAGGGACGTCGACGCTGTTGAAGCAGAAGGAAGTGCCGGGCGGATACGACCGGACGAAATATGTGGTGGAGCAGATCTATGCGCCGGCAGCGGACGGAGTGAAGATTCCAATTTCAGTGGTGCATCGCAAGGATGCGAAGCTGGACGGGAACGAGGGGCTGTACTTGTATGGGTACGGGTCGTATGGATTTTCGATTGATGCGTCGTTTAATCCCAACTGGTTCAGCCTGGTCGACCGGGGAGTGACGGTGGCGGTGGCGCACATTCGCGGCGGCGGCGAGATGGGCAAGGCGTGGCACGATGCGGGACGCATGATGAACAAGAAAAATACGTTCAGCGATTTCATTGCGTGCGCGGAATATCTGGTGGGGCATGGGTATGGATCGAAGGAACGGCTGGTGATCGAGGGCCGAAGCGCGGGCGGATTGCTGATGGGAGCGGTGCTGAATATGCGTCCGGATCTGTTCAAGGCGGCGCTGGTGGGCGTGCCGTTTGTGGATGTGATGAACACGATGTTGGATGAGACGCTGCCGTTGACGGTGGGCGAGTTTGAGGAGTGGGGAAATCCGAAGCAGAAAGCGGCGTTCGATTACATGATTACTTATTCGCCTTACGACAATGTGGAGGCGAAGAATTATCCGGACATGCTGGTGAAGACGTCGTTCAATGACAGCCAGGTGATGTACTGGGAGCCGGCGAAGTATGTGGCGAAGATGAGGGCGACGCGGACGGATCATAATACGTTGATTTTGAAAACGAATTTGAGTCCGGCGGGGCATGGTGGGGCGTCGGGGAGATACGACCGGCTGCATGAAGCGTCATTTGATTACGCTTATATTTTGCGGGAGATGGGGATTGAGGAGTAGAGGGCGGCGGCCGCAATTCTCAGGAGAGTAATTTGTTTCGCCCCTTTGGGGCCTGCTCGGTCGGCGGAACGAGTGCCACGGCTTGCGCCGCTTCGCGGCGATTCACTTTCGGACCGTCGTGCCGCAGAACTGCAGAGATCCTTCGCTTCGCTCAGGATGACAAGTCTGAGGATGACAACTAAAGACTAGATCAGGCCGGCGCGGACGCGGCGGAGGAAGTCTTCGCCGTCGGCTTTGGCTTGGGCCAGGACTTTTGGCTGGTTACGGTACTCGAGGGCGACTTCCTGGAGGAAAAGTTCTACGGCGTCTTTGGGTTTGAATCCCTGGGTGACGAGTTTGCGGATGCGCGGGGTGAAGCTGTCGGCATCATCGGCGGAACCGAGGCGCGAGAAGTGGTCGGCGCAGCGATGATCCTTAAATTTCGCGGAGGCCAGGCGGTCGAAAGCGGTCTTGGCTTCGGGATCGTTGAGCAGCGTGGGCAGCGGACAATTCCATTCGCATTGAGAGCAGGTCCAGCCGCGGAAAGAATGGTTGGAGGTCCAGATTAACTCCCTGGTGGTTTTCGGTAGTGCGTGACTATCTGTGAGGCGATCCATGACCTGGGCGGTCCCATCCCGCTGCGTGCGAGGGCCCGTGAAATCTTTTCTGGATTCTACTCTCGAGAAGTACGAGTTGGGCGTTGTGTAGAAGGGTTCTGGAGCTTTCTTAGTTATAGGGAAAGCTTTAACCGCTGAGATTCGCGAAGAGGATGCGGAGAAGTGCGGGGGCGTGAGAGCTGAGAGAGCAGCCGAGCTTGCGCTCGGCCTGTCCGGGTCAGAGGACCCGGACCCACACGAGCAAAAGCAGATTCCTCGCTTCGCTCGGAATGACAAGAGAAATTCTGGAATGATGGGGCGGAAGTTTCGGAATGACACGAAATCATTTGGCGAAGAAGTAGTCGAAGGATTTTACGGCGGTGAATTCGTCGTCTTTGATGTCGAAGACGGTGTAGAGCTTGGTGACGTGAAGGACGTCGCGAACTTTCTGGGTGAGGTGGAGAAGCTTGAGTTCGCCACCAGCGTTGCGAGTGGTGGTGAAGGAGCTGACGAGTTCTCCCACGCCGGAGCTGTCGAGGTAGTCGACGCCGGCGAGATTGAGGATGATTTTCTTTTTGCCGTCGGCGAGCAGGTTGCGAACGGCGGCGCGGAGTTCGCCGATTTCGGGGCCGAGGATGAGACGGCCGTGGATGTCGAGGATGGTGACGTGGGAAACTTCGCGGGAGTCGATCTTTAAGGACATGCTGCGCACCCGGCGGAATGGTAGTGGGTGCTGGAGGCCAAGTCAATGCCGCTTCTGATCGCGAAAAATCAAACCCAAGATCCCTCGACTTCGCTCGGGATGACAAAGGATTTTTCGGGACAACTATTCATTGCCGCACGACAATGCATTATTCGGGACGACTATTCATTTGCCGCACGACAAGGATTTTTCGGGATGACTATTCATTTTGCCGCACGACAATGCATTATTCGGATGACTTGCATTATTCGGCCGTATGACAATGCATTATTCGTATGACCATGCATTATTCGCATGACCATGCATTATGCGGATGACAATGCATTTTTTAGGGATGACGATGCGATGCCTGGCATTGCGATGAGCGACTCGATTTATTACAGAATTCCGGTTATTCCAGAATTCCGGTTAGCGACTTGATTTCATTCCAGAGAGACTTACGCTAATTCAGATTGGGAGTCGCGGATTTCCTGGATGGCGGAAGTGATGATGGGGGTGGGGTATTGGGGATGACGGAATTCGAGGTGCATGCCGCGGCCGACATATTGCAGCTTGAGCATGGAGCCTCCCCAGGTCGAACCGGCGATGGCGACCTGAACCGGCTTTGGACAAAACTCGGGATGACCGGAGAGAAGAGCTTCGCTGCCTCCCAGAAGAACCGCGGTGTAGCAATGGTTCAGGGTCTGGATCTGGAGGACGGTGGAGGGAGGAAGAGTGTCGAGGTAGACGCCGCCTTCGATTTCCGACTGGATGATGCTGCGGTTGACTTCGTCGGCTAGGTTGGGGTGGGCGTTAAACATACTAGTGACCGGCAACTAGGGTATCGGGTTTCGGGTGGAGGGACAAGAGTCCTTTGGAGGGGGCATGCATGGACTTTAGAGGAAGGCGGAGGGATGGAGGTTGCAGAAAATTGCGGAGGCCGACGGGACGGTTTGGAACCAGAAAATCATCTTTCATGCAAAACATGGCGAGCCGTGTTCGACGGAGCTC
This sequence comes from Candidatus Sulfotelmatobacter sp., assembly GCA_036269595.1. GTDB lineage: Bacteria > Acidobacteriota > Terriglobia > Terriglobales > Acidobacteriaceae > Sulfotelmatobacter. Next base: position 29,274 of record DATBEI010000177.1, read on the forward strand.
CTTGGTCAGTTCAATAATCCAGGAGAGCGGGTGAGCTGGCTCTTGCATATAACTCACATGGGTACAGCTACATACAATCTACCGGCTTTGACCGTGGCCGCCTTGGTGCCAGCTGGGGCGGGGCGGGGCGAAGCCTGATAAAATAAGCGGACAAAGGGGTTCCCGATTTCATGTCAGTTCCGGTGTCACAAATGTGGACGGTCGCGAGCTATGTGCTGCGGCAAAAGCTCGCGGGGCGGAAGCAGTATCCGCTGGTGCTGATGCTGGAACCGCTGTTCCGCTGCAACCTGGCTTGCGCGGGATGCGGGAAGATCCAGTATCCGGCGCACATCCTGAAGAAAGATTTGACGCCGGAGGAGTGTTTCCGGGCGGTGGAGGAGTGCGGGGCGCCGATGGTGTCGATCCCAGGCGGAGAGCCGCTGATGCATCCGCAGATCGGGGAGATCATTGAGGGGCTGGTGGCGCGGAAGAAATATATTTATTTGTGCACGAATGCCCTGCTGTTGAATGAGAAGATCGATCTCTTCAAGCCGAGCAAATATTTGACTTTCAGCGTGCATCTGGATGGGCAGCGGGAAGAGCATGATCTGGCGGTGTGCCGCGAAGGCGGATACGACATTGCGGTGGATGCGGTTCGCGAGGCGCTAAAGCGCGGATTCCGGGTGACCACGAATACGACGCTGTTTGATGGGGCGAATCCGAAGTCGGTGCGGGCGTTCTTTGACGAGATGATGGAGCTGGGCGTGGAGGGCATGATGCTCTCGCCCGGATACTCGTATGACAAGGCGCCGGACCAGAAGCACTTTTTAGGGCGGGCACGGACGCGGCGGATGTTCCGCGCGATATTGTCGAACCGAAAAAAGAACTGGCAATTTAATTTGTCGCCGCTGTTCCTGGAATTTCTGATGGGAAAGCGGACGTATCCTTGCACGCCGTGGGGAATGCCTACTTACAACATTTTCGGGTGGCAGAAGCCGTGTTATTTGTTGCAGGACGGGTACGCGGAGACGTTCGCGGAGTTGCTGGCCACGACCGAGTGGAGCAATTACGGGACGGAGTCCGGGAATCCGGCATGCGCGAATTGCATGGTACACAGCGGGTATGAGGCCTCGGCGGTGAATGCTACGTTCAGTTCGCTAGGCGGATTTGTGGCGACGGTGAAGGGGACATTGTTTCCGCAGTATCGCGACGAGGAAGCGTTGCGAATGTTGGACGAGCCGGTGGCGGCGGTGCATCCGCTGGTGCAGATTTCGAGCGTGGAGGAGTCGATGCAGGAGACGCGAGTTTAGTTTCCTGGCGGCCACGCGCGTCGGGTTCGTGGGTAGGGATCCTTCGACTGCGTTGCCGGCCGCTTCGCGGACGGCAACTTCGCTCAGGATGACAAATTCCCGAGAAAATTTATGACCGGTAAAGAGGGCGGGCACGTGGACCATGCTGCGGCGGATGCGCGGCCGCACGCGCAGGCTTTGAATCCGGAGGCGCTGGAAGTTGCGCCGGGAACGGCGCATGAGCGGCTGGAAGGCTGGATTCCTGATCTGGCTGGAGAAGAAGAGCTGCGCGGGGCATTGGAGAAGGCGTTCGATTATCGCGGGGATGTGACGATTACGCGCAAAGATGGGTCGAAGGTTGAAGGATATTTGTTCGACCGGCGGACGGGAGCTTCGTTGAAGGAGTCGTTCGTGCGGCTTTATCCGAAGAATTCGAGCGAGAAGGTTGCGGTGTCGTACGCGGAGATTGGGGCGCTGGCATTTTCGGGGCGGGACACGGCTGCGGGAAAGAGTTGGGAAGCGTGGATGAAGAAGTATGCCGAGAAGAAGGCGCGCGGGGAGAAGGATTTGAGTTTGCATCCGGAGTCGCTGGAGTAGGGAGCGGCTTGGGTTTTCAGCGGCGCCTCAGCGGCTAAAGCCGGAATGTTTCGGGCGGTGCTGGGGCACGACTGAAGTCGTGCCCTTCCCTTTTCTGTGTGAGTCTTCGCGTTTCTTATGAGAGTGTCAGGCGTCCCTACCGGGACGCATTTTTTGCGCCGAGTTACCCGCCAGTGAACTGGCGGGCTATTTTCGGATGTCCTACGGGACCGAAAAAGTCATGAGATCATTTCCCACTCGGGCTGAAGGTCAGCCCATCGATTAACTCTTCGACATCATCTTCCGTACCAGCGATTACTGTGATGGAGATGGCGCAGCCGTGGGAGAGCAGGGCCAGCGTGGATTGGTGCATGACGCGGCTGCCCACATCTTTGTGAAAGTCTCCGCGAGCCAAGGTCTTCGTGCCGACGGCACTTTCGTAGGGATCTTCATCGGCGGTGAAGCCCTGGGCCTTGGCCACTTCGGTGAGCGGACCGAAATATTGCGCGGCATGTTTCAGGCCGGGGTAGGTGGAAACGGGCTCGGCGGCGATGAGGATGGAGGAGTTCACATCTTCGGCGCGGGCCTCGGGGGGGCGAGAGAAGGCTGCCAGCAGGACTTTGGCGCTGGACTGCGCGGACTTGGCGTCGGTTGATGGCTGCTCGTCGCGTGCGTTCATTTCTTCGGTGCGAAGGACCCACCCGGTAGGAATTTTGACGGAGAGGGCGAGAGTCTTGTTGTGATAGACGCCGTTGAGGACTGAGCCGGAGTCGAGAGTGGATGCGGATTCGGGGGCCTTCCTGGTGTGTCTGGGAGCGGAGGACGAGCTCGCGTCTTGGGCGTGAATTGCGGGGAGCGTGAGCGCAGTGAGCAGGATGGAGCAGAGGAGGACGCGGGACATAGGAAGATGGTAATGGAATTCTGGGGCATTCGCGGTGGCGTTGACAGGGACACCAGGTCCCTCGACTTCGCTCGGGATGACAGGGCCTTTGGGTTGCGTGAATTTGCGAGCGCGACAATTTTGCCATCTGCGTAGAAGTTGCGAGCAACGTCTCTACGATGCTATACGGCGCGGCCCATCACGGGTTGGGTGCAGTGGGCGCAGCGGCGGGCGTCGATGGGAATTTCGCTGAGGCATTCGGAACACTTTTTGGTGGTCGGATCGGGCGGCTTCTCGCCGCGGTTCATGCGGGCGATCAAAGCATTAACCGGGAGGACGACGAAGAAGTAAACGACCGCGGCGATCAGGATGAAGGAGACGCCGGCGTTGACGAAATCGCCGATGGGGAACTCGGTGCCGCGGATTACAAATTTCAGACTCGAATAGTCCGGCTTGCCGACGATCAATGCGATAAGCGGGGTGATGAAAGCTTTGGTAAGGCCGGCAACGACACCGGCGAAGGCCGCGCCGATGACCACGCCGACAGCCATATCCACAACACTTCCACGTAGGATGAATTTCTTGAATCCGTTCAGCATGACGGCGGGCCTCCGGAAGTGAAGTGGTCGGTAATGTAAGGCAGGGGGAGCGGGAGGTCAAGAGGCAGCGGGCTCCGATCCTTGTGAGAAATTCAGGCGTGCCCTATGAGTAGCCGGTGTTGTACCTTTTCTCTCGTTCCCTGCGGAGGCTTGACGCAGTATTCGTTTTTGCGATCCCATGGCTTGCGCCCCTTCGACAAGCTCAGGGCAGGCTGTGGGCTGCCGCTTCGCGGCTGACCTCATATGTTGGCGCTTTGAGCGGGGGCTTTCAAGATGCAAGGACACTTATTTTGTCTACTGGCTTTCGCGGGCGGGAGCGCCCGCCCACGCCACACATACTTCAAATTCGCATGGGCATGACGATGTAGCGGTATTTGTAGTCGTCGCCTTCGGCGGGGCGGAATTGGCCGGCGGATTGGGGATCTTTGAGTTCGAGGCGGACTTCGGCGGTGCCGGCGGCTTTGAGGAAGTCGACCAGGTATTGGGCGTTAAAGCCGATGGTTAGCGGGTCTCCGGTGTAGGGCGCTTCGATGGAATCTTCGGATTCGCCGGCTTCGGTGGAGCTCGCGGAAAGTTTGAGTTCGCCTTTTTCCAGGCGCAGGCGGACGGCGCGGGAACGTTCGTCGGCGAACTGGGCTACGCGGAGGATCGCGGAGTTGAGTTCGTCGGAGTTCAAGGGAACGATCTTGCTGTTGTCCTTGGGAAGGACGGCTTCGAAGTTGGGGAACTGTCCGGTGAGCTGGCGCGAGGTCAGCAGGCGGCTGCCGATGCGGAAAAATAAAGTCGAGTCGTCTTTGGCGAACTCGATGGTCTCGGCGTCGGTGGAGTCGAGGAGCGATTTCAGTTCGTCCATCGCTTTTTTGGGGACGAGGGTCTTCATCTCGCCGGAGACGCCGTCGAATTTTTCGCCAGCGCGTTCACAGTGGGCGAGGCGATGTCCATCGGTCGCGACCATGGTGATGGATTCGGGCTTGAGCAGCATCAGGGCACCGTTGAGCGTGTAGCGCGACTCTTCATTCGAGATCGCAAAGCCGGTGCGCGCGATCAGGCCGCGCAGGATCTGCGCAGGAATCGTGACCGCGCCTGCGGTAGGAAACGCGGGCAGGCTCGGAAAATTCGACTTCGCCATGCCGACCATCTTGGTGTTGGAACGGCCGCAACGAATGCTGACCCAGTGATTTTCGAGCAGCTTGATGGTGATGTCGGCGTCGGGGAGCAGTTTCACGTAGTCGTGAAGCTTGCGCGCGGGGATGGTGCAGGAGCCTTCCTTTTTTACTTTGGCGCTGCACGAAGTGCGCAGGCTGAGATCGAGGTCGGTGGCGGTGAGCGAGAGGCGGTCGCCGGCGGCCTCGAATAAATAGTTGGACAGGATGGGAATTGTGGTCTTGCGCTCGACCACGCCTTGCGTGGCGGTTAATTCCCGCAGCAGTTCGAACTTGCTGACCGTGATCTCCATCGTTCCCGCAGCAACCGCGGCCTCCACCGGCATAAAGTACGTCTCCCCGATACGCGCTACTTGCTCTGCTACTTTTCTTACTACCTTATATCAAATACAAAACCTATAAAACCAGCAGTAACAGAAGGGGCTGCGGAGAAGTGGAAAACCGGGACAACTGGCGTGTTGTGACCGGGTTCCCAGCCGACCCTTGATGTTAGAAATCGGTCCCGAACATGGCGGAGGCGACAGTGAAATCTGGCGCCGATTCCGATTTCTTACCTGCCTTGCACAACTTCCACACCGCATTCACAGGCCTCGCAAAGGAAGACTGGACTGGTTGGTGGAAAAACTTATCGCGCATGCGAATCACCCGCCTAATTGCTCGGTCAGTTTATTGATGAGCCTGTTTAAATCTTTGTCGTTCTTGCGGAGCTCTTCAATCTTTTCGACTGAGTGCAGAACCGTGGTGTGATGCTTGCCACCGAACTGACGGCCGATCTCTGGCAGCGAGGCTTCGGTCATGTGCTTGGCCAGGTACATCGCAACCTGGCGCGGGTAGACGATGGCGCGCGAGTTGTTCTTGGCCTTGATTTCGACCAGGCGCAGACCGAATTGCTCGGCGACCATTTTTTGGATCGATTCGATGGTGACCTTGCGGGCCTGAGAGTCGATAAAATTTTTCAGAACCTGTTGCGCGTAAGGCAATGTGATCTCGGCGCCGATGAGCGAAGAGTGTGCGACGAGGCGAATGAGTGCGCCTTCAAGTTCGCGAACATTGGAGCGAATATTGGAAGCAACGTAGAGCGCGACGTCGGTGGGCAGAGTTACTTTTTCCTGCTCGGCTTTCTTTTGCAGGATGGCGACTTTGGTTTCGAGATCGGGAGGCTGGATGTCGGCAATCAATCCCCACTCGAAGCGGCTCCGCAGGCGGTCTTCGATCTCTGCGAGCTCCTTGGGAGAGCGGTCGCTGGCGATGACGATCTGCTTCATGGATTCGTGCAGCGCGTTGAAGGTGTGAAAGAACTCTTCCTGCGTGCGCTCTTTGCCGGTGAGGAACTGGATGTCGTCGATGAGCAGGACATCCATGTTACGGAACTTGTCGCGGAAGGAAGTCATCTTGTCGTAACGCAGCGAGTTGATCATGTCGTTGGTGAACTTCTCGCTGGAGACGTAGCAGATGGAGGCCTGCGGCAGGCGGCGTTTGATCTCGTGCCCAATGGCCTGCATGAGATGAGTCTTGCCCATGCCGACGCCGCCGTAGAGGAAGAGCGGGTTGTAGGCCTTGGACGGACGTTCGGCGACGGCTTGGCACGCGGCGTGGGCAAACTGATTGCCGCTGCCGATAACGAAGGCGTCGAAGGTATAGCGAGGATTCAGTTGCGCGGCGCCATCCCAGTCGAAGCGCGACTGCGATGGAGAGGCTGCGACAGAACTGAGGCCGCCATCGTGACGGACGGGAGTAGCGGCTGGATCGTCTTCTGGCGTGACGAACTTTACGTCGTTGAATCCGAGGCCCAGGTTGTCGATGGCTTCCTGAATAAGGTCGGCATATTTATCACCGGCGTGGCGGAACTCAACGGTGGGAACGCGAACGAAGAGAATGCCCCCGCTGGAATGGCTGTAGCGGGTGGGTTTAAGCCAGGTATCGTAAGAGTGCCGGTTGATTTTCTTTTCCAGCGCATCCAGGATGCGCGCCCAAGGGTTGGGAGAGAGTGTTGTGCTGGGAACTGACATATATGAAATATTCACCGAGGCGCCTTGGCGGCTGGTTAGAGAGCGCCTGTTCAAAACTGCCGTTTTACGAAGTAGCTGGAACGATCAATTTTACTGCGGAAAGCGCCCGAGTTACCAAGCGCGGCTGCCCAAAGCAAAAAGAATTTTTTTGAAGCAGGATCAGTCCGGCATAGTAGCACAAATTTTTTTGTTGTGTGGAAAAGTTCGCGAGCGATTTTTCGCGAATCAATATTCAGAACCCGCGGCGGGAGCGCTGTCAAGTAGCGCGATGGTAACTGCCGCAAAGACGGTGCAGCGGGGAGAATCATTTCTCGGCGCAGCCTGCTAGAACGATTTTTTCTTTCGCCCCTCCGGGGCTTGCTCATGGTCACGTATGCACCCACGGCTTGCGCCCCTTGGACAAGCTCAGGGCAAGCTATGGGCTGCGATGTTTCGCCGCTTCGCGGCTTGGAACTGAGCATAGAATCCGCGAACGGTTTGTAGGAGTGGGATTAGGATTTCGCGATGCCGGATTGGCGGGAATTGGGCGAGTGCTTTATACTTGTGGTTTGCCTTAAGACTGTTGCAGCAATCAGGAGCGAGTGACTTTGCCCAAGCGTACATTCCAACCCAACCGGCGCAAGCGATCGAAGGTGCACGGATTTCGCACGCGCATGAAGACCCAGGGCGGCAAGAAAGTAATTTCCCGCCGGCGCGCCAAGGGGCGCAAGCGGGTCTCAGTGAAACCAGGTTTCCGCGAATAATCGAGTGGCGCGGAGAATTGCCGCGTCCCATCCGGTGTGGCCACTCTTTCTGCAGATGGTGAAGTTGCCATGGCGCCGAGAGATCTGGCAGCAGCGATCTGGAAGCTTAGACTCAGTGTGACTGCCAGTGTGCCTGGAGAATCGAAGCGAAATGTCGAACGCCGATCTGGCGGCCGTTTTCCCCGGAGTGCGCGGCTGTTGCGGCACGCCGATTTCGAGCGCGTGTACAAACAGGGACGGCGGCACTTCTCGGCGTCGATGACTGTGTTTTACTGGCGACGGCCGGAGTCGGACGAACCCGTCGCGAAGGCTGGTTCTGGATTGCGCATCGGGTTTACCGTAGGGCGCGCCCTCGGCGGAGCGGTGCTGCGCAACCGGATGAAACGGCGCTTGCGGGAAGCGGTGCGGCTGACGCGTCCGGCTGGCGGCTCGAATGCGGATGTGGTGATTAATCCCAAGAAATCCTTGCTAACGGTCAATTTTGCGGACGTGGTAAACGAAGTTCGCCGGGCTTTCGGGGTGATTGAGCAGAAGCTGGCGGCGAGCAAAGACTTGGACCACGAAGGGCGCGAAGGTTCACGAAGGAAAGAGTAAAGGCTTGAACCACGAAGGGCACGAAGGTTCACGAAGGAAAGACTAAAGACTTGAACCACGAAGGGCGCGAAGGTTCACGAAGGAAAGACTAAAGACTTGAACCACGAAGGGCACGAAGGTTCACGAAGGAAAGAGCTAAAGACTTGAACCACGAAGGGCGCGAAGGTTCACGAAGGAAAGAATAAAGACTTGAACCACGAAGGGCACGAAGGTTCACGAAGGAAGACTGGGCTACCCAATTTTCTGGGGCGCTTCGCTCAATACTTTGTGCTGCGTTTGCTGCGGGCCTACAAGTGGGCGGTTTCGCCACTTTTTCTACCGGCTTGCCGCTATGTTCCTACTTGCTCGGAATATGCGATGGAAGCGGTCGAACGCTATGGCGGGTTTCGCGGCGGACTCATGGCGGTGTTGCGGTTGTTGCGATGTAATCCATTTGCGCGCGGGGGATACGATCCCGTGGTGAAAGCGAACGCGGGCTCCGAACGAGCGGGATTCGCTCAGGGGCTAAAGCCCGAATGTTTCTTGATTCAAGACGGCGCGGCCGGAAGCCGCGCCCTTTCAAAGCGAGCGTAAAAGTTTTTGCGTGGCGCGATGTGAGGGAACGGTAACTTTGCCAGACATTCAGAATCCACAACACGAACCGGGCAGCGAAAAACGGCTGATGCTGGTTTTTCTGCTGACGTTTGTCGTGATGCTGGCATTTCAACCGTTGTTGAAAAAATACTTTCCGCAACCTGTCACGCCACAACAGCAGAAACAGGCCGCGCAGGCGCAACCTGTATCGGCCGGACCCTCGACCGCAGCTGCCCCAAGCGCCTTGCCCGCGGTTCCCGAGAAGGGAGCGACCAAGCAAGCGACCAGCGAAACTGAGACCGTGATTGAGAACGATCTTTACCGCATCACGTTCACAAATCGTGGGGCGCAGGTGAAGTCGTGGATCCTGAAGAAATTTGACAACGACGCGCAGAATGGGCGGCTCGACTTGGTGAATGCCGCGGCGGCTGCGCAGTATGGGTATCCGTTGTCGTTGTGGACCTACGATGAAGGGCTGCGCGGCAAGTTGAATTCGGTGCTGTATGCGGCTTCGCAGGAAGGCAGGCAAACCTCGCCGGCGACGATCACGTTCGAATATGCCGACCAGGATCTGGCGGTGCGCAAGACCTTCAGTTTCGACAGCACCTACATCGTAAAAGTGGAGACGAATGCGACGTATAAGGGCAGCCCGCTGGCGGCGCTGCCGGCGTGGCCAGCTGGATTTGGCGACCAGATAACGCCCGCGTTCTGGGCCGCGGGGGCGATTGATTACCAGTTCAACAAGAACATTGAACGCGTAGCAATCAAAAAGATCAGCGGGGGCGGGACGATTCCGGGCCCGTTCCACTGGGCGGGGCCGACCGATCAGTATTTTGCGGCAGTGTTTATACCGGATGATCCGGCGACCGCGTCCATGGTGACGCTGAGGAACTCGCTGTCGGTGGCGCGCGATCCGCAGAAGACGGATTCGAAAGAAGTGATGACCGTGGACGCGGTGGGAGCCGCAGTGGGCAACGTGCACGGTCCGAGCTCGGAACGAATTTTTGCCGGACCGAAAGAACTCGAGGTGCTGCAGAAAGTTCCGGTGCCGGGCGTCGCTGGCGCGGACAGCGACCTGACGGGGTTGGTGGATTTCGGATTTTTCGGGATCATCGCAAAGCCGCTATTTTTGTGGTTGCGCTGGACGTATGCCCATATGGTTCCGAACTGGGGCTGGGCGATTGTTGTGCAAACGCTGATCATCAGCTTGGCTCTGCTGCCGCTGCGCATCACACAGATGAAGTCGATGCTGAAGATGCAGCGCGTGGCGCCGCAGATCAAGGCAATCCAGGAAAGATATAAGAAGTACAGCCTGCGGGATCCGCGCAAGGCGCCGATGAATGAGGAGATCAGCGCGCTGTATAAGAAGGAAGGTGTGAATCCGGCGGGCGGCTGTTTGCCGATGCTGATCCAGATTCCGTTTCTGTGGGCTTATTACAAGATGCTGGCGATCGCGTTGGACTTGCGACACGCGCACTGGCTTTGGATTCATGACCTGTCGGCGGCCGACCCGCTTTACTTGTTACCCATCTTCATGGTGGTGAGCATGCTGGTTACCCAGAAGATGACGCCACAACCCGGGGTGGATCCGACGCAGCAGAAAATGATGACGGTGATGATGCCGCTGATGATGGGGTTCATCTTCTTCCGGCTGCCGGCTGGGCTGAATCTGTATTATGCGGAGTCGAATTTAATTCAGATAGCGCAGCAAGCGGTGATGAACCGCACGTCGCTGGGGCGGGAAATGCGCGAGATGCTGGCGAAGCGGGCGCGGAAGAAAGAGAAGTAGCTTTCAGCTAAGGCCTGAAAGCTGGGGGAGAGATTCAGACCCGCTTCTCGCAAAAGATGCGAGAAACGGGGCACCCAAGGGAGTTCAAAGCCAGGAGCTATTTGCGTGTCTATACCTGACAAACTTGCTGCTGCTAAAAAGATTAACGAATTTCTACAGGCCGTGGTGACGAACGGCGGGCTGCGATTGAAGTACAGGATCGTGGTAGACCCGCCATTGCCGGAAAACCGGGATTGGGAGAAGCCGGAAATTCTGGTGGACTTTTCGGGGCCAGACTCGGCGCTGCTGCTGGATCGTGGCGGAGAGTTATTGCGCGCGCTGGAATTGCTGGCGCTGGAAATCTTGCGGCTGCCTTCCGGGGAGCACGAGAAGGTTTCGTTCGACTGCCAGAATCAGCGGTCGCTGCGAATCCAGGAATTGAAGACGGCGGCGAACGTGGCTGCGGAAAAGGTGAGGAAGACTGGGACGCCGTATCAGTTCAGTCCGATGTCATCGCGGGAGCGGAGGATTGTGCATTTGGCGTTGCGCGAAGAGGCGGATCTGCATACCGAGAGCGAGGGTGAGGGGATGCGGCGGTGTCTAGTCGTGTACCCGAAGGATTACAAGGGGGCGGGGCGGCCGGGGCCGCGGACCTTGCCGTGATTTTCCACTTCGGGGAAATAAAGGCGCTCAATTGCTGTGTAGGGTCGTGGCGGGGCCGGAATAAATCCACTGTTACCGACTTGATTCCTGTTTGATTTCTTACGCCCTCCGGGGCTTTTCTGCTTTTGAGGCCGCTGAAGAACGAATGCCAACAAAAGGCATGCCGAAGAACGAAGGCCAATAGAGCGGCTGCTGAAGCACGAAGGCCAAACCGCGGCTGAGTCTACCCTTCCCAGCAATCACGTTTCCCCGTTATCCGAATTAGCGGCCGGCTGCTGCCGCGGCGGTGCGCATGGAGCCGGGAAGATTCATGGCGTCGATACGGTTGAGCACGGATTCCAGGCTCGAGCCGGTGTCGGTGCAGACATCGACGTAATGATGGCGGCTTCCGTCGGCGTGCATGACCAGAACCTTGGTCTCGGTGCTCACTTTCTTGACCATGTAAGGCAAGTGGTGACGGTCGTTGCGGCTGAGAGTTGCGCCCAGAACAACGAGATCGAAAGAGCTCTTGCGAATCGCCTCGTCGACCGCCTTGCGGCCCAAGGCCTGCTGAACTATGTGGCCGGCTTGTTCCATAGCAATAGCCTGCGCCTTCAAAACGTCTTCATCGCCTTCGCCATAAAGAATTCTTAATTTTGACTTCGCCATTGATTGCCCCTCGAATTTGCATCGTGCTGGTACCTGACGCACCCGTACCTGAAAGCCACGGTAGCAACAGAGGGAGCCGGGGAAAACGTCACCGAAGACGCACGACGAACGGGCGGGTAGGTGGGAACAGGCCTTTCATTTGTAAATTTTTTCCCCGAAAGTGTCACGTGGCGCTACACTTTTGCGCGGAGGCTTTCCCCAACCATGCCTGTGACACACGTCTGGAGAGCTGTACTTCTTTCGTTATTATGGACACCGTGGTTGTGCGCGCAATCGGGCGGTACTCCCACATCTACGACCACTTGCAATTTAGAGGATGGACGACAGGTTTATGTGCGCTACAACGCGGTTGATGTTAAGCGTGAACGGCCAGTGAACGGCAGGCCATGGGCTCCCGGAGGGACGCCGATGACGCTGTTTAGCGAGGCGCAACTTTCGCTGGCCAGTTCGACGATCCCGATTGGAGCGTATGCAGTCTATGTCATCCCAGCAAAGGATCACTGGACGCTGGTGGTGAATAAGAATGTAACGCCGGGCGCGGCCTACGATCAGAAGGAGGACATTGCGCGAGCGCCGATGGAAACCGCGCAAGTCGACGAGCCGTCGCAGGCGCTGGAAGTTGCGTTCGCCCACGTGGGCATGCGGTGCACGTTGCGGATTTATATGGGCAAGACGGCCTCGTTCGCGGACTTCACGGCGAAGTAAGCCCACTCAGCGTCTGCAGGAAACCCTTCTACCAGTGTTGTCCTGTTGAACTGTCTTTGACCGCGGGCTGGTCTGATGGATTCTCGAGGGCGGTTGATGCGTTCGGCTTGGATTCACGCGCGCCCAGCCCAATCACCATCGCCATATCCTTGGGGTACACTACATCGCGGCCACGCGCGAGGAAGTGGTAATAGATGGAGCTGGCCGCGCCATAAGCGCCGAATCCGGTCGCGACGACGCGATTCCGCGCGAGCAGGCCGACAACCATGCCGACGAAGCGGAATCCGGACGCGCCGTTGGCGGCGCTGCCGCCAACATCGCCACCACCACCTCCACCTCCGTGCAAATTGCGATCGCCGTCGGGAGAAGCCGAAGCAGCCGCCAGCATGACCTGAATTCCGGTGGTCAAATAGCGGGTGCGCGGCGTGGTGACCTGGGCTCCGCCTTCAGCGTCGAGCTTAAGGTGTTCGCCTTTTGCGACCGCGACGCCTTCCAAGCTGGTCACAACTTTCTGTTCGAGGCCGTTGGGCGGGGCCACTTCGTGAAACAGGATTCTAAGCTGGCCGTTGCGGGCCAGGCGGCGCGCGGGTTGCACCTGCATCACGGAACCGCGAATGACGCTGCCCTCGGGCAGAATCAGATGATCTGAGGCGACCAGTGGCTCCGTGATGAGGGCCTCGACAGAATCTCCTTTGTGAGAGGTTGAAGAGTTGAGCGGGGTCAGGAGACGGGCATGCACAGAACTGCCAGAAGGAGGCGGAGCGCCCACGTTGGTGAGGAGTTCTGGTTTCACGGATTCGGTGCCAAAGTCCAGAGGCTGCTGCAAGTCGGCGTTGAAGTTGGTGCCAACTTCGATGTATTGCGGATGCACTGGAAGTTGAGCAACAGCGAGTCGTTTCAGCTTGTGCATTTTTCCGGGATCGTGGATCTGTTTCTGCAGGTTCGCCCATTGCTGGTGGATCTGCTGGCGCGTGGCGCTGACTTTTTTAGCGGCGGCATCCTGAACTTTGTTGGTCTTGGCTTTCTCGTTGGCCGGGACAAACCGCAGGACGCCGTTGGGCGCTGGGGACGCGACCGTTTGCATGAGAATGCGGCTGCCATCGGACATTACAAGTTCATCGAACTGAACGTGGACGGCGCGAACCGGCGAAAAGTTTGCGTCCATGGCTTGCAGCGTTCGAATCTTTTTGGGAACGGGATCGATTGCCGATACTATGCCAATGACCGAAGTGCCGACGGGGATGAGCAACTTGTCGAAGGCGTAGACGGGATCGGTGGTCTTGCCGTGGATGGGCTGGCCGACTTGGCGGATGCGAACTTCCGAATCGAGCGCGACTTTGATGGGAGTGCCGGAAGGGATGCTCATGGGCACAGTGACGGGTGCAACTTCAATGACAGGAGATGCGTCCTTCTTTTCGTCTGGCTTTACTTGTTGAGGGTCCTGCCCCGCTGGGGGACGAAGCTTCAGGGTCTGGGCTAAGCTCCACCCGGTGGCCACAAGCAGCAGGCTGGCTGCACATCCTGCCCGCCTCAAAGAAACTCGGCGCATAAAGAGTCCTCGAACAACTAATTTGTCTTTTCGTAACCGACGAAGCTACGTGAGAAGCCGGCAGCACGGGCCACTGGCAGTGATAGAGACCGCGAATCTTGACGAGCTAAAAGCCTGCTTACGAGTAGGAGTTCGCGGAACGGATATTGGTTGTAACCGGGCTGCAGATTCCAACGGACCCCGGAAAAGGCGCTTTGGGAATTGTACTTTGGGTTGCGCGGCAAGGAAAGCCGAGCTGCGCTCGACTGGACAGCCGGCGGATGTCCACACACGGGCGCTACTCCATGGGAAGGGATTTCTGCGAGAATTTCCTATGCGTTATTTGCTGCTGACGCTTTTCGTGGCTTCTGCGTGGGGTCAAACCGGCCCTCGGGTTCAGTTCTCACACACAACGGAAAACTTGCGCGGAGTGAGCGCCGTGTCGCGAAAAGTGGCATGGGCGAGCGGCGCGCACGGGACCTATCTGCGGACGATTGACGGCGGGCGCACGTGGACTCCGGCGCAGGTGCCGGATGCGGGCGCGCTGGATTTTCGAGCCGTGGTTGCGTTCTCGGGCGAGGAAGCGTTTCTCATGTCGGCCGGACCGGGCGAGCAGTCGCGCATTTATCACACCGCCGACGCGGGACGGCATTGGGAACTGCAGTTGAAGAATACGAATCCGAAGGGATTTTTCGACTCGATGGCATTCTGGGATTCGAAGCATGGCGTGGTGCTGGGCGATCCCATCGCAGACGAATCGGGGAAATTGAAGTTCGAAGTTCTGCGGACGGAAGATGGACAGAACTGGCGCGTAATTCCGGGCGCGCAAATGCCCGATGCGATGCAGGGCGAGGGAGCATTCGCGGCTTCGAATACCAGCGTGGCGATTCTGCCATCGGCCTCCGACTCCAATATCTGGTTCGCTACCGGAGGCAAAATTGCGCGAGTGTTTCACTCGCCGGACCGCGGGAAGAGTTGGCAGGTTTACGAAACTCCGGTGTTGCACGGCGCGGATTCGGCGGGAATTTTTTCGATTGCGTTTCGCGATGCGAATCATGGAGTGATTGCCGGCGGGGACTACAAGCGGCCCAAGTTGGATGGGCCGAACCTGGCATTTACCGAAGACGGCGGCAAAAACTGGACGATCTCGCCGCTGCATCCGTTGGCTTATTTTTCTGCGGTGACTTACGACCGGCGGGTGAACCAAACGGCCGTGGCAGGCGCTGGAAAGAAGGTGCGGGTGAAACCGATTGCGGCAGAGCGACTGTTTATTGTGGGGCAGGATTTCATCTTCGACTTGCGGCCGCCGAACAATCCACGGCGGATTGGCGGGAAAGGTCTTCGGTTCAATGCAGAGAGTGCTTATCCAGAAGGTGGAGCGCTGGTAGTAGGGGCGGCAGGGGCGATGGCATTTGTGCCGTGAGCGGGAAAATCAAACGACCAACCATAGAGGGTACTGAGGTCAGGAAGGAACAACTCACCTCATTACTCCATTACTAAAGGGCTATCCCTTCTTGTTCTTTTCATCCGTGGGCGAATCAAAGAAGATTAACCAGAACATTAAATCGTTCTTATCTCCCCCAGATCGAGAACCCACGTGAAAAACACTCTTTTGGCGGTTGTTGTGTTGGCGGTGGCGATGCCGGCGTTTGCGCAAATGCAGAACAATATTCCCGCGGCAAACTCTGCCGCGGTGGCTCCGCCGGCGAGTGCGACTACCGTCTCCCGAACTACCAAGGCAGTGCATTACCGGCTGCAGGGCGGAACGACCAAGGTGGATTTCCAGGGAACCGATCTGCTGCAGCGCGCCACGGGGGAAGCGAAGGTTGAAGGCAAGAAGACAAATTTTGAGATCGACGTGAAATTTCAGGGGCTGGAAGACGCCACGAAATTCGGACTGGAATTTCTCACCTACGTAGCGTGGGCAGTTTCGCCAGAAGGGCGCCCGGTGAATCTTGGTGAGTTAACGCTCGACCACAGCGGCAGCGCGCACCTGAAGGCGTACACGGATTTGCAGACCTTTGGAATGATCGTGACGGCGGAGCCGTATTTCGCGGTGACGCAGCCGGGGAACATGGTGGTGATGGAAAGCGCTTCGGTGAGCGGAGGCGGCGAGAATATCGACGCGAAGTATGAACTGGTGACGCGAGGAACTTACTCGTCGACCAATACGCACATTCAGGATGCGATCTTCGGCATCGATCCGAAGACTCCGCTGGAACTGTTTGAGGCGCGGAATGCGGTGCGCATTGCCATGATCGCGGCGGGCGACAAGTACGCGAGTGCCATCCTGCCCAAAGCTAAACAGCAATTGATGCATGCCGAGGACCTTTACCGGCAGAAGCAGAAGAAAGAAACGGTGGGAGTCGCCGCGAAAGAAGCTACCGAGACTGCGGAAGAGGCGCGCCTGATGGCGGTGAAGCAGAAGGCGGAAGATGAGGCGCAGGCTGCCGCAGCGGCGCGGGAAGCGAAAGCGCGTTCAGATGCGGAGGCAGAAGCCAAGCGGCGAGCGGACGCGGAGGCGGCGCGGGCCCAGGCGGAGCAGGCTCGTATGCAGGCCGAACAAGCACGCGCCCAAGCAGAACAGGCCAAAGCCGAAGCCGAGCGCATGAAGCAGGAAGCGGTGGCCGCCGCGCAGGAAGCAACCCGGCAGCGGGAAGAAGCCGAGAAGGCTAAGGCCGAAGCCGTGGCGCAGCAACAGGCATTGTCAGCGGAAACCGACAAAGCGCGGGCGGCGGCGGCGCAGTCGGACAGCCTGCGGCAGCAAGCGGAAAAAGAAAAACAGGAGTTGCGCGCGCGGTTGCTGCAACAACTGAATTCGATTCTGGCGACGCGCGATTCGGCACGCGGCCTCATTGCGAACATGTCGGACGTACTGTTCCGCAGCGGAAGCTTTGAGTTGCTTCCCGGGGCGCGCGAGCGGCTGGCCAAGGTTTCGGGTATTGTTCTCGCGTATCCGAGCTTGCATGTCGCGATCGAGGGACACACCGACAGTGTGGGTGGCGACGAGTACAATCAGGAACTGTCGGAACGGCGCGCTCAGTCGGTGCGCGATTATTTCGTGCAGCAGGGGATTCCGGCGAATGCGATTGAAGCTCGCGGCTTCGGCAAGAGCGAGCCCATTGCGTCAAACGATACGCCCGAGGGCCGGCAGCAGAATCGGCGCGTGGAGTTGGTGCTGTCGGGGGATGCGATTGGCGGGGTCGGCGACGAAGTGCCGGCGCAGACGGCGACTTTGCAGAACAAGTAGCGGCTAGGGAATCGCACAGGGGCTAAAGCCCGCATAGTTTGTGCGTGTTAACGCGGCCCTGAAGGGCCGCTCTTCCACAAGGGCCAGGGGCGGCGTTCTTCCACAAGGCCAGGGGCGGATGCTCTTCCACAAGGCAACGGGCGTGCGCTCTTCCACACGGCCACAGGCGGGCAGCTCTTCCACAAGTGCCAGCAAAGCCTTCCACCCGAGTCTTTCTTCCACCGGAGCCCTTTCTCCAGACGAACCACTTTTCTACGCGATCCAAACCGTCTCGTGCCGCTGACGTAAACTGGAATTCGGCAGGAGGAAACATAGATGACGAAGGATCAGGAGCAAGTGTTGCGTAAGCATCTTGACGAGCTTCTCGCTGGTGGAGGAGCACATGCCAAGTTCGAAGATGTGATCAAGGATCTGCCAGTGACGCTGCGCGGCAAGAAGCCAGGGAAATTTCCCCATTCTCCGTGGATGCTGCTGGAGCATCTCCGGCTGGCGCAGTGGGACATATTGGAATTCTGCCGGAATGAGAAGCATGTTTCGCCGAAGTGGCCGGAGGGATATTGGCCCAAGTCGGCCGCGCCACCCAACGCGACGGCATGGAATAAAAGCGTGCAGCAATTTCGCAGCGATCGAAAAGCCATGCAGGAGTTAGTGGCGGATCCAGATACCGATTTGTTCGCACCGATCGCATGGGGCGAAGGGCAGACGATTCTGCGGGAAGCGCTACTAGTGGCGGATCACAATGCGTATCACCTGGCGCAATTCGTTGATGTCCGGCGTATGTTAGGAGCTTGGAAGGGCTAAAATTTTCAAACGGCCGAGATCGACGATCAGGGATAGAGACTGTCGCCTCAACTGCACCGCAAGAAGCGGAAACGCTGCTTAAAAGCTATCGTCTAGCAATATTAACTTATGAGTTACGGGAAATTCACAGGCTTGGGCGGGGAAGTGTGACATCTGACCTGTCCGTAGCAAGTTAAAATGTCCGGTTTTAGTAGCAAGTGAAATGTCCGGTTTCAAAGTTAACCAACAGCAGTCGGGGCTGTGGGAAAGTGGGAATCCCGCGCAGTTTGCGGGATTTCCAAGCGAGGTGGGAAAGTCGG
>DATBEI010000254.1:0-3587 GCA_036269595.1 Candidatus Sulfotelmatobacter sp.
GTATTCAGTTGGCCGTCACCGGCACGGGCGCATTTTTCGGTGTGCTCAAATATCCTGTGGCCTTGTTCTTGGCCACCGTCCATACCACCAGCTCAAATAGCAGATGATCGCGCCCGGAATAAAACTGGATCGGCTCGGCGACGTTGCGGTCCTTCTTTTCGATCGTACGGTCATCCGACGTCACGTTTACCGTGAACTTACCCTTCTTGACGTCCGCCTTCTTAAGCTGCAGGCTCACGGTAGCGACCGGCTGCGGCTTGGCGCCTTTGAGCAAGGTGAATTCGTAGTAGTTGCGGTCGCCCTTGTGCTTTAGAACTTCCAGGTCGTTCTGCGTATGGGCAATCAATCCGCTCTGCATGCCCAGATCGCCGATCGTGCTTTGCAGCTTGGCTTTGGTGGCGTCAAGATCAGCGCGTGTGGAAGCGACGTCGGTTCGCACGCCGCCGACGTCGGTCTTGACGCCGGAGATTTCTCCGCTGACGGCGGTGATTTGCGCCTTCTGTTCCTGTTCCAGGCGGCTCTCCGCGGCTTTCTGCTCAGCCTGCAACGCGGCGGCGCGCTGCGCCAGTTGCTTCTTCGTCATACCGGCCTCGCGGGCCAGCGTTTCTTCTTGCGCTTCCGCGGTCTGCATGCGGTTCTGCAATTCCTTCACCTGGGCCTGGCTTGCACTGAGACCTTGCGACAATGTTTGAATCTGCAGGTGAGACATGTATTGCGCATACCCGAAACCGGCCACGGCTAAAATTGCCAACACAATTAGGATCCACTTGCCGGCGTTCGACTGATGTTCCACTTGTACGTATTGTCCAGAGCCTTCCTCGGCCATACACTCTTCCTCCTGGAAGCTATCGAGAATTGCAGGAATGCCTCAATTGTTGAGCAGGATCGCTACAGTGTCAACTAGCTCAAGGTGGGGGACAACGAGCTTTCGACAGCAATTATAGGCGAGATGTTTCCCCAGCGACGCATGACCGAAAGCAAGACTTATTAGTCTCGAAAGTAACCATAGCGAGGCTTCGCAGCCCTCTATCGCATGCCCGCATAGAACAGATGTTCGCGCTCTTCCTTCTTCTCTTCCGCCCTCTTCTTCTTGAACGCCATCAAATCCGCGGCTTTGTGGGCAATGTGCTCGGCGCTGACCTCGAATTCCTTGATCAACTCCCAGGGAGCGCCGGAGTCACCGAAGCGATCCTTCACGCCAATGGCCCCGGTGATGACAGGCAGACCATACAGTCGAGAGCTCTCAGTAAGAATGGCGCTAACCCGCCAAGCCAGAGCGCCGATCTGATGTTCTTCGGCGGTTATGACGATTCCTGTGTCGCGAGCCGCGCTAACGATTGCCTCCACATCGATCGGCTTGAGCGTGTGAATATTCAAAATGCGCGTCTCGTAGCCGAATTCCTGGTTGAGGATGTAGGCAGCGCGCATGGCTTCAGGAACCATGGGGCCGCAGGCTAGGATGCTCAAATCCTCTTTCTCGTTCTTGTAGGCAGAGGCGAGAACTGTCTCGAACGCCTGCAAAAAGTTCGGCCCCTCGCGCCGCAGACGAATCACGTTGGCCTGTCCGAAAACGAATGGCGTCGTCGCGTCCGTCACTACCGGCGTGGCCTCGCGGGCAAAGCGAATGTACTTCGGGCCTTTGTGCTGTAGCAGCAAATAGTTGGTGGCTTTGCGGGTCTCCACGACGTCGCACGGCACCACGACCGACATGTTGGGCAGGCCTTGCATGGCGAAAAGATCTTCGAGCGCCTGATGAGTCGCGCCGTCGGCACCCACAGAGACGCCGCCATGCGCTCCCGCGATCATTACATTGAAGTTGCCGTAACAGACTGAGGTCCGAATCTGATCGAGATTGCGCGCCGCGGCGAAGGTGGCGTAGGTTCCGAGCACGGGCAACTTCCCTTCCCTCGCCAGTCCCGCGGCCGCCGAAGTAGCCGATTGTTCCGCAATACCCATGCTGATCCAGCGTTTGTAGCGTTCCGGCTTGCCGGCATAAAAATCGCTGATCGTAATCGATCCGGAAATGTCGAGTCCCAGACACACCACACGTTCGTCGTCGCCGTTTTCAGCCAACGACTGTCCGAAACCTTTGCGCGTAGGCTCCATCTTCACTTTCATGTCGTCGGCGACGTTCCACCAGTAGTCGCGGGAGAACTTCGGCATGTTCGCGTCGAGTTTGAGATCGATCTCCGCCTGGTAATGTTTTGCTTTGTCCAGTAAGAGCTGCACGGGAATGCGATCGATCAGAGCCAACTCCTCCAACGCCTTGATCAGTTCGTCATAACTCGGTGACTTGCCATGCCATCCTGCCTGATCCTCCATGAAACTGACGCCTTTGCCTTTAACCGTATCAGCCAGAATGACAATAGGTCGTCCCGTCAGAGCCCTGACTTGCTGCAACGCGTCCACGACTTGAGTCATGTCGTGGCCGTCGATGCGCATCACGTCCCATCCGAAGCTGCTGTATTTCGCGCACAACGGCTCAATGTCCATCACATCCTTGACCAGACCGTCGATCTGCAGCCGGTTGCAGTCGACGATCCCCACGAGGTTATCCAGGTGATAATGGCCGGCCTCCATTGCTGCTTCCCAGACTTGACCCTCCTGCTGCTCACCGTCGCCCATGATGCAGAAAACTTTGTGCTTTCTACCATCAAGGCGCGCAGCCAGCGCCAGACCGACTGCGATGCTCAATCCCTGGCCCAGGGATCCGGTGGAGGCTTCGACGCCCGGTAGTTTCAGCCAGTGCGGATGGCCCTGGTAGGGCGAACCCAGCTTTCGTAAAGTGACCACGTCTTCGAGCGGACAGAATCCTGCGAATGCCAGGCCCAAGTACAGGCTAGGAGCCTTGTGTCCCGTCGACCAGACGATACGGTCGCGACCCGCCCAGTTGGGATTTCGCGGGTCGTGGTTCGCAACCTTCAAATAGAGGGCGGCCGTGATGTCCATGACGGAAAGCGTGCCGCCTGCGTGCCCGGAACCGGCGGCATGCAGCGCGACCAGATCGTAGCCGCGCATCAAGTTGGCAGCTTCTTTCAATTCTTCGATGGAATATTCGCGGATGACTTTTCCGCTGGTGGAATCCGTAAGGGGCATGACATCCCTCCCGCACCGGAAAACGCACAGAACGTGCTTTAGAGAGCCTATCGGGGGGACATTCCGGAAGCGGTGATCGCAGTCACATTGAGGGGTGACCCGAGCGTGGCGTCTGCGCTCCCACTCGCGAACGCTGCTTGCAACTCTTTATTTTGGTGAGAACAAATGTTTGCGGCGCGGTTGCCATGTTGTCTATGCGGGACAATCCACTATTCCGGCACCAGCCCGCGGGCGAGAGCGCCCGCGCCACATGGGCTCATGCAAACTTCCAGCGGGTGGATTTGCTCTGGAAGTACTTCTCCCACAGGCCGAACACTAACTGCGGACGCACCGTATATACCGGCTCTTTCATCGATAAGATGTCATCCTTCATCGACGACATGTCGAACTTGTACTTGCGTTCGTATTGCGACAGAAATTTGCGGCGCGCCTCTACCGGGGCAATCTCGGCAATCCCTTCGACAATCACCGCTTCATTTGCGAGCTCTGTG
>DATBEI010000256.1:0-17018 GCA_036269595.1 Candidatus Sulfotelmatobacter sp.
AGGAAGGAGAGCGAAGCAGGAAGGAGAGCGAAGCAGGAAGGAGAGCGAAGCAGGAAGGAGAGCGAAGCAGGAAGGAGAGCGAAGCAGGAAGGAGAGCGAAGCAGGAAGGAGAGCGAAGCAGGAAGGAGAGCGAAGCGATCCTTCCTGCGCAGTCGAAGCATCCCTACCCCACCACGAACCCGCCCGACCCGCCTCGCAAACAAAGCCTAAGGCTGCACGTTGGTCACTCCCTCCGCTCCCGCCTTCGGAAAATGCTTCTCATACCACGCGATCGACCGGTCCGTCGCGTCAATCTGATGTTTAGTCTCCGAAAGCCCGTGCCCTTCCCGCGGATAGCGGCAGAACACCGTCTCCACGCCCACATCCTTAAGCCCAATAAAGAACTGCTCTGCTTCCGCAATGGGCACGTCGTTGTCATTCTCGCCGTGAAGGATCAGCGTCGGCGTATGCGCCCCTGCAATGTGCTTCAGTGCCGAACGCTCCCACGCCACGTCCATCAGATTTCCCTGGTGCAGGAATTGCCCAAACTCCATCTCCTCATACTGGTTGTAGTAAGTCATGTAGTTGTAGCTGACGAGGTTCGCAATGCCGGCCGTTGGAATCGCCGCCTTGAACTCGTTGGTCTGCGTGATCAGCCAGTCGGTCAACTGCCCGCCATAACTCACGCCTTCAATTCCCAGCCGCTCCCGGTCGATCCACAAATAGCGCCGCACCGCCGCGCTCACGCCATAGAGAACGTCCTGCCCTTCGTTGCCGTCCTGATCGCCGAACACCGCGTCCGCGAATTTCTGTCCGTACCCCGTCGACCCACGGTAGTTCACATTCAGCACCGCATAACCGTGCGCCGCGTAAACCTGATTCTTGAAGTTGAAGGCGGGACCATTCTGTCCGTGCGGCCCGCCATGAATCACCACAATGAGCGGATGCTTCGACGTCTCCGTCATCGCCACCGGCTTGGTGAGAAACGCTTCCACCTCGAACCGATTGTCGTTGCTCAGAAAAGTAAACGACTCCACATCTCCAATCGATTTCCCCGCAAGCAAGTCATGGTTCAGGTCATTGAGCTTGCGAGCCGCCCCACCGGCCTTGTAGTAAAGTTCGGTCGCATCTCGCGGCGTACTGAAGCTGTAAGCCAGCGCACCCTTCCTGCCGACCGAAAAGGCTCCCACTCCGCCAACGTCATTGATCACATACTCAGGCTGCCCGCCCGCAATCGGCAACCGCACCAGGTGATAACTACCCCGCTGCTGCACCGAAAAATAAACGCTGCCGCCGTCCGGCGACCACTGCGGCGAGCCCTGGCGATTGTCGATCACGCTGCCAATCTCGCGCCGGTTGCTGCCGTCGGCGTTCATCATCCACACGTGCGTGTCTTCCATGGTCGTCTCGCGGTCGGTCAGGCCGCGACGCGTGCCCCGATACACAATGAATTTTCCGTCCGGCGACCACAGCGGATCGTACTCATTAAATTCCGTCGCGGTCAGCCGGTGAATGCTGTTATTCGAAAGCTGCAGCGTGAACAGGTCGTAGTTAAAGAACTCATCCTGATTCGGCTCATGGTTGGAGGCGAAGACCAACTGCTTTCCATCTGGCGACCAGTCAATCGAATGCTCATCAAAATTTCCCTGCGTCAGCTGCCGCACCTGCTTCGACGCAATGTCGACGACGAAAATATGCAGCCTCTGATTGTCGTTAAACCGCGTCATCCCTTCGCCCGCATCGGGCTTATAAAGATAACGCGTGATGACCATGGGATCGCCGCTGGCTTCGGCCGCGCCTTCGCCCGCCGTCGACGACACGAATGCAATCTGTTTTCCGTCGGGCGACCACGTGAAATCCTTCCCCGTTCCCGGCAGCGGCGAATTCGTTCCCTCCAGAGCGGCGAGGAAAGTCGTATCGCTGCCATCTGGACGCGCAATCACCAACCCATGCTTATCGCCATCCGCCCCACGAAATGCGATCCACTTGCTGTCGTTCGACCACAGTGGCCCGCCGGCCGGCTTGTCGCCTCCCAGGCGCACGCTCTTCTCCGTACTCAAATCCATCACCCAAAGCTGCCCATACGGACGCCCCGGCCGGTCGCGCATGGTGACCGTATAGGCGACGTAGCGACCGTCGGGCGACAGCGCCACCCCTCCCACCGAGCGCAATCGAGACAGATCGCCGCTCGCCAAGAGTTGGGCGTGGGCCAAACTTGAAAATGCGCCCACAAGCGCACTAAAAAACAAACAGATAGCAATGAAAAACCGTACTTCCTTCGCGCGCTGAGCCATTCGTATCCCCCGATTTCCGAGCTGTAGATAGACAGAAACCACGCCATACTAGGTCGGCAACACAGGCCCGGTCAATGTGCAGGCGGCGATGCGGAGTGTCTCGTCCGCATATCTTCCACGATCAAATAGCAAGACGCAGATAGTCTTTCGCAAATTTAAAGCGACCCGGTGTGTTGCCTCGAGCGGGCCGAAGTTGGCCGCAAGCGCACTCTCGAAGTAAGCTTAACGAGTGTCGTATCTAGACGAGTCCGATCTCCAGCGGCAGGAACGCCAGCGGTTGGCCGATACCTACGCCGGAAAGACCGACGGAGAATTGCAGCGCCTGGCGCAAAGTGCTGAGTCACTCACCGAGTTAGCCTGGGAGGCGCTTGAAGACGAGATGGAGCGCCGGCATCTGAAATGTCCCGCGCAGGAGCAGCGTCAGGAACTGGAGTTACAGGAACTCGTCACAGTCCGCCAGTTTCGCGATCTTCCGGAAGCGCTGCTGGCCAAGGGCTGCTTGGAGTCGGTCGGAATTGAATGCTTTCTTGGGGACGACAACCTGGTTCGGCTGGACTGGTTCATTTCGAATTTCATTGGCGGCATCAAGCTCAAAGTCAGGGCGCCCGACGCCGAGAATGCGCACAAAATCCTCGACGAACCGATTCTTGAGGGCATGTACGTACAGGGGGTTGGGCTTTACGAGCAGCCGCGCTGTCCCAAGTGCCAATCGTTGGATGTAAACTTTCAGCCACTGGATCGTCCGATCGCCTACATGAGCGCATTCTTGCGCGTACCGCTGCCGGTGCAGCGGCCAGGGTGGCATTGTCGTTCCTGCGATGCGGAGTGGGAGGATGAGGCTTCGGGAATCGGCGATTCAACGGCCTAGCTTCTGAAATCCCTTCGAGATCACGTCGAGCGTATCTTCGGCGAGGCGTAATCCAGGAAGTTTTTCGCGGGTGAACCAGCGGACTTCGGCGGCGTCGCTGGCCGCGCAAAGATCTCCCGCAACCCGACGGCACAAAAAATCAATCAAAACGTAGTGATATTGCACCCGCTGTTCGGGATTGCGGAGGATGCGGTCATAGACGCCAAGCAGTTCGGTGGGCTCGACGGTAAGTCCGGTTTCTTCGCGGGCCTCACGGATGGCGGCTTCGCGCACCAGTTCGCCGACTTCGAGGACGCCTCCCGGGATGGACCATTCGGCCTGCAGCGGCGGGTGCGCCCGCTTCACCAGCACGACGCGAGAGTCTTCGATGATGATGGCGCCGACTCCGACCAGCGGAACTTCGGGAAATTCACGTTGCATGGTGCGGATTTTAAATCTAATCCGCAAAAGGCGTCTGGCAGCCGAGCGTTCCTCGGCATGGACGGGCGAGGGACACCCGTCCCTACACTCATCCATCTCTGACTTGTGGAGCTGTGGTTAAATAGGGTTTCTATGGCGCTCGAAGAATATAAACGGAAACGGCGGTTTGAAGAGACGCCGGAGCCTCCGCCGAAGGTGGCGACGAAGACGGGAAACCGGTTCGTGGTGCAGAAACACGATGCCACGCGGCTGCACTACGATTTTCGGCTGGAGATGGAAGGCGTGCTGAAATCGTGGGCGGTGCCAAAGGGACCGTCGCTCGATCCCGCCGATAAACGGCTGGCGATGCAGGTCGAGGATCATCCCGTATCGTACTTTGATTTTGAGGGCAATATTCCGGAAAACAACTACGGCGCCGGGACCGTGATTGTGTGGGATGTAGGCACATGGCAGCCGCTGTCGCCGGTTCCGGTGAATGGAAAGTATGTTCCGGGCACCGAGGCGGAAGCGGCGGCGATGCTGGCGAAGGGTGACCTGAAGTTTCGTTTGAACGGAGAACGGCTGAAGGGAGATTTCGCGCTGATCAAAATGCGCGGGCGGCGGCCGGGCAGCAAGGGCACCGAGTGGTTGCTGATCAAGAAGCACGACGATCATGCTGTCGAGGGATACGACATTGAGGAGTTCGATCAGTCGGTGCTCAGCGGACGCGATCTAGATGAGGTTGCGGGCGATGCTGGCTCGCGCGAATGGAAGAGCCGGCCGACAGGCCGCGGAAAATTGAAGGCGGCATGGCTGACCGATGCGGTGGCCCGGATGGATCAGAAAAGAGCCGCGGCGGCCGGGGTAAAAAAAAAGCAACAGGCGACCGCCGAGAACGCAAAGAAAAGAGCGCCGAAAGCGCCGAGAAAAGCAAAGAAGAGCGCTTAGCGGCTACGAAGAAAACTTCTTCTGCTGTTGTCCCAAGACGTAAGGCGCAATCCACGCTTTCACCCGCAGCCCCGGCGCAGGTCTCTGCGGCTTCAGCGTCCCCTGCTTCTCCTGCGGTACTCTCGTCCTCTGCGGTTCAAGCTTCTTCCGGAATTCCCCTGAAGGGGCCCATGCCTACGACGATTCATCCCATGCTGGCCGAATCGATTTCCGAGCCATTCGACGGAGCGGACTGGCTGTTTGAGATTAAGTGGGACGGCTATCGCGCGGTCGCGTTCATCGAAAACGGCAAGATGCGGCTGGTTTCGCGCAACCAGAACGAACTGACGGCACGCTACCCGGAGTTGAAGGACATGGCCGCACTGATCGAGGCCAAGACTGCGATCCTGGATGGCGAGGTGGTGGCGCTTGACGATCAGGGAAAGGCCTCGTTTAGCCTGATGCAGCAGCGCACCGGATTTCGTCCCGGCGGACGCCGGGCCGCGGGGAATACTGGTGTGACTGTGCTGTATTACGCCTTCGACTTGCTTTATCTCGACGGCTACGACTGGCGGCGCGTACCGCTGGAAGAACGCAAGGGCAAACTGGCGTCGGTGTTGGGAACGGGCGACGGACTGCGCTATTCCGATCACTACGAGGAGCACGGCAAGGAGCTCTTCGAAATCGCGTGCAGCAAAGGCCTTGAGGGCATTGTTGCGAAGAGGCGCGCCAGTTGTTACGAAGAGCGCCGCAGCAGCGATTGGCTCAAGATTAAGATTCGCCATCGCCTGGAAGCCGTGGTCGGTGGATATACCGAAACCAAGGGAAGCCGCACACACTTTGGTTCGCTGGTGCTTGGCCTGTACGACAAGCAGGGGCGTTTGATTCACGTAGGGCAGGCGGGGAGCGGCTTCAATCAGAAATCGCTGGGCGAGATTGCCGGCGTGTTGAAGAAACTGGAAACCAAGAAGAATCCATTCTTCGGCGATGTCGATGCTCTGCGCAGGGTGAGTTTTGTGAAACCGGAACTGGTGGCGGAAATCGAATACGCCGAATGGACGGGCGGGACTAATACAGGGAGCGGGCCAAAGCTGCGTGCGCCGGTTTTTCTGGGCTTGCGCGACGACAAGGGCCCCAAAGAATGCACTTTCGAGCAGAGTGGGCTAGGAATTACCGACCACTGGTCACTAACCACTGCTATTTGATGTCCTTCATCGCTAGCAGCGTGCCATAATCGCGGCCAGTCGGATCGACGGCGCGAGCTACAATCGCGGCAAACGCGTCGCGCACCTCGGGATACTTGGCGACGATCGCCTTAATCACATTCACGTTGGACTGATAGGTGACGTTCGTGTTCGAGATGTCCGCAGCCTGATATTTCACGATCAGATCGAGATCGTTGCCCACGATTTGCGGAAACATCGAAATCAGCTTGTAGGTTGTGGTTCCAGCCTGCAAGTCCGCAGTTTTACCCACCGGAAGGTCGGCGGGTTGCACACTGTGGGCCTCATCGTAGAGCTTATCGGTGGCCAGAGTGCTCATGAAGGGCAACGGAGTCACCAGGCTCCGACCCTCTAAAAAATAGAACCAGGCGTTGTGCATCTGTCCCTTGGCCTTATATTCGCGGGCCTTATTGAGAAACCAGTCGCTGTCATGTCCCGCAACTTGTCCCGGCAGGATGTAGAGGCCGGCCAGCTTCCAGTCCGTTCCAGCCTGCTGCAGAATCAAAGAAAACATCGTCTTACCTTGCGGCGAATTCGCATCAAACAGAACCACGCCGTACTTGCCCGCGGGAAGATTATCCAGATAAAAGACCGCGCTGTTGGCGGTTTGGCCGCTCTTGCCAAAGACGCCGCAGTAGAACTCGGCGTGCGGACTGGGAGTGCTGCCATCGAGCAAAAAGACTCCCTTTACGGTTGCTTGGGCAGCAGCCAGATCCTTCTGGTGGTCTTTGACGGTGTTCTCAATTCCTCCAAAATCGCCAGCCAAGCTGGGCATCGAATTCTGCCGAAGCGACGCCGTGTCTCCCTTAGTTGCCATGGCGAAGAGGCGCTGCCCGGAAGAGGTGATGGCCGCTCGGGTCGCGTCATCGAGGTCGCTCGCAGTCTGACAACTTTGCGCGGCGGCGGTTACGGGCGCTAGCGTCAGGGCGAAAAGCGCAATCCAAAGGGTTGGGGCGAGGCTGCGGGCCAGATTCATGTTGAACTCCGCCTTTACTTTCATCAGGTTGGAAAAGGCCAGGTTCCAGTTTACGCTGCTTCAGCCTTACGCAGATAAGATTTAGTGGCCGCCGAAATGGTTGACTGCAATCGACTTGTTATCGCTTTATGATTTTGAGGTGGAGAGCGCGGGTCCGCCGCAAGGTTCCGACTTTAAGACGTTCTTGTAGTGACAGAATAGGCTCGAACTGTGGGATGATTCTTCCAACGGGCGGTGATAAAATTGCTAGCAGATGGTCGTGGGATGTCTCAGTTGAAGCAGATATTTGGAGGGCTAGGCATGTGGACGGGGCCGAAATTTGCGAAGCCAGCGGGATGCCTCGCCTTATGCGCAGGTCTGTGCCTTGGCTTTGCTATGCCAGCGGGCGCCTTACCTCCTCAAAATCAGGCCGCAAATCAGCCGAAATCCAGTCAGCCGAGACCGCGGAAACCCAAGAAAACGACCAAGGCCGAGAAGCCTCAGCTACCGCCCCTTCCCTCCGGCCCCACCGGACCCGTGCAGCAGGTTCCCCTGGATTCCATAGCGCCGGTGCCGCCGCAAGTCAGCTACCAGAACTCACAATTAACTATCAACGCGCCCAACTCAACGCTGGGCGACATTTTGCGAGCGGTTCGGAAGCAGACCGGAGCGGAGATCGAGATTCCTTCGGCGACCGAGCGCGTGGTAACCCACCTCGGCCCTGGCCCGGCGCGCGACGTAATGGCGGAGCTGTTGAATGGCTCGCGCTTCAACTATGTGCTGCTAGGCTCTCCGGCGGACAACTCAGTTTTGACCCGCATTGTGCTCGTGGCTAAAGCCACCACCCCGGATGCGAATCCGAATCCTGCACAGATGGCAGAGCAACAGCAACCTGGAGTGGCCCAGCGTCCAGCTAATCTGGGAGTGGGACCGGAGTCCGAACAGAATGCCATGGCCGCGCCAGACGATAGCGCAGAAGACGCCGCTGCAGACCAAGCCGCTGCCGAGGCTGAACAGCCTGCGCCTTCTCCCGACCAGAGCGGAGTGAAGACACCGCAACAGATGCTGCAGGAAATGCAGCAACGACAGATGCAGATGCAGCAACAGCAGCAGCAGATGGGGCAACCGCCCGCCGGACAAGGCGTCCCGCCGCAACCGCAACCTCCACAGCAGCCGTAATTCCCGCACCACCAAGCGACGGTCGCCGACCTTTCGCGCCGCGGGCGCGTTGCTTTTTCAGTTGTTTCAGATAGCTAGGGACGGTTTCTCGTGGAATTCTCCGCGCGACGCGTGAGGCTGATTCTGATTGGCGAACCGCCATCAGCCATGGTTTTCTGCAAGAGATCCCAGTCGCGCGCCAGTTCGGTTTCGGTGAGGCCTTTCTGCGAAGGGCGGCGTAACTCCGACTGCAGACGCGCTTCGAGAAGTTCCCGCTCCATCTCCGGCGAGGTGCTGCCGTTCAACACGTTTTCGGCGGTCGCGCCCATCTGCACTGCGCCGTCGCCGAGACGCATTTCCAGCACCGGCCGTCCCTGATCGTCGATACCATACTTGGCCTTGGACTGCAGCTTGGCCCAGATCCTATCCACTTTTCGGCCCGGTTTTTCCGGATAGGCGCCGGCCAGGAAATGTTTGAATTGCAACTGGTAGGCGCGACGATCTTCAGCACCCACAGGCTTCTCGAGTGCGCCGCCTACCACCCACACCATCGCATCGCGTCCCGGCTCAAAATGTCCGGCGCCCGAGGTCACATAGACGGCGGCCACCGCGCCTGCGAAGATCGGGCTCACAACGACGCTAGGCACGATGTACTTCTTGGCTTTAAAAAAGGATTCAACGACGCCGTGCACATTGGTGCTGCGGGGCATGCTGCCGGGAACCTGCGAGATGATGAGCCGCGAAAATTTCAGCTCCGGGCGTCGCGCGCTGAACTTGGTCAGCCGCTTCGCAAGCTGCTTGGGGGTGGTAATGCCGAGATCAGCAACTAAGCTACGATGCTCCGATCTCGGATAGTAGAAATTCAGCACGCCCTTGGCGAAATCGGCGCAGTTATTCGTCGCCAGGTGAAAGTGGGAGCGGTTCGGCGAGGAATTGTATTTCCGGATGAGCGCGTCGTCCTGCTCCGGCGTCGTTGCAATCTCAAAGCCGTAAATCGTCCGATCATAAGAAGAACCAACCAGTTGGTACCAGTTGCCTCCGGGCGCTTCGCCATTGCTACCGTCGGGAACAATCGCTTCGAGATATTTGCGGCGATAACGGTCCCGCAGGAAGAGCGCCATTTTTGCGTTGGCAAACAGCGGCACATCCTCGGAACGATCGACGGCATACAAATAGGGAATTAGAGGAATGGCGACCCAATCGTAGCCACCCACGCCGTCGTAACGGCTGATAACAGCTCCCATTTCACCGGGAGCGCAACGACGCAGAACGAGCGGGGTCTCAGCGCATACTCCAGAGAGATAAACCGCAGCATGCCCGGTGGCAGTAAAGAAACCCATCCCGCCATAGGGTTCTTCCAAAAGCAGCGTGGCGGAAGCGCTCGCAAAGGAAACACAAGCCAAAACCAGGAACGCTAACCTAATGAAAACGCGCCGCATTGGCTGAATGTGGCGTGAAAACATACTACCCCCTACGACCAAGTCTAAGTCCTTAAATAAGAACCCTCTAGTCAAAGATTAGTTGCTGGTAATCGGAAAAACCAGTTACGGAAGTGCAAAATACGAGCGGCGAAACCGAGTAGATTTAGGGCGAAGATAAGGCAAAGGCGCGCAATTAGCCCCATTTAAGAGTTTGAAGCTAACTGTCTTTTCGCCCAGTCCGCGCTTTCCGCAACGGTTTCGTCTTGATCGGCAGCCATTTTTTCGAGGACAGGCAGGAATTCCGGGTTGCCGCTATTTCCCATGGCAATCGCGGCATTGCGGCGAAGACCGGAACGTTTGGTTCGGCGAATCGGCGATCCCCGGAAAATTTCGCGGAATTCTTCGTCAGTCATTTCGGCGAGCCAGGCCAAGGCTGGATTAACCAAACCCGCACGCGCCTCAAACTCCGAGGCAGTGGTAGCGGGGGCTTTGCGGTTCCATGGGCAAACGTCCTGGCAAATATCGCAGCCGAAGACGTGGCGGCCCATGCCTGCGCGAAGATCTTCGGGAATCGATCCGCGTTTTTCGATGGTGAGATATGAAATGCATTTTGTTGAATCCAACTCATAGGGCGCGACGATCGCGTCGGTAGGGCAGGCTTCAATGCAGCGCGTACATGAGCCGCAACGGTCCGGTGCGGGCAGATCCGGTACGAGTTCGAGGGATGTGAGAATTACACCGAGAAAAAGCCAGGAGCCTTTTTTCTGGTTGATGATGCAAGTGTTCTTGCCGCTCCAGCCTATCCCCGCATATTTTGCGAAAACGCGCTCCACGATCGGCCCGGTATCGACATACGAGCGCGTGGTAAGAGTTGGCGGGCAAAGCTCGCCCTGAGGCTGTCGAAGGGAGTGCCCGCCCCACACGGACTGGCGCAATGCGGCTTCAACCTGCTCGAGACGGCGGAGAACAGCGTCGTGGTAGTCTTCGCAACTCCAGGCATAACGCGAGATCCATCCCCGGCAGGAATCGTGAACCTGCGTCGAATACGGATTCCGCGTGTTGTAGTTGATGGCGCAGACGATGACGCTGCGAGCCCATGGCGCGACGCGAGCCAGCGACGCGCGCTTAAGATCGCCACGGTCATCACGCGCCGCCATGTATTTCATTTCGCCGGCCCGACCGGCGTCGATCCATTCAGGGAAATGTTGGAGTTCGGGAGCGTCCGTAGCCGGCGCCACCCCCGCGAGATCAAAGCCCGCCACTTCGGCGGCGCGCTTGACAAAAGCTTTTACGTCGCTGATGGAGTTGGCCAAAACTCACTCCTGAATTAATGCAAACGGAGAGGAACCGCTAAACGCCGAGCTTCTTGACTTCCTCGTTGTAGTACTTGCGGTAGAGGATGTCCCACTCCTGTGAGCCTTCGAGGATGGTGCGTTTCTGGCTCTCGATTTTCTGCCGGGCGGCAACGTCGATCTTAGCTTCCTGATTCAACAGCTCTTCGAGGATCTTGCGGGTTTCCTGCCGAATCGTGTTGGGATCTTCGATGAACTCGACCTCGTCCATCTGTTTGAGCACGTCGGAGACCGCGCGCGCCAGCACATTCACTTTGTCGCGGCTCAGTCTCACAGCACCGCCTTGTACTTGCGCACCAGTTCGGTTTTCACCTTGCGAAACATTTCCTGATAGTTGGCGCCCGTCCTCTGCATGTCCTCAGAATAGGCTTCCAGGATAACGCGCACCTCATCGTTGATGCGATCCTCGAGACTCAGTTCATCGACCAGCGCAGCATTCACCCGCTCCTTGACCGCGGGAACGGCCGAGGTCTCAATGAACTTGCCGGCGATTAGTTTCTTGGTGACTTCACGGGCTAGATAGCCCACATATTCTTTGGAAAGAAGCATCTGTGGATTGGGCGTCCTGCGTACGACAGTTTCTTTGTATGAATCAAAAAGTGTAACACAGTAGAAGGGGACGCGGAGATGCGCGCCGGATCGAAAAACTACGGAATTCGCGACGGAGGCTGGTCGCGAAGAATGTAGACAAACTGCCTAATTTCGTGACGCTCGCGTTCCACCTGCTCCGCCGACTCTTTGGCGAGTTGATCGCAGAGCTTTAACTCGGCATCCGCCTGGGAAGCCTCACTGGCCTGCCGGTATGCCTGCGCCAGACGATAATGTGCCTCTTGCATCTTCGGCTCCGCGTGAATGGCCAACTGATAGTCGACGATGGCTTGCGGATAATCTCTCTGCTCGAAATGAAGAATTCCTAGTTGCAGATAGGCAGAGGCGAAGCTTGGATTAAGACGAACCGCCCGTTCTAACAGGGATTCGATTTCTGCCGTGCCATTCGCCTCCTGTGCCCGCTCCCGCATTTTCCAGAGGCTCACGGCATAGTAATAATTTGCTTCCGCACTCTCCGGTTGTTGCGCGACGAAGCGCTGCAGCTTTTCTATAATTTTTTCAGAGGCCGGGGCCCCGCTTTGCATTTTTCCCAAGAATAAATACGGCATCGAATCGCGGGGATTCAGGTCGGAGGCTTCGGAAATCCTTTCGACGCCCTGATCGTACGAGCCGCGGGCAAACTCTGCCGCGCCCAATCCAATTAACATGCGAACCGAGCGTGGATAAAGCTGATTGCCCTTGGCAAACACCTCGAGAGCCGGTTCAGGAGCGTGATGTAGCAGAAGTTCCGATCCCCAGTCGAACACGTAGGGTTCGCGCGGATCGAGCGCGACGGCCTGCTGGTACTCGCGCACCGCCTCCAGCGGCTGGCCAAGTTTCTCCTGCACGTCTCCGAGCAGGTCATGAAGTTCGGCGGTGTCGTGACGGGCGAGCAGGGCCTGCGCACGGTCACGCGTCTGCTGATAATTACCCGCGTGGGCTTCGGCGAGCGCGAGGTCATACGCGCTTTCATAATCGTTGGCCTTGAGCCGGCTAGCGCGTTCGAGATAGGGAATGGCATCATTCGCCTTGCCATCATTGTCAAGTGCCTTGCCTAAAAGATGATTTGCCTCAAAACTTTGAGGCTCGCGTTGCACGCGCTCGCGAAGAGATTTCTCCTTTTCCGCCGCGTCAACCGGCGCCGCGCTCCCGCCCAGAGAAACCGTTTCCTTGGCTAGCGCTTCCCGGGTGCGCACGAGCGTGTCGGAACCGTGTCCTCCAAGGCTTGTTGTGTCGGTAACGCCTGCAACCGCGAATCGCGGCTCATCAAAAAATAGTGGCGATTTTGACTGAAACGCAAGACTTTTCTGAGGCTCGAGTACGAGATCGACGCTCTTCGCTTCTTTCGCCGCGAGGAACAATGAGGAAATTTCCGTGCTGTTGTATCCACTCATCTCAGCGCGAAGAGTGTAGAGTCCGGCGCGCAAGCCGGGGAAAACATAGTTTCCTTGCGCATCCGAACGCGTCTTTTGCTCTTGCGACGCTTCATTGCCCACAAGATGAATATTTGCACCCGCGACGGGCTTGCCCTGTGAGTCCCGCACTCCGCCGCGCAAGGACGCTGTTAATTCCGCGTCCTGAGATTGGACACTCACTGAGAGCCCTGCGAGCAGCATGCATATAGCCAGGGCGCGAGCCGGTCCGCGATACGGCGAGAGTGCGTAGAGACCCATGGAAACTGGCGCTTCCCAAGTGATCGAACCAGAACGGTTAGGATACGCCTTGGCGGAATTCTAACTGTCGGGGTAGCGGCTGGCAATTGAAGTCTCGTCTGAAGCGCGAACAATGCCGCTGGTGAAACCGGTGCTCACGAAATAGAATGCAATGCTTTGTGACAAGTATATGAGGTCTTACAAAATCTTTTGGATGCCACTTGGAGCGATGAGATGAGATGGGCATGGGTGGGCGTGATGGGAATTTCGCTGATGTCGGCAACTTGCGTTTTGAGCTGGGGCCAGCAATCCTCCGCAAAACGCAAGGTCATCATCGATCAGGATGCGGCCGGCCCCGGCGGGTCCGACCAACAGGCTATTCTCGCGCTGGTTCAGTCGCCACAAACGGAAGTTCTTGGCATCACCGTGGTGACCGGTGACGGCTGGCTCAAAGAAGAGGTGGCACATACGTTGCGTACTCTTGAGATCATCGGCCGCACTGATATCCCCGTCGTCCCCGGCGCTGGGGTGCCGTTGGTGAGGAGCAGAGAAGAGACGGAGCGGTGGGAACAGCAATTCGGATCCATCCCCTGGCTGGGCGCGTGGACTCCGCAACGCTACCATCCGGCAGACCAACTCGGCGAAACGCCGGAGGGCAAGCCCACTACGAAACCCGCGGATGAAGACGCGTCGCATTTTCTGCTGCGCATGGTTCACAAATATCCACACGAAGTCACGATCTACGAGGGCGGCCCCATGACCAATCTCGCGCTCGCCATCTCCATCGACCCTGAATTTGTCAGCCTGGCGAAAGAGTTGGTGTTCATGGGCGGGAGCTTGAACCCGAGAACCGACGATCCTGAATTCGTGAACAATCCGCGCCACGAGTTCAATCTCTGGTTCGATCCGGAGGCGGCCCATATCGTGTTGCGTGCACCCTGGAAGAAGGTAGTTTGCACGACCGTGGATATTTCGGTGAAGACTCGCGTGACTCAGGAATTGCTCAACCGGATAAAGGCGGGCAATAGCGCCGCAGCCCGCTATGTCGGCTCGTACACCCACCTGTTCAGCGAATACAACTATTTATGGGACGAACTCGCGGCCATAGCCTGGCTCGATCCCAGCGTGATCACCGCGAAGGAGACGCGTTATCTGGACGTGGATCTGAGTCGCGGCGCAAGCTATGGAAACACGCTGACTTGGACAGAGAAGGACCACCCCGCAAGCGTGGGCGCGCCCGTC
The DNA here is from genome assembly GCA_036269595.1 of Candidatus Sulfotelmatobacter sp. GTDB lineage: Bacteria > Acidobacteriota > Terriglobia > Terriglobales > Acidobacteriaceae > Sulfotelmatobacter. The sequence continues at coordinate 14,059 of DATBEI010000256.1, forward strand.
GAAGTGCAGGACGATCTCAATCTCGAAAAGTTTTACAAAATATTCGTCGATCTTATGACCGCTCCGACGCCGAGACCTTGAACTAGCTGAATTTGCGTTTGCGTTCCCCGACGATTGCGCTGGTGTGGGCGACGCGTCGACGCGCAACGTCTCTACAGTTGGCCTAGCATCTGCTTGGCCTGGGGATGGCCGGGATGCTGCTTGAGCAGATCGAGTAAAAGTGCGCGGGCTTTGTCCCGCGCGCCTTCCAGTGCATACACACGCGCTAAATTTAAATATGCCTGATCGAATCCCGGGGCCACGCGGATGCATTGCTCAAAACTTTCGACGGCCTGATCGCGACGCTGCGTCACCAAATAGAGCACTCCGAGATTATTGAGCGCTTCGGGATAAATGGGACGCGCCTTCAGAGCGCGTTGCAGATATTCATAAGCCTTAGCGGGATCGTCCGTCTGCGCAAAAACCATTCCCAGACTGTAGTTCGCTTCCGGATCTTGTGGAGCGACTTTTAGCGCGATTTCCAAAACCTTGCGCGCATCCTGCCACCGCTTTTCCACTCGATAGGCGTTGCCTAAATTATCCAATGATAAAAGATGGCGCGGATCCAGCTGCAGCGCATGCTGAAAATATTGGATCGCATCGTCGAACCGCCCTTCGCGGGTAGCGATGACTCCCAGATTGTTCCATCCGTCAGGCAGCGTCCCCGGATAGTTCGCCGGAAGTTTCACGGCGCGCTCAAAAGCTTCCTTCGCTTCCGCATTTTTGTTCTGATTCAAGTAGACACTGCCAACTCCGTAAAGTGCTTCGGCGCTCGCGGGATCATCACGTAAGGCCTGCTGGAAGGAGTCTTGGGCTTGATCGAGATATCCGCGCTGAAAATATATGGCGCCCAGTGAAAGATAATTGCGGCGAAATTCAAGGGAATGAAAGGCGCTCGGAAATGGCAATCCCCGCGCTAACCGCTCCGCGTCCGTGCGAGGAATATTTTGAAAATCGTGTGCCACGTGATTGGGGACGATAGTGCCTTGATATATCTTGACGATCTCGCCGTCGCCATTAATCAGGAAAGAGGTTGGAAGGGTGAGATCGCGATGACGGTCGAATAACTGGCGATAAAGAATGTTGTAGATGGCGGCAACGTCCTGTGAGCCGCGCAGAACCAGGAACGAGAGACCCTTCGCCGCAGCGGAGACTGGGTTGTCGGCGGGATCGTCAACGTTGACAGCAATTAATTGCAGACCTTTCGCCGTCCATGCGGCGTGAGATTTTTGCAGCGCATTCAGCTCTTGCCGCGAACCCGGCGACTTAGTCGTCCAAACGTGAAGAAGCGCAGGCTTGCCACGCATCGCCGAAAGCGTTCGCACTGACCCCGATAAATCGGGCAGGGAAAAATCGGGGGCCAGCACGGGAGCGAGCAACCAGGTCTCGACGTTCGTCGGAAGTTGCTCGCTTTCCCGCGGCGCTTCTGACTTGGGCGGAGCTGACGTTTTGAACAGCTCCAGGCGCGATGGCTCCATCCCTTCTTCCACCCAAATTCGATGATTGATTGGCAGGTTGCGAAGTTCATGGACTAAGCCGCTGGGCCAACGGATGGACGCGCTTACCGATCCCGTCGCCGCCCCTAAGCCGAAGAAAATATCCTTGCTGTGCTGGGAGAGAAATCCCGATCCAGCCTGCAGCCTGCGCGTCTGCCGGCCCGCACTGCTTTCAATGGTGATGGCCGCGCCGATGGCGTCACGATTGCTTTTCGTGCCCTGGAGACGGAAAGCGATCGAAGGCGGCAGGTCGCCTGTCCCGTTTTTCAGAATCCGCAACTGTGGGGCGTTGCGGTTCTTGATGAATACTTCGAGACGTCCATCGTGATCGAAATCGGCAAGGGCGAAAGAACGCCCATCTTCCGCGAAACCCATGCCCACGACGCCAGAAACGTCTGAAAACGTTCCATCCCGGTTATTAGCGTAGAAAACGTTGCGCTCGTACCCGCTCCAAGTACCGTCGGACCGGATGAGTTCGTTGATCGCATTCCATCCCTGCTCGTATGCCTGAGAGGCGCCCGCCTGGTCAGGAGAATTGGCGACGACCTGCCGCCAGAAAAAACTATTGAGATCGCGGCGTGAAGGCCCGGAGACCATGCCATTGACGATGTAAAGATCGGGAAAGCCGTCGTGATCGAAATCGAAGGCGTCGCTCGACCACGCCCAGCGGCCGATTCCCACGCCTGCCGAATTCGTAACATCGTCGAAAACGTTACCGCGATTGCGCAGCAGCGAATTCCCCATCGCATGCTTTCGATAGAGCGCACGAATTTCCTGCGGCGATTCCTTCTTGAAGATTTGCTGGGTCGAAATGCGTTCGCCAGTCGCAGTCCACATGTTGCCGACGTATAAATCCTCGATGCCGTCCTGGTCGTAATCGAGCCATGAGACGCTCATGCCCGCGCCGATGTCTTCCGCATCTGCCTGGGCGGCAATGTCGGTGAAGGTTCCATCGCCCTTATTGCGATACAAATTTTTTCGCCCGAAATCGTTGACGACATACAGATCCGGCCAGCCGTCGTGGTTGTAGTCGCTCCATCCGCAACAAAAACTGTAACGTTGGTTGTTCTCGCTGAGACCGGAGGCCGCGGTCACGTCGCGAAACGTGCCGTCGTGCTGGTTGCGCATCAAAAAATTGGGCGGGCCATTTTCCGCATCGTGATAGGGAGACGGATATTTGTACTGCCCTGTGCCCTGGTAGTAGGAATACAAGCAAAAGTAAACATCCAGCCAGCCATCGCGGTCGTAATCCGCGGCGGCGGCTCCGGTGAAGGTTCCCTGCGGAGGATTGGCAAAGCGAAATGCGTCGGGGTTCTGGCGAAACTTGCCGCCACCTTCGTTCACAAAGAGCAGCGGCCCGTTGGCGCGGACCACGATCACGTCTTGGCGGCCCTGATTGCTGAAGTCGGCAAACAGGGCACACGC
>DATBEI010000286.1:0-7016 GCA_036269595.1 Candidatus Sulfotelmatobacter sp.
CGAGAGCGCTGACGGCGCGACGATGTTCGTAGTCGCGTAATCCCCAGAGCAGAACAACTCCAACTAGAGCGAGCGTTGCGGCAACGCGTCCGCGCGGTCCGCGGCGGCGGGCGCCGATTTCCTTGTCGATAAGAGCGAAGAGCGATGGGACGATTAATCCAAGAAGCAGGAAGCCGAACATGACTGGCTCGAAGATGAAGACGATGTCCCATGAATACCACTTCTCGCTGAAGGGCCAGAACGGGCGTATCCCATAGTTGTTGGTGAAGTCGAGCAGGATGTGGCTGAGTCCGGCGAGGCAAGCGTAGAGGAAGAGGAGGCGCCAGCGGGGAGGGAGGTTGGGATCTTTCACTTTGCGGCCGCGGATGCGCCAGATCAGATACACGAACCCGAGCACGACTGCGGCGTCGAGCACAATGCCGAGAAAGGAGTGGGTGAATCCGCGATGGTGAGCGAAGCCGAAAGTTGGTCCGCGCACCATGCCCGCGATTACGTCGAGGTCGGGAGCCTCGGCGGCGAGCGTCAAGGTGAGCGTAGCCAGCGCGGTCTTGCGGTTGAGCCCGGCGCGTCCCATGCAAGCGCCGGTCAGTAAGTGGGTGATCGGTTCCAAGCGATTTGCAGGATTCTAGCATTCCGGCATTGCGCACTGATTGATGAGGCGAGTGCCAAATGCGCCTTTTCGACGCATCTGCTAACCTGCCCAGCATGGATTACCTTTGGACCCCGTGGCGCTATGCCTACGTCTCCGGCACGGAAAAGACCGTGGGCTGCATCTTTTGTGAAGCGCCGAAAGAAAAAGATGACGCCAAAGTGCTCATTGTCTACCGCGGCCAGCATTGCTTCGTGATCCTGAATGCGTATCCCTACACGCCCGGCCACGTGATGATCGTCCCTTACGCGCATTTAGACGAACTGCGGAAACTGCCAACCGAAGCCGCCAACGAGATGATGGCGCTTTCCCAGAAGATCGAGACCGTGCTGCGCGAACTCTATCACCCCGACGGTATCAATCTCGGCATGAACATCGGCAAGGCCGCCGGCGCCGGTATCGCCGGACACATCCACATGCACGAACTCCCGCGATGGGTCGCCGACGCCAATTTCATGTCGGTGGTCGGCGAGACCCGCATCCTGCCGGAGACGCTGGAGGTGACATGGGCAAGGATGAGAGATGCGATGAGAACCCCCTAGAGACTGCCCGAGGCGGCAGTTCCTACGTGAGTCGTGGTTTATGTCACCAATTCCTCCATCTCTTTCTCATCAATCACTGCCACGCCCAACTCCTTCGCCTTATCCAGCTTCGAACCTGCATCGGCCCCCGCCACGACATAATCCGTCTTCTTGCTCACTGAGCCGGAGACGCGTCCGCCCGCGTCCTCGATCATCCTTTTTGCCTCGTCGCGCGTGTACTTCGCCAGCGTTCCTGTAAGAACAAACGTCTTTCCCGCGAGCTTCGTCCCGCGCTCCTTCTTCGCGCCCTTGAACGCCAGTCCAGCCGCGCCCAGCCGCTCGATCAATTTACGGTTTGCCGGAATGCTGAAGAACTCCACGATGCTCTCGGCGATCCGTGGGCCCACTTCGTTAACGTTCTGCAACTCCTCGACTCCAGCCGAAGCCAGCGCCTCCATGGACCCGAAATGTTCCGCCAGGAACTGCGCCGTTCGCGCCCCCACAAAGCGAATACCCAGCCCGTAGATCACCCGCTCCAGCGGCAACGTTTTCGAATTTTCGATTTCATCCAGAATATTTTGCGCGGACTTGTCGGCGAAGCGTTCCAGGCTGAGCAAATCTTTCTTGGTCAGGTCGTAGATGTCGGCGACGTTTTTCACGAGACCGCGCTCGATCAGCTGGTTAACCAGCGCCTCGCCCATGCCGTCGATGTTCATGACTCCACGCGAAGCAAAATGCAAAATCGTTCCCAGCAACTTTGCCGGACAATTCGCATTCACGCAGCGGTAATCGACTTCGCCCTCGGTGCGCACCACTTTCGTGCCGCACACCGGACATTTTTCCGGCACTTCGACATCTTCCTTACCGCGCGGATGATCTTTGCCATCATCCACAACCTTCGCAACCTTCGGAATCACGTCGCCACCGCGCTCCACCTGCACCCAGTCGCCGATCTTCACGCCCAGGCGTTCGATCTCGTCCATGTTGTGCAGCGTGGCATTGCGAACCGTCGTTCCTCCAATCAACACCGGCGCCAGCATCGCCACCGGGGTAAGTTTGCCCGTACGCCCAACCTGCCAGCGCACGTTCTCCAGCTTGGTGATCCCAGCCCGCGCGGCATACTTATAGGCAATCGCCCATCGCGGCGCCTTCCCCGTGAAGCCCAGTTCATCCTGCAGCGCGATGCGATCGACTTTCACCACGATCCCGTCAATCTCGTACGGCAGCGATTCGCGCTTGCCCTCCCACTCCCGGATGAATGCCCAAACCTCATCCATCGAATCGACCAGCTTGCGGGCGGGATTCACCTTGAATCCGGCCGCACTTAGGGCCTCCAGCGACTTCCAGTGCCGGTCGAAATAAGTTCGGCCATTGACCAGCAGCATGTACGAGAAGTAATCGAGTCGACGCTCCGCCGTCACCCGCGACTCCAGTTGCCGCACGGTTCCGGCAGTCGCATTCCTCGGATTCGCAAATAGCGACAGCCCCTTGCTCTCGCGTTCTTCATTCATTTTCTTGAACGAGCTGAGCGGCATCAGCAACTCGCCGCGAACTTCGAAGTCCGCCGGAATCCCTGCCCTCTTCAACCGGTCTTTCGGAATCGACAACGGCACCGACCGCACCGTGCGCACGTTGAGCGTGACGTCTTCTCCCACGGTTCCGTCGCCGCGAGTCACGCCCCGCGCCAGTCGGCCGTCTTCATACACGAGCGCCAGCGACATCCCGTCGAGCTTCAACTCGCAGACATAATCGACTTCGCTGCGGCCGCTCAGTTCGTGCACCCGCCGCTCCCAGCCGCGCAATTCGTCCTCGCTGTAGGTGTTGTCGAGCGACAGCATGGGCGTGGAATGCCGCACCTTGACGAATCCCTCGCGCGGCTTGCCGCCTACACGCTGCGTCGGCGAATCGGGCCTGACTAGCGAAGGATCCTCGCTCTCGAAATCCTTCAGCTGCTGCATCAGCTTGTCAAATTCCGCATCGCTGATTTCAGGATTGTCGAGAACGTAATAAAGATGTTCGTGGTGGCGAATCTTCTCCCGCAGGGCTTCAATCTTTTTTTCGGCGTCCTTCGCGACAGGCATCGCAAGATTATAAAGTCCGTAGAGACGTTGCTTGCAACGTCTATCTTGCCAGCATTGGCGGGCCTTACAGCAAGACGCAGCAAGCTACGTCTCTACGGACAGCTCAGGTACAATCCAAGTTCGCTCTGCTATGCGGAAGGCTGCTTTGCTTTACAACCCGGACTCCGGCGGCAGCAAGCAACGCCAGCGGGAATTAGAATCGGCGCTCGCGGCGTTGCGAAACGGTGGCGTCGAAGCCGACCTGGTTCCCACGGAATCTCCTCACCATGCCCTGGAAGAAACTCGCCGCGCGATTGACTCCGGCTGCGACACGATTTTCGCGTGCGGCGGCGACGGCACCATTCACAACATCGCGCAAGTCCTCGCCAACACGCCGATCGCGCTGGCTATTCTGCCGATGGGCACGGCCAACGCTCTGGCGCACGACCTGAATCTTCCCATGAAAATCGAGGCTGCGGCCAAGGCCTTACTGAACGCGCAGCCGCGCCGCATCGCGCTCGGCCGCATTCGCTATGCCGACATGCAGGGCAAATCCGGCACGCGTTATTTCGTGATTGCCGCCGGAGTGGGCGTCGACGCACATCTCTTTTATAAACTTCACAGCGGCGTCAAACAGCGCATGGGTATGGCCGCCTATTACGCAAAGGCCTGGCACCTGTGGTTTGGCTATCCCATGACGCGTTTTGTCGGGGAGCAGGTTGAGAGCGGCTCAGGCGCAACCACGCGCGCGGAACTTACCGAGTTGATGGCCATCCGCATTCGCAACTTCGGAGGGGTGCTGCAGGAACTGGCTCCCGGCGCCTCGCTCGATCGCGACGACATGCGCGTAGTCTCTTGTCGCACCGCCAGCCGCGCGGCCTATCTCGCTTATGTCACGCGCGGCCTGTTGCGCGCGCACTGGAAAATCCGCGGGATCGACCTGGCGCACTGCACAAAAGTTTCCTGCCAATATCAGCCGGCGACTAGCGGAGGACAGCAGCAGAAAATTTACGTCGAGGCCGACGGCGAGCTCCTGGGCACGCTCCCCGCCGAACTTAGCGTCGTGCCGGATGCCTTGACGCTCTTGGGCCCGCCGCGCTGAGGTTTTCCTTGAGCAACAAGCGATCAAATTATGTGGCGCAACGAGGTTCTGCGACCGGAGCTTACAGGTCCAATCCACCTGAATGCTGGGCGACTTAAGCGCTTCCCGACCCTCCTCCGCCTCCCGCTGCCCACGAAGCACTCACCACTTTGAAACATGCCAGTAACATTCTCCCTTTGCGTTTGACACTGTTCGCGAGCGATTGCTATAGTCGAAGAGTTCCCATTGGACGCGGGTTCTCTGTAAAAACGTCCGACAGCTGGGATTGTCCAAGCTCACTCGCCAGGGTGAGCCCACCACAACCAAACGACTCATCCAGCAGTCCGCAGAGCAGGTCCCGCATCCGATCATCAGAGAGGCATAACCTTGTTCGACGAGACCACCGCCCACAACTCCGAATCCAACTCCACTGTCGCAACTGAAGCCGAACCGACGACAGAACAGCAGCACCAGCCTGAGGAGCATCAGGCTGCCGCCACCACCGACCATTCCGTCGACGCGCACGCCGACTCGGCTGAGGCTTCGTCCGACGATAAGAATGCGGCCACCGAGGACTTCGCCTCGGTGCTGGAGAGTTTCACCACCGAAGCCGAAGAGGCGGTGAGTGAAGATCGCGTCATCAAGGGCACGGTGCTCAAGTTGACGGGCACGCACGTCGTGGTCGATGTGGGCGCCAAGTCGGAAGGCATGCTGCCGTTGGCGGAAGTCCTCGATCACGAGGGCAATCCGAAGTTCAAGCCCGGCGACGAGATCGACGTGATGCGCGAGAAGGGCCCGGCCGAGGAAGGCTACATTAACCTCTCGCACCAGAAGGCGCAGCGCATCCATGCCTGGGAAGAGATTGAAAAAGCTTACAACGAGAAGAAGCCGATTAAGGCTGTCGTGATTGACCGCATCAAGGGCGGGCTGACGGTCGACATTCTGGGCGCTCACGCGTTTCTGCCGGGATCGCAAGTGGACTTGCGGCCCATCCGCAACCTGGACGGCATGAAGGGGCAGACGCTGGAAGTCGCAGTCATCAAGCTGAACAAGAAGCGCGGCAACATCGTGGTCTCGCGCAAAGATTTGCTGGAAGGCGAGCAGAACGAAAAGCGCTCGAAAACGCTGGAGCACCTGGAAGAAGGGTCGGTGCTGACTGGCGTGGTGAAGAACTTGACCGAGTATGGCGCGTTTGTCGACTTGGGCGGGCTCGATGGCTTGCTGCACATCACTGATATGTCATGGGGACGCCTGACTCATCCGAAAGATTTGGTGAACGTTGGCGACCAGATTCAGGTGAAAGTCCTGAAGTACGACAAAGAGAAGCAGCGGGTTTCGCTTGGATTCAAGCAGTTGACGCCTGATCCGTGGCTCGACGCCGAGCATCGCTATCCCGAGGGCGCGCACGTTGCGGGACGCGTGATCAGCGTGACCGACTATGGCGCATTCGTGGAGTTGGAGCAGGGGATTGAAGGCCTGGTTCACGTCAGCGAAATGACGTGGTCGAAGCGCATGAAGCATCCGTCGAAGCTGGTGAATGTTGGCGATCAGGTGGAGTGCGTGGTGCTGAACGTGAATCCGACCGAGCGTCGCATATCGCTCGGGATGCGGCAACTGGCGGCTAATCCGTGGGACTCGTTGCATGAGAAGTTTCCGGTTGGCATGACGGTGGAAGGGCGCGTTCGCAACCTGACCGATTTTGGCGCCTTCATTGAAATTGAAGACGGCATCGACGGGCTGGTGCACGTGAGCAACCTGAGTTGGACCAAGCGCGTGAAGCATCCTTCGGAAGTGCTGAAGAAGGGCGATCGCGTGAAGGCGATTGTGCTGGCGATCGAGCCCGACAAGCGGCGGTTGTCGCTGGGCGTGAAGCAACTGCAGCCCGACGTTTGGGAATCGTTCTTCCAGTCGCATCACGTGGGCGACGTGGTTCACGGCAAAGTGCTGCGGGTCGCGGCATTTGGCGCGTTTGTCGAAATTGCTGAGGGCGTGGAAGGCCTGTGCCACAAGTCGGAAGCGACCGACGGCAACGGCCAGCCGCTGGCTTTGGAGCCTGGATTCGAACACGATTTCAAGATCATCAAAATGAATCCGGAAGAGAAGAAGGTCGGACTCAGCATTCGCGCCGTCGGCGAAGAAGCTTCGCGCTCGGAAGTGGAAGCCTACAAGCAACCGGTTTCGAGCACGAGTTCGACTATTGGCGAGCTGATCTCGTGGAAGCGTGCCAGCAACGAAAATAACTAAGGCTGGCATGCCCAAGTCTCTGTCATCCTGAGCGAAGAAACGGCCTCGCGAAAGCGAGGCTGTTTCACAGTCGAAGGATCCCTATCGCTGCCGACGGGCAAACTCAGAACGGGAACGAGAGAAGGCTGGCACCCAATCGGCTAAGGGATCAGCTTCGAGTCCTTTCGCTCTACCTTCCTAGGAAACAACCAATACCAGGCGGCCAGGATGGTCTTTGAGAGAATCCACGCCCCCAGTTCATCCAGATCGCAGAAGAACTCGATGAGGTCGTGCATAAGATTGTTACCCCTGCTCCAATGGTCTCACGAATCGAGACTCTAACGGGACAGCAGTCGAGGCTCCGACTTGGAGCGCTTATCCGCCCTGTTCTAGAATCATTCGTTTGCCTTTTGTCATCTCTTCTTATTGAGGATCAATACTTTGCCCGACACAATCTACGACGTAGCGATCATCGGCAGCGG
>DATBEI010000002.1:0-17445 GCA_036269595.1 Candidatus Sulfotelmatobacter sp.
TTCGTCATCCCACAAATCTTCACCCAAGTCATAACGCAACGGCCAGTGCCCAGATGTCAGCGGCCAGTAAATTCATCAACACGAATGTCATCCTGAGCGAGGATTTTGCTTCGCGATCAGCGAAGCAAAACCGCAGTCGAAGGATCCCTACCCGCACCCAACACCTTCACCGCCCACTCGAAACTCGACTTGGCACCCGCATCAACTCACGCAACGCCTCGCCCGCCGATGCCGCCCGCATCAACGACTCGCCCACTAAAAACGCGTCGTATCCCGCCGCGCGTAATCGCGCTACATCGTCCGCCGACTGAATCCCGCTCTCCGCCACTCGCACCACGTCAGAAGAAAACGTCGATGCCAAAGAAAACGCCGTTTCCAAATCAACTTTGAACGTCCGCAGATCGCGCGTGTTCACGCCGATCAGATCACATCCCGCATCCCGCGCCCGCTGCAGTTCTTCCTCGTCATGCACTTCGCACAAAACATCCAGCCCACGCCGCAGAGCCGCACCGGCCAGGGAACTCAACTCCTCCGACGACAGCGCCGCCACAATCAGCAACACGGCGTCCGCGCAATTCGCTCGCGCTTCCAGCAACTGAAATTCATCGACAATAAAATCCTTGCGCAAGCACGGGACTCGCGCCGCCGCCGAAGCCTCGCGCAGGTTCCTCAGCGACCCTTGAAAAAACTCCTCATCGGTAAGCACCGAAAGCGCAGTAGCGCCGGCCTCCGCCAACTCCTGCGCCAACTCCGCCGGATGAAACTCCGCACGGATCAATCCCTTCGACGGCGATGCCTTCTTCAATTCCGCAATCACAGCGATTCCGTTGCGGCTGTTCGAGTGCAACGCCCGCCGAAACCCGCGCGGCACGTGCATTTCAGCGCGGCGTTCTAATTCGCGTAAGTCCGCCTCGCGCCGCGTCTTCTCCACCAGCGCCCGCGTAGCCGCAACAATCCTCTCCAAAATGGCTGCCATAGAGAATCTTTTGATTATAAGGGACTCAAGCCTGGCAAGCCCTCGATGAGGCGGGTGCCCCACCCTTCTCGCGCATTTTGCGAGAGGGTGGGGAATTTGACTTGGCCCTCAGCCGCTCAAAGTTCTGAAAACTTCACTCCCGCGCCACTCACCTGCAAACTTCCTGTAACTCTTTCAATGGCTTCTCCGCCGCAGCCGGATACTTGATCTGCTTCATGTCCATCCACTGCTCCAGCAGCGTGCCTCCATACTTCGATCCCGCATCCGCATCCATTTCGTACGCCGGATCGCTTTGCGCCTCCTCCAGTGTCACCGGTTGGAATCCCTTCTTCTGCAACACATCCAGCACGTCCGGCAGAATCGTGCTGCTGAACGCCCCCAAATGCAGCAACAGCACATGATTGATGTCGTGCCCGTACACCAGTTTCGCCATTTCGCGTCCCAGATCCAAATATCCGGACGCCGTGTCCAGATAACTCGACCGCAGCCACGCAATCGACTTTGCGTCATTCTTTCCCACGCAACGCGCGTACGCGCTGTTCCACGCGTAATCCTCCCAATCGAGCGTCACTTGTGCCACGCGGTATTGGTGCGCCTGCAGATAAGCCCGCACTGCGCGTCGCTTTTCGACGGTGTCACCCTCGCGCAGAAACGGATAACGCAGCCAGTGCCAGTTCGCGTTCTTCGCAGCTACCAACTCCAGCACTGGCTCATTCTCCGCCACTTCGCGCTCAAACGCCTCCGCCAGATTCGCATTCAAATCCATGTGCGAATACGTGTGGTTCCCCACCGGTTCCGACGCCGCCCACAACTTCAAGGCCTCCGCCGCGTCCGCATTTCCTTCCAGCTTTTTGCCGTTGACGAACCCGTACGTCGCAGGCACATGCCCCCTCTTGAGCACGGCCAGTGTATCCCGGACAATTTCCACGCGGCTCACTCCAGCCGGAAGATCTCCGTTCAAAGGCAGATCATCAAACGTAATCGCAACCTTCTGCGCCGCACTAATCGGGACAAACGCGAGCAGAAGAAGAATCTCCAACCGCGAACTGTGGTGGAATCCCTGCATCATTTTCGTAGCCAGGAAAGCAATTTGCGCCGGGTGCCCCACCCTTCTCGCGTCTTTTGCGAGAGGGTGGGGATTTTGAATTCCAAATGTTAGTTTTTGAATTTCAATTTTTAAGTTTTGTCTTCGATTTGATTTCACGCATCCCTACTCCATCCCCAACGACTCCTTCACCGACTTCCCATACTCCCGCGCCTTCTCCAATACTCGCGGCTCATCAATCGTCAGAAGTTTCCGATCCCGCATCACCACCCGCCCACCGATGATCACTGTCTGCACATCACTTCCCTTCAGCGAATATGCGACCTGCGCATAGACGTCATACATCGGCACCGCATTCGGCTCGTCCAATCCAATCAAAATCAGGTCAGCCTTCTTCCCCGCCTCCAGCGATCCAATCTCCTTCTCCATATGCAGTGCCCGCGCTCCGTCAATCGTCGCCATCTCCACCACGGCTTTCGCATTCAGCGCGAGCGGATCCATCTTCGAAATCTTTGCCAACTTTGCCGCCAGATCAATCTCTTCCATCAAGTCGAGATCGTTATTGCTTCCTGCCGGCCCGTCCGTGCCCAGCCCCACGGCTACCCCAGCCGACCGCATCTCCGGCACCGGGGCCACCCCGCTCGCCAGCATCATGTTGCTCGACGGATTATGCACGCACCCCACCTGGCGCTCCGCCAGCAACCTGCGGTCCGCTTCGTCCACAAAAATGCAATGCGCCGCCACCACATCCGGCCCCAGCACTCCAATCTTTTCCAGATACTGCACCGGCGACATGCCGTTCGCTTTCTCACTGTCTTCCCACTCTTTTTTCATTTCTGCAACGTGAATCAGCAGCGGCGCGTGATATTTCCTCGCCAGCGCCGCCGCGTCCTGAAGAGTCTTCTTCGAGCATGTGTAAATCGAATGCGGCGCCGGCGCGGCGTGAATCAGCGGATCGCCCTGCCACTTCTGCAGAAACTTTTCGGTGTACGCCAACATAGCCGCATTCGTTTTATTATCCGGAGCGGGAAAATCGATAAACGTCTCTCCCAGTACTCCGCGCATTCCCGCCGCTTTGGTCTCCTCCGCCACGGCCTCCTCGAAGTAGTACATGTCGGCGAATGTCGTCACGCCCGACCGAATCTGTTCTGCCGCCGCTAGTCGCGTTCCCCAGCGCACGAATTCCTCATTCACATTCTTCGCTTCCGCCGGAAAAATATATTTGTACAACCAGTCATTCAGCGTCACGTCATCATGCAACCCGCGAAACAGCGTCATCGGTACATGCACGTGCCCGTTGATGAATCCCGGCAGCACCAGTTTCCCGCGGCCGTCAATGGTCTTTGCGCTCTGATATCGGCCTTCCACCTCTGCCTGCGGCCCCACCGCCACAATCGCATCGCCTTTGATCGCGACGCTGCCACCATGAACAATCCTGCGCGCTCCGTCCATCGTCACCACAATGCCGCCGCTGACAATGAGATCCACGCCCTGTTTCGCCTGCGCCACCGCTGCCGCAACAGTCATCAGCACCACCACTGCAATGCGCCCCATGCCTATCTCCTAATCTTGAGAGTGCCCCACCCTGCTCGCGCAGTTTGCGAGAGGATGGGGATTTTGACTTTACGGCTTCCCGTCAATTCCCGCCACTCGCTTCAAATAAAACTTGAAAAACTCCGCCGCATTCGACGCCAGGCAAACCTGCGCATTCGCCATCCCCGGCTCTTCGCGCGTGAACCCCTTTTCATCCACGCGAATGTGCATTCCTTGCACCGGACACAACTCCGGACGCAACACAAACACCACCGTCATCGGATCGAACAACGTCGGCGTCTCCTGCCCCCACAAGTGATACAGAATCGCTAACTGATCCGTGACTGTCGTCCCTTGGCTGAACAGGAACGCCCGCTTCACCTCATCCAGCTTCAACTGCGTGGAATCGAGCGGCATCACAAATAGCGGAACGCCGGAGGCAAACAGCTTCCGCGCCGAGGCCACATCATTCAAAATGTTCCATTCCGGCATCGGCGGAACCGCAGGGGTATAGCCTAAATCGCCATACCCGTGCCGGATCGAGCCGCCCATCAGAACCACTCGCTTCAACTTTCGGAACGTAGTCGCATCTTCATCGATCGCCGCTCCCACATTCATCAACGGACCGATCGCGATCAATGTAATCTCTCCGGGATACTTTCGAATCTGCTCGAGCAAAAACGTCACCGCATCTCCGTGCCGGTCCTTGCCAAAAGGACTTTCAGCGTACCGCCGCTGCGACATAGGCATTTTCGGTGGAGTCGCTTTGCCCGCGACCACGGGAATCTCCGCGCGCCCCACTTCCGCCAGGAATCGGTCGGTAAGCTTCGCCCGCGTTTCCGTATCGCCAAACGTGGTCATCACGCCCAGCATTTGCAGTTCCGGACTTCGCACCGCCAGGGCCAGCGCAAACGCATCGTCCACATCGTCCCCGATATCCGTATCAATGATGACTTTCTCCGTTGCGCGCCCCGAGCCCTGAGCCCAGATCAGTCCCGGCCAAACGCAAATCGCGAGCACGAGCATGAATCTCAGCACCGCCTTGCCGCCTCCTTGTCCAATCATTTTCCCTCTCCCTCCGGTTCACGTTTCCCGCGGAACTCTGACACGATTTCAATTTCTCCCTCGATGTTCTCGTTCAATCGCGCCAAGTCTTGGGCAGGAATCCAGTATTCGCGGTGACCCGAGGTTCCGACCACTCGCACATCATACTTACGAAGAAACTCCGTTCGCACATGGAATCGCAAGACGTATCCCACGAATCCCGAACGTTCATCCCTTGTATTCCAGTCGCGCGCGATCTGAGTCGCATACGCTTCCGTCAAAACAGGATAGAAGATCGGCTGATCGGGCAATCGCGGAGGAAATTGGCGGAATCCACTGGCTCGTATGCGATCCATCTCCAGCTGACCCACCGGCCGGTACAGCGTCGTCAATTGCATTCTCATCAAGGAAAAATATTAGTATCACTCAACGTCGCCCGCGCTTCCAAAGTCGAAAAAGATTTGACCGCGGAGTTCACAGAGAAAAAACCGCAGAGGACGCCGAGAAGGGCAAAAGCAAAAGCCTTACTCAGCCTTCTCAGCGGCCTTCTCAGCGTTCTTTGGGGCCTTTCTCAGCGTTCTCTGCGGATTTTCTCAGCGAACTCTGCCGCCTCTCACCGAGCTCTGCGGTCAAAAGCTTTGGGCGTGTTCTCCGGCCCACAGCGTGTTCCGCGCGCCACGGCCTCTTTGAGCACTCTCGCTTAAACCCCGCGAAATCAATGCCCTCGTGCTTGGCGCTCGCCGTGCATTCCCTACAATGCCGCTCGCCGGCAGGAGGTGACCAACCATGACCCGCATCAACGCACTTCGCAGCATCGCAGAAACCCGTTCCATGACCTGGGGCAAGAACACCAGCGCGCTAATTTTCGCCGCTGTGCTGATCGTCTGCTCCGTAACCGTCGGCTGCTCCAGCGACAAACCGAAGCCAGCAAGCTCGAACAATCAGCCTACCGCCCCGCAACCACAACCCGAAACCGCGACCGCTCCAACGCCAGCGCCCGTGGTCGAAGCCGCGGCCAAACCCGCTCCCAGAAAAGTTGCCCGCAAAAAACCCGCCACCGTAAATTACACCGACAAGACGTACGGCGTAGCTTTTGAATACTCACGCCGCTACGCCATCGAAACCGGCAACGCTGCCACCGAACTCCTGGCCTCGAATCCCATCGCCATGAATTTCGTGCAGCCCGGTGGAGTCGCGCTCGCCGCCGTCGAACTTCCGGAAACCGGCTTTGCCAATACCGACTTCTCGTCCGCATTCTTCAACGTGAGCGTTCATAAATCTCTCACTCCAGATCAATGCACCGAGTTCGCCGTCCCTCAGCCGAAAGCCGCGCCGCAAGCGTCAACCACTGACGCCGCGACCGCAGTAACGCCAGTTTCCTCTACCGCAACGCCGGCCTCGGAGACTCAATCCTCCGGCTCGAAGCTCATGCTGGGTGACCTGGAACTCCGCGCCACCGAGGCCGTCACCGGCGAAGGCACTCGCCAGAGCGACTCGAAGTATTTCCATGTCTTCCAGAATGGAGCCTGCTACGAGTTCGCCCTCAACGTGACCACCGTCGCCTCCGAAGACGGCGTCATGAACCACGTCGATCGCGACAAAGTCTTCGACCGCCTGGAAAAAATCCTGGCCACGGTGAAGATCAATCCGGTCGCCGCTCCCGAAGTAACTGCCGAAGCTCCAACGCAAACGCAAATGCCAGCCCCAACTCCCGCGCAGTAACGAAGCGCCGGGTGCCCCACCCTTCTCGCGCATTCCGCGAGAGGGTGGGGATTTTGACTCTGGCGAGAAAACGCCGCAATCAGTACTTGGTTGTGAAGAAGGATGTGAAACAGGCCGCCGCTAGTGCGAGGTATTCCCCGCAAGCAGATCCAGCGCATGCGGAATCAACGACGCCACCACCTCCAGCGATTCCACCGCTCCCGCTGGACTCCCTGGCAAATTCAAAATCAGCGTGCGACCTCGCACCCCGCACACTCCGCGGCTCAGCGCGGCAAACGGAGTCTTCTTCGTTCCCTCACTTCGCATCCGTTCCGCCACACCGTCCAGCAACCGCTCGCACACAGCCACCGTAGCTTCCGGCGTTACATCGCGCACCGCAATGCCGGTTCCGCCAGTCGTCACCACGAGCCTCACCTCGCGCGCCAGCCGAATCAGCAGATTTTGAATTGGAATGGATTCATCCGGAACAACTTCGCGCGCGGCAACCGAGAAATGCAGTTTTTCTAACACTTGCGCAACTGCCGGCCCCGACCGATCTTCGCGCTCCCCGCGAGCGCAGGAATCGCTGACCGTCACCACCGCCGCCGTTAACCCTGTCCCATCAGCCGTCGAGGAGGACATCTTCCTCTTCTTCCCTTCGCCCGCGCGCAACGCTCGGCGGCGTACTGGCAGCGCCCGCAGGTGAAGCTGCTGCAACCGGCTCGACTTCCGCTCCCCCGTCTCGGGCCGATTCGTCCAGCAATCGCAGTCCTTCCATCAACAGTCCCTGCGTGTTCAGTTGCGTGGTTTCTTTATCCGTCTTACCTTCAAAGTCCAACTGGAAATTTCCACCCGTCCAGCGCAGTACTTTGAACACAGCCTCGTCGCCCACTAGCTTTCCATAGGTCGCATGCTTAACCTGGCCTTCGACAAAGAATACTTCGCACTGGTCGCCTTCGTTGCTCAGCGAGAGTTGGCAGCTCTTCCGCCCCATTTCCAGCGACTGCATCAGGTCGATCACGTTCATCTGCGACAGGCTGCCGCGCACCACTCCATCCTTGGGGGCGGTCTTCGACATTTTTTCCAACGCGATGCGGTCGATGGTGCGCTTGATGCGGCGCGTTGCATCTTTCAGAAAAAACGGCTTCTCCAAATAATCGTCCGCCGCATCCTGCGGTGAAAGCCGCTCCGCGATGTCCACCTTGCTTGCCATCAGCACGGTCGAAAAATTAGCCGTCGCCGGCCGGCTCCTCAATTTCTCCACCAACTGCCGTCCATCCATTCCCGGCATTTTGTAATCGCATACCAGCAAATCCGGAACGTCGTCGACTGCCTTCAACAACGCGTCCGCCGCATCCGTCGCCGTCGTCACGACCGCCAGCGGAGTCAATGCCTGCTGCAACATCGCCAGCACCATCGGATTGTCGTCTACCACCAGCAGCTTGACGTTATTCGCCATGTCTAGAATTGAATATTTTCCAGTTGCTATTTCCCGCGCCGGTACTCTCCGCTCTTTCCGCCAGTCTTGCTTTGCAGCATGATCTCGCGAATCTCAATACTCTTGTCCGCGCCCTTGCACATGTCATAAACGGTGAGCGCCGATACGCTAGCCGCGACCAGCGCCTCCATTTCCACACCAGTCTCCGCGGTGGTGGCTGCTTTCGACGTGATAGCGACGCCATTTTCGCATAGCCGCAAATCGACATCAACGACCGCCAGCGGCAGCGGATGGCACATCGGAATCAACTCTGCCGTGCGTTTCGCCGCCATGATTCCCGCAATCCGCGCCACTTCCAGTGGATCGCCCTTGGGATTTTTCGGCAGCGCCGCCAGCACCTCCGGCTTCATCGCCACAAATGCGCTGGCCTCCGCTTCGCGCCGGGTCGCGCCTTTGCCCGACACATCCACCATTCTTGCGCGCCCCGTGCCGTCGTAGTGGGAAAGTTTCGTCGCCATGCTGTAGCTCTATCTTACATGCACAGGTCGCGGGCTGACCGCTCTGGGCCGCCCCTGCCACTTTTACAGCAGAATTGTTGATTGGTGATTGTTGATTGCTGATTGAAGATCAAAAACCTTGCGCCGAGGTTTTTGATCTTCAATCAGCAATCAGCAATCAACAATCAACAATCATCAATCAACAATCGCCTTTCATTACCGCCACCCACTCCCCCGCCGCAATTCGCTCGCGATCCGCCGGAATGACAAGATAGCAGTTGCCCCGCGCCGTCGCCGCAATGTCTCCCGATCCCTGCCACGCCACCAATTCCACCTCGGAATTTTCGAATTCGCCGGACACCATCGCAGGAAGGAAACGCCTGAGCCCCGTCTTCACGCGAATTTCCTTCTTCAGCCGCGCATGCAAGAAGTGCAATTGCCGCGGAGACTGCCCCGCCAACGCCTCCAGCACCGGTCGCGCAAACAATTCAAAAGTCACCATTGTCGACACTGGATTTCCCGGCAGCCCGAAGAAATACACACTTCGGCTGCCCGCGCTACACTTGCCGAAAACGACTGGCCGCCCCGGCTGAATCTTCGCGCCCGTGAAAAAGAATCCCGCATTCAGTTCCGCAAGTGCTTGCTCCACAAGATCGTAGCGCCCCATCGAAACCCCGCCCGTCATCAGCAGCAGATCCGCCTTCAACCCTTCTTCAATCAGGCGCCGCAGCGGTCGCAATTCATCAGGAGCAACCGGCAGCAGCACCGCTTCGCCCCCAGCCTTCTCAATCTGACTCGCGAGCGAATAGCTGTTGGAGTTGCGAATCTGCGTCGGCCCGGGATTCGCGCCAACATCCACGATCTCGTCGCCCGTAGTCAACACCGCAACTCGCGGCCGCTTGTAGACCTTCAGTCGCGCCTTGCCCACCGATGCCGCCACCGCAACCGCCGCCGCATTCAGCCGCGTGCCGCGCTCGAACAGCAACGCTCCCTCGCGACCCTCTGCCCCGCGCGCCACAATATTCTCTCCAGCCGTTGCGCCACGCGTGATCTCGACCTGCTTCCCACGCTCCGAACTGTACTCCACCATCACTACCGCGTCCGCACCAGCCGGAACCGGTGCCCCTGTCATGATCGACACGGTTTGCCCAGCGTCGATGTTGCGCGGAATTTTCTCCAGAACTTCTCCCGCACGTATCTCTCCGACTACGTCAAGCGTCGCAGGAAGTTGCGATAAATCTGCAGACCGCACCGCAAAACCATCGCGCGTGGATCGCGCAAACGGCGGAAGATCCCGATCCGCAACCACTGGCTCCGCCAACACCCGCCCCGCCGCCGCCAGCAATTCCACCGCCTCCGTCGCGGAATCCCCGCCAGCTCGGACCAAAGCAGCCTGCGTCTCGACCAGCCGGCGAGCATCTTCAAAGCTCAAAATGTTGGAATTAACGGGCGCGCCAGACATGACGCCATGATACGACACGGAAGCTACGCGATTGAAAACCGGAATCTCAGGAAGCCCGATCAAGCCGCGACAGCCGAATTATCGCGCCAACTCCTGCCCCAGCGCTGCCGGATTGCTCGCGTAAGACAATCCGGTCTCCAAATCAATCAGGCGGTCCTGCACCAGTTGCGCGATTTCGCCATCAAAATGCTGCATGCCTTCAGATGAGCCCGCCTTCATCGCCTCGATCAGGCTCTTACTCTCGCGCTCGCCCTTCTCAATGAACTCGCGCGTGCGCGCATTCGTTTTCAGGACTTCGAAAGCCGCCACCCGTCCATTGCGGTCCGACTTTGACATGAGCCTTTGGCAAATGATGTAGCGGAATGACTTGGCAAATCGCTCCCGCACCGATTGCTGATCCACTGGCGGGAAAGCTCCGATCACCCGTTCCACAGTCTTCGCGGCATCCATCGTATTCAGGCTCGAGAACACAAGGTGCCCGGTCTCCGCCGCTTCCAGCACCATCTCAATCGTTTCCCGGTCGCGCATTTCCCCCACGAGAATCACTCTTGGCGCCTGCCGCATGGCCGATCGCAGCGCGTGCGCAAAACTCGGCGTATCGCAGTGCAACTCCCGCTGATGAATCGTCGAACACTTATGGTTATGCAGAAACTCGATCGGATCTTCGATGGTAATGATGTGGTAATACTTTTCGCGGTTGATGGCGTCCAGCAGCACCGCCAGCGTCGACGACTTGCCCGACCCCGCCGGCCCGGTCACCAGCACGATCCCGTCTTTAAGTTTGGTCACGTCGGCCAACTGGGACGGCATGCGCAGCGTCGCAAAATCCGGAATCACGGTGGGTATCACCCGCATTACCACCGCGCAACTGCCTCGCTGAATGAAAATATTTGCGCGAAAACGCGCCAGCCCCGGCAGCCCAAACGAAATGTCGCACGCCCCATGTTCGCGCAGCGTCGTCACCGCCTGCTTGTTGTCGCCAATCAGGTCGGCGGCAATGTGCCGCGTGTCGTCTGCAGTCAGAAACGTCAGCCCCGGCACCTGCACCGGAATCATCTGCCCGTAGACCTGCACCTGCGGCGGCCGCCCCGGCGAAAAAACCAGATCACTGATTTTGTCCGACGCCCGCAGCATTGCCCCCAGCAACGCCGGAGTCGCTACTCTCCCGCTCCCCGAGAAGCCCTCTAACGCAACGGAAATCGGTGCAATGGTTGGTGCCGCCATTCTCCCTCACGCCCTCAAGAATCGCACGCACCACAGACTTTGGAAGAAAACTCAGTGACTTCACTCTACTGCCTCCGCCCGCGCTTGCGTAGGGCAAGCAAGTCCATAGTCCTTCGTAACACCCCGAAGCAAAAGTAAAAGGGCGATTCCCGAAGGAACCGCCCCGCTCCGCAAGTACATGCATCGAAAAGAGTTATTTGGCTGGCTTCTTCTTCCCGTACTTGGTTTCTACCGACGATCCAATACTCGTCAGCATCTGCTTGGCCGCGTCCGCATAGGTACCTGTCGGTTGCAAGTCCAGATACTTCTGGAATGCCTCGGCTGTTCCGGGAGGCGCCACCATTTTGTCGCCCTTCAGCGTCGCCTTGCCGATCATATTCACGCCCTTCCAGTAATAAGCATCGGCGCGGTTGGGATCGGCGGCAATCACTTTGTCGAATGCCGCCAGCGCATCATCGACCTTCCCCGCATTAGTCAGCACCGCTCCCGTATTGAAGTAGTACTGTGCCGCATTCGTCGGATCGGCCTGGGCGGCCAGCGCATACGTCTTCACTGCGTCATCCACCTTGTTCGACTTTGCATAAGCTTCGGCTAGATTGTTGTAGTACGCCGCCATGTTCTTCGCCGCGTTCGGATCCTTATCGTTCTGGACCCCCTTCTTGATATCGATCGCCTTCTGGTAGTCCTCCACCGCCGATGCCAGGCGCTTCTGCTTCTCCGCCGGGTCCGTCTGCTTCGTAGCCGACAGCCGGTAGTAATCTCCCAGCTTGAACCAAAGCAGATCGCGGGTCGCATCCACTTGTGTCGCTTCCGTCAGATCCGCGATCGCCGTATCGAAGTCGCCAGCGTCAGCCGAAGTCTTCGCCGCGTTCAACTTCTCGTTCAGGGTCTTGACCGTCATCGTCTCCTTCTGCGCCTTGGCTTGCTGCTCCTGCATCTGCTTCTGCTGCTCCGGAGTCAGTCCCTGCCCCTTCGCGGCCTTCTCCTGTTCCTTCTGCACATCGAAATCCAGCGTGTTCTCGTCCAACTGCACCGGGAACCCGTTCTGGTGGAATATCTCCTTGCCCGCCTTCATATCGTCTTCGCTCTTGTACAACGTCACGTTGTACTTGCCCGGCGATAGGCCCAGGGAAAAATATTCGCCCTTCTTGTTGGTCTTGATGGCGTATTTCTGACCGTTATCTGTATTGGTCCAGACCACTCTTCCGTCCACTATGGGATTTCCCTGCGCATCCTTGCATACTCCCTTCACCGTTCCCGAAGCCTGCGCAAAGACCGGAGGCACGCACAGTCCCAGCGCCAACACGACGAATAAAAAAATTGCGGAATGCTTTTTCATGTTGCCTCCCGGCAAATTCGATTTTTGGTTCGCCGACTTCAAACCGGATACACCAATCACAAACTTCTTCTCCACTTCATTCCTACCTCGCCGCGTACGCAATCGGATCCCGGATTCCCGCCGCCTCGAAAGCCCGCAGCCGCAACCCGCAACTATCGCACACTCCGCAGGCCCGGTCTTCCCGGCTGTAACACGACCACGTTAAATCGAAGGGTGCATTCAGTTCAAGGCCAAGCCTCACAATCTCGTTTTTTCTCATCGCGATGAGCGGCGTCACAATCTCGATGTCGCCCTCTTTCGTACCCAGCTTCACCACTTCATTAAATGCCTCGTAGTACGCCGGACGGCAATCCGGATACCCCGAACTGTCCGGCTCGACCGCGCCAATATAAACCTTTTTCGCGCTCAGCACCTCCGCCCAACTCACCGCCACCGCCAGAAAATGTGCATTCCGAAAAGGCACATAGGTAACTGGAATGCCATCCCCCGCCGCCGCAGCCTCGGGCACAGCGATCGCGTCATCCGTCAGCGCCGACCCGCCAATCGCCCGCAGCGCCTCATTTCGCACCACCAGCCGGTCGTGAATTCCCAATCGCTCGCAAATGGCCACAAACGACCGCCGCTCCCGCTCCTCCGTCCGCTGTCCGTAACTGACGTGCACCGCCGCCGCATCGTAATCGCGCGCCGCCAACACCGCGCACACGCACGAATCCATGCCTCCGCTGAGAAGCACCACCGCACGGCTAGGCTTCGATCTTTGCATAGAAAAATTGAGACGGATAATTATGATTGATGATTTCTGATTGATGATTGAAATTCAAAACCGGCTGCTCGGGGTTTCAATCAACATTCAACAATCATCAATCATCAATCAACAATGTGCTTCACACTCCCTTCACCGCCGGATCCCAAATAAACTTATGCAACTGCAGCCCCAGCCGCGCCCGAACATTGTCCGCAATCATCCATTCCGCGAGTTCCCGTGGATCAAGCAAACAATGCGAACTATCGCGCGCTCCCGTCGCATCCTTGCGAAAAGCCGGAGAAAACAGCACAGCGTTCACTCGCTCCGCCAGCCTATGACGCAGCGTAAACTCCCGCGCAAATTCGTAGTCCGCACGGCTGCTCAGCACAAACTTGATCTCATCGTGCGCCTCGAGCGCCTCCAGATTTTCCATGCAAAACGTCTCGCCTTCGCCCGAATCCGGACACTTCACGTCCACAATCTTTACCACCGCAGCGGGAACCCGCTGCAGCAGCCGCTCTCCGCTGGTCTCCAGGAGAACCTGATATCCCTGATCCAGCAGCCGCTGCATGAGCGGCACTACCTCCCGCTCCTGCAGCATCGGCTCTCCACCCGTGATCTCTACCAGCCCGCCGCCCGGACTTAGCCGCGACACCTCGTCCAGCACCTCTTCCATCGCCATCTTGCGGCCACCCTGAAACGTATATTCGCTGTCGCACCACGAGCATCTCAGATTGCATCCCGTCAGCCGCACGAACACACACGGCAGCCCCGCATAAGTCGACTCCCCCTGCAACGATTTATAAATTTCCGTGATCTGCATTAATAGCGCCGCCGTTCTCGGCGGCTTTGCTGCGCGTGTGGTGATTGTTGGTGGTGTGGTTGTGTGGTGCGGGCGCTCCCGCCCGCATTCGACCTCACCTACTCACAGTATTTCGCAGTAGTCGTGTCGGTCTCAAACACAGTTACGTCCTTCACTCGCACCCGCCCGCTAGTCACGCTCTTCAGCCTCGTATTCGACTGGTCGTAGAAATATTTTGCCAGGTTCTCCGCCGACGGATTGATCTCGGTAAACGGCTCGACCTCGTTAATCATCTGGTGATCCAGTCGTTCAATGACGTGCTTCATCACCTCGCGCAAGTCCTTGAAATCCAGCAACAGCCCAGCCTTGTCCAGTTCAGCCCCGGCCAGCGTCACCCGAATCTTGTAGTTGTGCCCGTGCGGATTCTCGCACTTGCCCTTGTAGTTCCTTAGATAATGCCCCGCGGCAAACGTATCTTCCACTGTGACTTCGAACATGATCCCTCTATCATTCCGGCGCAAATACAGCCCCGCCCGCCCTCAGCGGCCAAACCATTATTGTACCGCCCCACCCCGCTCCAAGCGCATGCGAGGTTCGTTCCAACCGGCCGCTGCCAGCCGCGAAAGCTTGCCCTGAGCTTGTCGAAGGGGCGCCAGCCGTGGGTGCGCTTGCACAATTTCACCCCAAGCCCCGAAGGGGCGAAAGAAACTTACTCAGACCGCTCCCCTTGACTCCACTCCCCGCCAAACTGTAGCTTCCCTAATTCGTTCCAAAATCTAGGAGCACGCATGCTGCATCGAAAAGTCTCTCTGGCCCTCTTCCTGTTGTCGACCATCGTCTTCGCCCAAACTCGCCCCGACGCCCCACCCGACTTCGACGCCAAAGAACACTACACCAAATACGAATACCGCATCCCCATGCGCGACGGCGTCCGCCTCTTCACTTCGGTCTACGTGCCCAAAGACACCTCGCACTCCTACCCGTTCCTCATCGACCGCACCCCCTACAGCGTTGCCCCCTACGGCGTCGACCTTTACCGCACGCAACTCGGTCCGTCGCCCGACTTCGACAAGGCCGGATACATTTTCGTCTTTCAAGACGTCCGCGGCCGCTACATGTCCGAGGGCCAGTTCATCGAGATGCGCCCGCACATCGACAACAAAAAATCCAAGCAGGACGTCGATGACAGCACCGACCTTTACGACACGATCGACTGGCTGCTCAAGAATATCGCCAACAACAACGGCAACGCCGGCATCTGGGGAATTTCCTATCCCGGTTTTTTCACCTCGGCCAGCATCATCGATTCCCATCCCGCCCTGAAAGCCGCGTCCCCGCAGGCCCCCATGACCGATCTTTTCATGGGTGACGACGCTTATCACGGCGGCGCTTTCATGCTCGACGCCAACTTCGGCTTCTATGTTCAGTTCAAGCCGCAGGACAATCCGCAACTGCCGCCCAAAAATTTCGCGCGCTTCGATTGGGGAACTACCGATGCCTACGAGTTCTATCTGCAGGCCGGGCCGCTCTCGAATTTACGAAAATATCTGGATGGCAAGAGCGCGCTCTGGGACGACCAGGTGACGCACGATACCTACGACGATTACTGGAAGGCGCGCAACCTCGCACCGCATATGAAAAACATTCACTGCGCGGTCCTCACCGTCGGCGGATGGTTCGATGCCGAAGACCTGCAAGGCCCGTTCTCAACGTTCCACGCGATCGACAAAAACAATCCCGGAATCTTCAATGCACTCGTCATCGGTCCCTGGGTTCATGGCGGATGGGCTCGCTACGACGGCTCACGCCTGGGACGCGTTGAGTTCGCCTCGAACACCGGCGAGTACTATCGCAAAAATATTTTGTTCCCATTCTTTGAGCACTACCTCAAAGGCGCCGGCGACCCCAAACTCCCCAAGGCCTACGTCTTCGAAACCGGGACCAACGCCTGGCGCCAGTACTCCGCGTGGCCGCCAAAAAATGTCGAGCCAAAAACTCTTTACTTCCACGCTAACGGCGAACTCTCATTCGACCCGCCCACAGCAGACTCTCAATCCCTCGACGAATACATCAGCGATCCCGCCAAGCCAGTGCCCTTCGTGAACTATGCAGCACTGAACGTTCCCCAGGAATACATGCTCTCCGACCAGCGCTTCGCCGACAGCCGCACCGACGTCGTCGTCTACCAGACGCCGGTCTTGCAGGAAGACGTCACCATCGCCGGCCCCATCTCACCCCGCCTTTTCGTTTCGACCACCGGCACCGATTCAGACTGGGACGTCAAACTGATTGACGTCTACCCGCCCGATTATCCTGACAGCAGGCAAGACGCGCCTCGCTCCGAAGATCGCGACAAGCCAAGAAAAGATGTCGCCGTGCCCGCCTTCGCCATGGGCGGCTATCAGCAACTAGTGCGCGGCGAACCCTTCCGCGGAAAATTCCGTCACAGCTTCGAAAAGCCCGAACCCTTCACGGCCGGCAAGGTCGAAGAAATCAACTTCACGATGCAGGACATCAACCACACCTTCCGCCGCGGCCATCGCATCATGGTGCAACTGCAAAGTTCGTGGTTCCCCCTCACCGACCGCAACCCGCAAACCTTCGTCAACATCCCAGACGCCAAGCCCGCCGACTTCATCAAAGCCACTCAACGCGTCTACCACACCAAAACCCAGCCCTCAGGAATTGTCGTGGGCGTGCTGCCCGGCCACAGCACAAGAGCAAAAGTGAAACCCCAGGGCTCCTTCGTGAACCTTCGTGTCCTTCGTGGTGGATGCCCTCAGATTTCCTTCGTGAACCTTCGTGTCCTTCGTGGTGGATGCTCCTGGATTTCTTTGCTCGCTTGGAGACCGTTTATTCCGAAGGCAGCATTTTCACCAGTTGGACGAGACATCCCGAACTGGCTACACCACCATCGACCCGCTGCTCGAGTGATTTCAGCACTAGCCGATAAGAGAGGGATATTTCAAGGCAGGCGGAGCAAGCCGGTATCGATTAAAAGTATGAACGCCGCATCGCAAAAAGCACCAGGTCGCGTTAAATCGGATTTACAGGAACGTGAGAGCGCTCACGTCTCCACCCCAAAGAACTCTTGCACCACTCGCATCTCGGTCGTCTTCTTGTAATTCGGCAAGCTCTCCACAAAAACGCGCCCGTACTGCTTCTTCAGAATGCGATTGTCCAGCAGCACCAGCAGCCCGCGATCGTGCAGCGACCGGATCAGTCGGCCAAACCCCTGCTTCAGCGTAATCACCGCCGCTGGCACCTGATATTGGAAAAACGCATTCCCGCCATCCGCGTCGATCGCCTTCACCCGCGCCGCCACCACCGGATCGCTCGGCACCGCAAACGGCAACCGGTCAATGATCACGCAACTCAACTGCTCTCCCTGCACATCCACGCCCTGCCAGAACGACGAGGTTGCGAATAGCACCGCGTTCGGCGTCAGCCGAAACTCCTCCAGCAGCGCCGTCTTCGGCGCGTCCCCCTGCCGCAACATCGGGAACTCCACTTCTCCCAGCAGCCGCTGATAAATGTCATTCATCTGCGCGTAACTGGTAAAAAGCACAAACGCCCGCCCACGCGTAATCTCCAGCAGCTTCCGAATTCGCTCCGCCGCCTTCACCGTAAATTGCGGCG
>DATBEI010000005.1:0-51291 GCA_036269595.1 Candidatus Sulfotelmatobacter sp.
CGCTACTACTCTTCGTTCCTGCCCGTCATCTACACCGAACTCATCAAGCAATCGCGGCGCGTCATCCAAGAAGGCATCAACGTCGCGCACAAACTGGTTCGCATGCAGGCCCGCCCGAAAATTCTATTGAGTTCGAATTTCGAAGAAGCGGCGCAGTTGGTGCAGGAGTATCGTGACTACATCTTCGGCCTGGTTTCCGATGTCGAGTTTCCGTGGGATGGCAAACTGAGTCCGGAAGCGGGTTTCGAACTGGCACGCATGGTTAAGAGCCTCACGCCGGATGTTCCGGTCGTTTTGCAAACCAGCCGCACCGAGTTTCGTCCGCGGGCACACGCCGAAGGGTATTCATTCCTGCGCAAACGCTCGCCCACACTACTCAAAGACCTTCGGCGAATTCTCACCGATCACTTCGGATTCGGCGATTTCGTTTTTCGCATGCCCGACCAGCACGAAGTTGGGCGTGCCAAAGATTTGACCGAACTGGAAGAGACTCTGCAGACGCTTCCTACCGACAGCCTGGTGTACCATGCGCAGCGCAATCATTTCTCGCACTGGCTGATGGCGCGCACCGAGTTCGCGCTGGCCGCCAAACTTCGCCCGCGCAAGGTATCGGACTTCGACGGTCCCGAACATCTGCGCCGCGATCTGATTGAATCGATCAACGAATATCGCCGCGAACAAAACGAAGTCTTGATCGGCGATTTCAAGCCCGACACGTTCAAGCCCTCGGACTCCAGTTTTCTAAGAATCGGCTCCGGTTCGCTCGGAGGCAAGGCCCGCGGCTTGGCTTTCGTCCGTCATTTGCTGCGCACTCGCCGCATCATCCGCCGCTTCGCCGGCGTGCGCATCTCCGTTCCCCCCGCGGCGGTCATCGCCACCGACCTGTTCGACCAGTTCCTTGCCGAAAATAATTTGAGCGACTTCGCGCTGCACTGTGACGAGGATGACGAGATCCAGAAGCGGTTCCTCGATGCCACGCTGCCCGTTTCGCTGCAGGAAGACCTAAAAGCATTTCTCTCCGAAGTCGATTACCCGCTCGCCATTCGTTCCTCCAGCTTGCTTGAGGACTCGCAGTACCAGCCGTTCACTGGTGTCTACGAGACGTTCATGCTAGGCAACCAGCAACCAACTTTGCTGGCGCGCCTGGACGAACTTTCCGAGGCCATTAAGCGAATTTACGCTTCCACTTTCAGCCAGCACGCCAAAGCTTATGTGCGCGCTACTCCCTATCGCCTGGAAGAAGAAAAGATGGCGGTGATTTTGCAGCAAGTTGTGGGTAGGGCGCATGGCTCGCGCTTCTATCCGGACTTTTCTGGAGTCGTGCGTTCGCATAACTTCTATCCCGTAGAACCTATGACCTTCGCCGACGGCATCGCCGCGGTAGCCCTCGGCTTAGGCCGCACCGTCGTCGACGGCGGAAAGTGCCTGAGTTTCTGTCCGCGCTATCCACGCAATCTGCTGCAGTTTTCTTCCGTGGAAGACATACTGGCAAACACACAGACGGAATTTTGCGCCCTCGAACTCGACCGTGTTTCTCACGAAGGAGGGCCCGGCCATCTACGCGAAGTTCGCTTCGGTCTTGACGTGGCCGAAGCCGATGGCACTCTGCACGCTGTAGCCTCGACATACTCGGCCGACAATCACGCAGTCTACGACGGCCTCAGCCGTCCCGGGGCCCGCGTGGTGACCTTCGCCCCCATGCTCAAACTCGGCATCTTCCCGCTAGCTGCGATTCTGGAGCTATTGGTGCGAGCTGGCGAAGACGCGTTAGGCAATCCTGTCGAGATCGAATTCGCCGTGCGTCTGCCGGGCGGTGACGAGCCTGCTGAATTTGGATTCCTGCAGATTCGCCCGCTAACCCTAGCTCGGGATCATCAGGATCTCAGCATTGACGCCGTCGACTCATCCCAATTGATCTGCAAGAGCACGAAGGTTCTCGGCAATGGCCGAATGGATAATCTGTACGACATCATCGTCGTCGATTCACAACGTTTCGAGCGCAGCCGCAGCCAGGAAGTTGCACGGGCCGTCGCCCACTTCAATGCCACGTTGAGCGCAGACAATCGCCCTTACTTGCTGATCGGAGTTGGGCGCTGGGGTTCGAACGATCCCTGGCTCGGCATTCCCGTGGAGTGGGACGAGATTTCCGGCGCCCGCGCCATCATCGAGGCTGGCTTCCACGACTTTCGGGTCACGCCGTCACAGGGCAGCCATTTCTTCCAGAATCTAACTGCGTTCCAGGTGGGCTACTTCACCGTCAATCCGGATGCGGGCGAAGGCTCGGTCGACTGGCAATGGCTAGCCGAGCAGCCCGCCATCGAAGAGCAAGGCTGCGTCCGTCATCTGCAATTTGCGACGCCAATTCGCGTAATCATGAACAGCCGAACCAGTCAGGGCGTAATCTTCAAACCAGAAGGAAATTAGGCAGGAAATTAGGCGCTGTCATTCGTGCATGCCGCTGTCATCCTGAGCAGAGCGAAGGACCTGTGTAATTCCAACGAAATGCATAGGTCCTTCGGCCCGCAAAAGACGCGGTCCTCAGGATGACAAACAGCGGTTTAGATACTCTGGGGTCACGGTGTAAGTCGTGACAGGAGTAACGAATCATCCCCACTGCACACTGAAGTGTGATCCAAATCACATCCTCGCTGTTCGTTCTCCGAACACAATCGTCTGGTCGCAGATTCGTCATTTCATACGTACGGAGCGACCGTGTTCAAAATCATTCACGCTGAATTTCTTGCGCCTGGGATCAAACGCTTCGTTATCGAAGCGCCTCGGATCGCCCGTAAACAGCAACCGGGACAGTTCGTCATCCTTCGCATTTACGAAGAGGGCGAGAGGATCCCTGTCACCATCGAAAACTCAGACCCGGAGCGCGGAACCATCAATATCGTCGTGCAAGCCGCAGGAAAAACGACTCACCTGCTCAACTCGCTGGAAACCGGCGATCAAATTCTCGACGTCGTGGGTCCGCTCGGCAAACCCTCCGAGATCAAGAACTACGGCACGGTGGTGGTAGTGGGCGGTGGCGTCGGCACCGCTATGGCTTATCCCACCGCGGCGGCATTGAAGCGGATTGGCAACCGTGTGATCTCGATCGTCGGCGCACGGAACAAGGAATTGGTCATTCTCGAGCCGGAAATGCGCGCGGTGAGCGACGCGCTCATGATCACTACCGACGACGGAAGCTACGCCGACAAGGGTTTCGTCACCGATAAACTTCGCCAGTTGATTCAGAACGGCACGCGCATCGACCTGGTCGTGGCCGTGGACCCAATCGTCATGATGAAGGCCATCGCCGAGATGACGCGCGGGGAAAACATTCACACGGTCGTCAGCCTCAACCCGATCATGATTGATGGCACTGGAATGTGCGGCGGCTGCCGCGTCTTAATCGAGGGGAAGAGCGAGTTTGCTTGCGTCGACGGTCCTGAGTTCGACGCGCATCGCGTCGATTTCGCCGTGCTCGTACAGCGTAACTCGATGTATCGCGACGCGGAGCAGCGATCTCTCGCGCAATTTCAGAGAGTCACAGCTGCGGAAGCATCTGCGAAGCAACTTGAACATGCCTGTGCCGCCACGCGCGCCAGCCGGCAAGGAGATCAACGATGAGCCCTACCGGAAAGAAGTCGTTAAACCCCCTGCCGATGAAGGAGCGCATGAAAGTTCCGCGCCAGCTGATGCCTGAGCAGGCCGCGGAAGTACGGGCTCACAACTTCAGTGAGGTGAATCTCGGCTACAGTCCTGAACTCGCGCAGCAGGAAGCACGTCGCTGCCTGGAATGCGCCAAGCCCACGTGCACCGACAACTGCCCCGTCGGCGTCAAGGTAAAAGAATTTGTCGAACTGATCGTAGTTGGCGACTTCCTGGGCGCCGCTGCGAAGATTCGCGAAGATAACGTCCTTCCTGCCGTTACTGGGCGCGTATGCCCGCAGGAAGATCACTGCGAAGGCAAGTGTCTGTTGTCGAAAAAAGTGAAGCCCCTCGGAATCGGCTATCTGGAGCGCTTTGTTGCCGATTATGAGAAGCGCACAGGAACTCACATAGTCCCCAACGTTCAGCCCACCGGCAAAAAAGTTGCGGTGGTTGGCAGCGGCCCGTCAGGTCTCACGGTAGCCGGCGATCTTGTTCAGAAAGGTCACAAGGTACGCGTGTTCGAAGCTCTCCACGAACTCGGCGGAGTGCTCGTCTATGGCATCCCCGAATTCCGCCTGCCCAAGCAGATCATCCGCGAGCAACTCGATTACATGCGTGAAATGGGCGTTGAGTTTGAGACTGACGTGGTTGTCGGCCGCACCGTTACCATCGATGAACTCATCGGCGAAGAGGGTTTCGATGCTGTCTACATCGGCACTGGCGCTGGGTTGCCGCAGTTCATGAATATTCCCGGGGAGCATTTTAACGGCGTTTATTCCGCCAACGAATTCCTTACGCGCATCAACTTGATGAAGGCTTACAAGTTTCCAAGTTATGATGAGCCCATGCTCGATCTCCAGGGGAAGGATGTAGCGGTGATCGGCGGCGGCAACACGGCGTTGGATGCGATCCGCTCGGCGTTGCGGCTGGGTGCACGCAAGGCCTATGTAATCTACCGCCGCAGCGATGCCGAGATGCCTGCCCGCGCCGAAGAAGTGCATCACGCCCGTCAGGAAGGAATCGATTTCCAGATGCTGACCGCTCCGGTCGAGTTCGTCTCCGACGGCAAAGGGTGGTTGACGGCCGCGCGCTGCGTTCGCATGGAACTGGGCGAACCAGACGCCTCCGGCCGGCGACGGCCCGTGCCCATTCAAGGCTCCGAGTTCGATCTGCCGCTGTCGGTTGCGATCATCGCCATCGGGACCAGCGCGAACCCGATCGTGCAAAGCACTACGCCAGGTCTGGGCACGAACAAGAGGGGATACATTCAGGCTAGCGAGGAAACGCAACGGACTACACGCAAAGGAATCTTTGCCGGAGGTGACATCGTCACTGGGAGCGCCACTGTGATTCTCGCGATGGGTGCGGGGCGCCGCGCCGCCAAATCCATCCACGAGTATCTGACGACAGGCGAGTGGTGAAGGGATGCTCACGACGAAGCGCGTGAATCGCGGAAAAATCCGCCTCAGGAGTTGAAGCGCGGCAGTTGTTCGAAGTTATGGCACGACTAGAGTGGTGCCCTTCGCAAATTCGCGCAGATGCTGGCTTGCTAGTGACTAAAACTCAATTCCAGATAGGTGTCCGTCCGTCGCCAGATCAGCGGAATCCGCGCCATCCAATACTTCCGGTTGATCGTTTCCCGCGCTCGCGCATGCTCTTCTGCCGGTAAGATCCGAGCTCTCGCATCAAATTCCGGGCCAGTCACAGTTCCGCGAATCGTGCACGGCGCTACCCGCACTTGCGGATTGTTACGAATCCGCTTCGTCTTTCCCATATCGCTGCGCGTCATCACATAAAGATTGCCATCGCTTTCTCCAAACCATACGGGCGTTGCAACTGCGGCTCCCGTCTTACGAAATGTAGTCAGGGAAATATATTTTTGATGGTGAATGAGTGAGGGAATTTGGCTCGGCATGCTTTTATCTTAGTCCGCACGAACGGATAGCGGGATGAAATGTGACTGCGCCGATTGCTCGCACCACTCTATCTGTGTTACAAGCCTGAACATGCGTAAATGGATGAAAGATCGATTACAACGCCGGAAGAAGAAGACTCCGGAGCAGGGCAGTCAGGCAGCACCTCCGCCATTGCAGCCGGCTTATTTCGATGCGGACCAGTCTTCGGAGCCAATTGCTGAGTCTGATCATCTGGAGTCAGCGGTTATTGAAACGGGCCGCGTCGACTCCAGTCGCTCCAAAGCTGAGTCTGCAGATGAACCTGTGCCGATGTTGGAAGCGCCGTCCGTTCGCGAAGAGTCCGCAAACAGTGCCGGAACATCGCGCCAGCAAGGCTCGCGCGGGGAAGGTCAGCGGGGACGAGGACGCCGCCGCCGTGGCGGGCGTGGTCGTGGGGGACGCGGCCGCGAGCAAGCTGTTGCTCAGGCTTTCAGTCCGACGGCTGCGAAGGGCATCATTCCGGACTTGCCAAGCCCTGCAATGGAGGATGGCTCGGAAGAAGTCCCTGAAGGAGCTACCGAGCCTGAAGTCCAGGCCGTGCCACAAGCGCCGCCGGCTCCGACGGTTGTGCCTGTCGCCGCGCCGCGTCCGCCCAAGGGTATTGTCGTGCTCGCCATTGGGCTGCCCGGTTCCGGCAAGAGTTCGTGGTTCAAGCGTCATAATGTGGTACCACTTTCCAGCGACATGGTTCGATCGCTTCTGTTTGATGATGTGCGCGAACAGCGTTTTCAGGATCTCGTATTTTCCAATCTGCGCTCTATGCTTAAAGCGCGTCTCATAGCCAAGAGACCCACGAATTATGTGGACGCTACTAACTTGACTCCGCAGGAACGACAGCATTGGATCAAACTGGCCAAGGACTACAACTACGAAGTGCACGCCGTATTTTTTGATGTTCCGTTGGAAATCTGCGTCGAACGCCACCAGCGCCGCGATCGGGTCGTGCCGGAAGATGTCATGCGGCGCATGGCCGCCAAACTGAAGCCGCCATCATTCGATGAAGGCTTCGCCAAAATCACCGTCGTGCGCGTGAAGAAAAAAGAAGAGTAGCTGCTGACAGAAGGTCGAGCTAGCCGAGACTGCGCGAACGGGCAGCACGGCATGGTTAGAGGGCTGCGGTGAGTAGACGGAAGTGGCCCTGATAGGGCCGGATTGTTTTTCTTTCAGTTTGCCAGAGGATCGACGCTCGCGGAGCAACGAAAGACCGAATCGAGCCAAGCGCACTGAAATTCCTGCGACTCCGACTAAGAATAAAGCGACCGGGGAACTCATCGGACGGGCCGCGCACACCGGCTCTCATGACCTAGCGAATCCTGGCGCTAACTGCCGGTTTTTGTCTCCCAAGAGGAGCGGCGGGTGCCCCGGCCATAACAACGATCGAGTCAGAGATAAAGTTCCTACGAGAAGACATCGAATGTCCCCGCCCATGAAGTTAGGCCAGAATCAGCTGCCTATTTGAAGTATCAAATGTAAGCCGAAGAATCTGCGTTATGCTGGACCGCGAATGAAGAAACACTTATGAGACAAACGCTTTTCAAAACAACGAAGCGGGACGGTCGGAACTTCATAGTTGCAATCATCTTTTTAACGGTCGCGCAGTTCGCCGGGACGCAGTCTGGATCATCCAATGGCGACGTTGAGAAGCGCGCCGACTCTATCCTCAGCCAAATGACGCTCGACGAAAAAATCGAAATGCTGGGCGGAATCAATGATCTTGATACCCGTGCACTTCCTCGTCTGGGCGTGCCCTCTATGCGGATGTCGGACGGTCCGATGGGCGTGCATGACTATGGGCTCACGACTGCATATCCGGCCGGCATCGCGCTGGCGGCCTCGTGGGACGTAGATCTCGCAGAACGTTTCGGTGCCGCGATAGGCAAGGATGCGCGTGCACGCGGCGTGCATTTCATTCTTGGTCCGGGGATGAATATTTATCGCGCGCCGATGAATGGCCGGAATTTCGAATACTTCGGCGAAGATCCGTTTCTGGCATCGAGAATCGCGGTTGGAGCAATTCGAGGAATCCAGAGCCAGCGCGTGATTGCTACGGCGAAGCACTTCGCTGGGAATAATTCTGAATTCGCTCGCATGACGCTGAGCTCTGACATCGACGAAAGGACTTTGCGCGAAATTTATCTGCCGGCCTTTGAGGCGTCTGTAAAGGAAGGGCACGTGGGCGCAGTCATGGACGCCTACAATCTGGTCAATGGCGCTTACATGACGCAGAATGTCCACTTGAACAATGAAATCCTTAAGAAAGAGTGGGGATTTGACGGCATTCTGATGTCGGACTGGGGCGCAACCCATGACGGCATTGCCGCTGCCAACGGTGGTCTCGATCTGGAAATGCCATCTTCTTCTTTCATGACTCTCGACACTCTGCATCCTGCTGTCATGGATGGAAAAATCTCAGAGGCGACTCTTGACGACAAAATCAGAAGAATTCTTCGTAAGGCAATCGAGTTCGGATTCTTCGACCAACCGCAGACGGACTCACAGATCCCTACGCTGAGCCAGGAAGGTCGGCGAGTGGCGCTCGAAATGGCGAGGGGAGGTATGGTTCTGTTGAAAAACGCGGGCGATTTGCTGCCGCTCGACGAGAGCAGAATGAAAACGATTGCGGTCATTGGTCCTGATGCGTATCCCGCCGTGATCAGCGGTGGGGGTAGCGCGGAAAGCAAGCCTTTCAACGCGGTCAGCTATCTGGAAGGCATCAGTAATCGCCTTGGAGGTAAGGCTAAGGTTTTGTACGCAGTTGACATTCCACCGCTCGATGAGGTTTTTGAGAACTCGGAGTTCGTGACTGCGCCCGGCGGCGAGAGTGGCCTAAAAGGCGAGTACTTCGACAATGAAGAACTGAAGGGAACTCCCGTCTTGGTCCGCACGGACAAGCACGTTCATTTTGATTGGGGAGAAGGTAGCTTTGCCCCGGACGAACCGGTGGACCATTTCTCGATCCGCTGGACCGGCTATTTTGTACCGAAAGAAACCGGCGATTACAAGTTCTACACCTCCTCCGACGACGGCGCTCGACTTTATGTGGGAGACGAAATTGCGATTGATGACTGGCAGCCTCATGCGCAGACGATGGTTGTGGCTTCGCGGCATTTGGAAGGCGGCCGCGCGTACAATATCCGGCTGGAGTACTACGATTCAGTGAGCACCGCGATCATGGGCTTTGGCGTGACGAGAGCCGAGGCATACGTCGGACGCGAAACCAAGCCATTAGCAGCCAAAGCCGATGCCGTGATTATTTGCGTGGGCTTCGATCCTAAGACCGAGGGCGAGGGGTTCGACCGGACTTTCCAATTGCCCGGCGGGCAGGATGAGTTGATTCGGCAAATCGCCGCAGTGAACAAAAATGTGATTGTCGTTCTAACCGCTGGTGGCAATGTGGACATGAAAGCCTGGATTGAAAAAGTTCCAGCTGTTTTGGCCGGGTGGTATCCCGGGCAGGAAGGAGGAGTCGCGCTGGCGCAAATTCTTTTTGGCGATTTCAGTCCGTCCGGAAAACTGCCAGCGTCGTTTGAGCGTAGTTGGGAAGATAATCCGACCTTTCACAGTTACTATCCCGAAAAAGGCGGGAACCACGTGCGGTACTCAGAAGGAATATTCGTCGGATATCGACACTACGATCGTTCGGCGACCAAGCCGCTCTTTGCTTTCGGTTATGGGCTTTCGTACACGACCTTCGCCTACAGCAATTTGTCAGTGGCCCCGCAGGCGGGAAATCTGAACCAGCCCGTAACGGTTTCCTTCGATGTGAAAAACACGGGTCATCGCGAAGCAGCAGAGGTGGCAGAATTGT
The DNA here is from genome assembly GCA_036269595.1 of Candidatus Sulfotelmatobacter sp. Lineage (GTDB taxonomy): Bacteria > Acidobacteriota > Terriglobia > Terriglobales > Acidobacteriaceae > Sulfotelmatobacter. Next base: position 9,403 of record DATBEI010000005.1, read on the forward strand.
ATGTGGGCGACTCCCATGCCCGTGTTCCACGGCCAGTCAAGGAGTTAAAGGGATTTGCAAAGATGAATCTTAAACCGGGTGAGACGCGGCGTGTGACGCTCAAACTCAATCGCCGAGCGTTTTCCTATTACGACGTCGAGAATCAGGACTGGAACGCTGACCCAGGTGATTTCACGATCTTAGTGGGCGGCTCGTCCGACAATCTTCAGCTACGAGGCAACTTCACTCTGAATTCCAAATAAATGTGGCCACTGCGCCCGCGGGCAAGGTGTAGTTAAAAGACTGGTTTTTGAAACTTACGCTGAACGATCCAGAGTTGCTGGAGGAGTTCAGAACCAGAAGAACGATCGATCCGTCAGGATTCTGAAAAGCTACATCTTCTATGTTGCCGGCGCCAAAGGTGTTCGAATCGATGCGGTGAGCGCCCGGAACCACGAACTTTCCGAGATGTCCCAGAACGTAATACTCGACGTTAAATGTAATAGACGCGGGCGAAACGCTGTCGTCGATCGTCACCACTCCTCGGCAATTGGAGCACGTGCCATTCTTCGGACCAGAGTTTTGATCGAGCGCCAGATTCCAAATGGAAACGCTCCGCGCCCAGTTACGAGTGGCACCGATCAGCAGGTGCTGGGCATTCCATACCAGGTCGCCCGGAAAGTTCGATGAGGTGATGCCCGAACATTCCGTGAACCAAATATCTTTGGCAGGGAATGCGGTTCGCACCGTGGATTGCGCGTTGGGGTCACCCGCATAACAGTGGAACGAGGTCCCGGCGACATATTGTGCGGCGGAGCTGCCCAGTACCGTCTCCGGGTAAGAAGTGTTATCCCAATTGTGTTCGTAGCCGAAGATTTTCACGTTGCCGAGTCCGGCATTGTTGAGCGCCGGTCCGAGATTATTTGCGATGAAGGCGGCTTCGTCGCTTGCAACAAGATATTCGGAAGGATATCCCGTCGTGGAATACAAAGGCTCGTTCTGCGCCGAGAGCGCATAAATGGGGATTCCTTGTTGCTGGTATGCCTGCACGAAATTGACGAAATACTGTGCCAGGCTTGGAAAGTACGCGGTATTCATGTTCCCGCCATTCATGGTCGCAGACAATTTCATCCAGGCCGGCGGACTCCATGGCAGCGCAACTACCTTAATATTCGGATTGATCGACAGCGCCTGTTTGACCAAAGGAATTATGTAAGCCGTATCGTGCGCAACCGAAAAGTTCGTGAGGTTGGGATCGGTCTGGCCAGCGGGCATGTGGTCGTAACTGTAGTTGCCGCTGGCCGAGAAATCGGTCGCGCCCATGGGTTGGCGCAGAAAACTGATGCCAATTCCGGCGGTCGAGCTGAACAGTTGCTGCATCAGCGAAGCCTGCTGCGCAGTATTTAGTTTGTTCCAGATCAACCAGGCGGAGGAATCGGTCAGCGAGCCCCCGAAGCCGTCCATCTGCTGATATTGAGTGGTCGCGTCGACCGTAATCACGAGGCCGGTGGAATTTCCGCTGGCTGTGAACGTCATGCTTGGTTGAGCTTGCAGCAGCATCGTCCGGTCGCCCGTGGTCTCGACGATCTGCACGCTGGCGCTCGCCGACGAACTGGGTGTGGGCTGGCTCGATTTGGGGCAGCCGCTTAGGAAAATACATCCGATGCAGACCGTCAAGAATTGATAAAGTCGAATGGTTTTCAGAACTAGACCAACGGTTCGAGGGTCAGAAAGACATCGTGGTTTGTGATTCAACATCGTACCTCTCTCGGGGCATCCGGTGCCGACCAGAATCTCATGCATGTCAAATCGGCGGACGGCGATAGCCCCGAGCTATGTTTTTCTCGTCCCACTTCGGATCTTTCCACGCCTCCCGCTTTGGGCTACCCTAGGGCGAGCGCCGAATGGTAGACGCGATCAAGGGTGGCCTACGTTTACCCCTAAACGGAAAATTTCGAGGAAGGGAAGCATGCGGTCTTGCCACAGAAATTCGTTACCAGTCCACTGGGCAATTTTTATCCTGATGTCGGTAGCATGCGGGTCAATGCTCTGCGGCAAATGCTGGGCCCAGCTTCCGCCTGGTCCCAAGCCACTTCTCTCGCTTACGCACGTAGATCAGATCCGGGCGCTGAGTCCTGAGCAGGCATCACTGCGCTATCCCGTGCTGATTCGTGGTGTGATCACCATGGATGCGCCGGCACCCGATTTTTTTGTGCAAGATACTACGGCCGGCATTTATGTGGAAGGTAGTTCTTCCCCCAAATATCCTCACCTGCTCGGCCAGATGGTCGAGATCGAAGGAGTGACGGGACCGGGAAAATTCGCTCCCGTCATTCGTGAGACCAAGCTGCGCGTGCTGGGTCAAGGGGAGCTTCCCAAGGCGCAGCTTTTTGCTTTCTCAGAACTGGCGAATGGGCAACAGGACAGTCAATGGGCACAAGTACGAGGCATTGTCCGTTCCGTCGCTGTAGACCGCAGGTCGTGGCGCGAAGGTACGTTGGCCATGCATGTCGCGTCGGAAGGTGGCGAGTTCAACGTGCGCGTACCGATTGCGCACGAGCAGGACTTTTCCTCGTGGATCGACAGCGAAGTTTTGATTGAAGGAGTGTGCGGGAGTCTTTACAACCTCAACCGTCAACTGACCGGCATCCTGTTTTATGTGCCTCGTTTGAGCTTCATTAAGGTGGAAGCGCCAGCCAGTGAGGTTCCGCTGTCTGAGTTGCTGCGGTTTGCGCCGGCAAGTGGGATGCCGCATCGCGTGCGAGTGCGCGGCATCGTGGGCTACCAGCAGTTGGGCAATGCGCTCTTTCTTCAAAATGAGGGCAAGGGCCTTCGAGTTCTGACCAAGCAAAGCACTCCGCTCGAGATTGGCGATGTGGTGGAGGTGCTGGGTTTCCCGGCCATGGGCGACTCGGCGCCGATGTTGGAAGACGCCATTTTTCACAGGGTAGGGCATGAAAAATCTCCTCAACCGGTGACCTTGAATCTCAGTGCCCCCTGGGAACAATTCGACGGAGTGGTTGTGAGCATCGACGCGAAGCTGCTCAATCGGCAGGCGAATTCCGATGGGCTGGGACTGATCCTCCAGCACGGCGACATGTTTTTCGATGCGACCGTTCCTCCGGGCCTTCTGGCCGAGCGCTTGCTGTCCATTCCATTGAATAGCCTCGTGCAGGTGAGCGGAATTTGCCTGGTACGAAGCGGCGGGTTGTGGCACATTCCACAATCGTTTCGCATGCTGCTGCGCTCTCCACAGGATCTTGTTGTGCTGGCGACCCCCTCCTGGTGGAATTCGCGGCACATTCTCTGGCTGCTTGGGGTCACTGGCGGAATTCTTCTGGCCGTGATTGTGTGGGTCGTTGTGCTGGGGAGACGACTGCGGGAACAAATGGAGATGATGCGGCAGCGTTTGAGAAGCAGCGCCGTTCTGGAAGAGCGTAACCGAATTGCCCGCGAACTACACGACACCCTGGAACAAGAACTGGCAGGCATTACCATGCAACTGGATCTAGCGGTCGATTGCTTCCAACAGGCGCCGGGAGTGGCTCAGCACGCGCTGAAAACGGCGCGCAACATGAGCCGGCACAGCATGGTCGAGGCCCGCCGTTCGGTATGGGACCTGCGCTGTCAGTTGCTGGAAAACGGCGACCTCGTTTCCGCGCTGACCCAGATTGTGGAGCCGCTTGTTGACCGCGATTACACTAAAATTGAATTCAAGATTCACGGCATTCCCGTGCGTCTGCCGGCTCCGGTGGAGATGAACCTGCTCCGCATCGGGCAGGAGGCTGTTGCCAACGCCGTAAAACACGGATGCGCGGAATGCATTTCCATTGAATTGCAATACTCCCCCGTATCGGTTTGCCTAACCGTGAGTGATGATGGCCGTGGTTTTGGAGTTGGGCAGCCTTCTCCAACGGGACATTTCGGACTCCTCGATATGCGCGAGCGTGCGCAATCGATGGGGAGCCAGTTGAGGGTTGAGAGCGAACCCGGCCGTGGGGCTCGGATCGCCGTGGAAGTTCCTCTCCACGCGGCAGAAAGGATCGATGAGGACATCAAAGCCAATACGTATTCTAGTGGTTGACGATCACTTCATGGTGCGTATGGGCCTATCTGCTTCCTTGAACGTGGAAGTGGATATGGAGGTGGTTGCTGAGGCAGGCAACGGCAATGCCGCGATCGATGCTTTCCGCAAACACCGGCCCAACCTTGTGATGATGGATTTGCGGTTGCCCGGTATGAGTGGGATCGAATGCACGGCTGCCATACTTCGCGAATTTGCCGACGCGCACATCCTCATGCTATCGACCCACTCGGGGGAAGAGGAGATTTACCGCGCGATGCAGGCCGGCGCGAAAGGATACATCGTGAAGAGCGTGATCCGCGAGGAACTATTGCGCGCGATCCGCGAAGTTCATCAGGGCCGTCAATATGTCGATCCTCTCGTGGCCTCGCATCTGGCCGACCGCCGGTCCCACCGCTCCTTGAGCGCGCGCGAAGTGGAAGTGCTGCATATGGTAGCCAAAGGCTTGGGTAACAAGGAAATCGCCAATGCGCTCAATATCGCGGAGGTGACAGTGAAGTTGCACGTCAGTCACGTCCTCGAAAAGCTCAGCGTGAAAGACCGTACTCAGGCGGCGACTGTCGCGCTGCAGCGCGGCATTATCGCGCTGGAGTAAGAGCAGTATCCGCCAAGGTTAACTGTACGAAAGTAGTATTGACACCCCCCCTATAGTTGCTTTCTATTAGTGCGTTCGCATTATGTCTTCGTGCGCTCGTTTCTCGAGGCACAGTGCAAACCGCCTGACCGTGGCTAGGAATTGCATTCTAGGAAGCGGCTGGGAATCCGAGGGGTCTCAACTTCGGCGAATAAAAACGACAATTTGTAAGGTTTGGGTTGTCTGGAGGCTGGTTCCATGAAGAACTTGCACCGATGGGTCCTGCCCCTCCTTCTGAGTCTTGGAAGCGGGGTATGCTTTGCGCAGAGCACAAACGCCGGAGACATCCGCGGTACGGTTTCTGATTCGACAGGAGCCCTCATTCCGGGAGTGACGGTTTCAGTTTTAAACGTGGACACTGGCATATCGAAGGACTTTGTGACCAATCAGGACGGTCTTTACGATACCTCCTCGATCGTAGCCGGCAACTATCGAATTACCTTCTCGAAGGACGGCTTCGAAAAACTAGTGCGCGGCCCCATCACCCTGCAGGTTGGCTTTACCGCGGTGAATGCTGAACTCAAGGTCGGCGCAATGTCGCAAGAGGTGACCGTCTCGGCCGACGTGCCCCTGTTGAAGACTGAGACCAGCGAACAGAGCACGACGCTGGAATCGAGATCGATGGAGCAACTGCCCCAGGTTGCCGGTGGGTCCGGCGTGAGCTGGGAAAACTTCATGGTTTTGCTGCCGGGCGCCACCGGAACACCGGGGTCAAATCAAGGTTCGGCCAATCCAGGCCAAGAAGTGGCGATTAACGGCAATCTGCCCTACAGCAACATCCTCGCGGACGGTGCATCCACTACGCTGTCGCATAGCCAGAACGCGAATCCGGCAATCTTTGAAACCGTGTCCGAGCTCCAGGTCAACACTTCGTCGTTTTCGGCCCAGTACGGCATTGGTGGGGCTATCTTTAACCAGATTAGCAAGAGCGGTACCAGCCAGTTTCACGGTGCGGCCTATGACTATTTCCAGAACGACGCTTTGACCGCTCAACCCTACCTGTTTGGAGCTCAGGCGCAGCCCATCCCGCACTTGCGCTTTAACAACTTCGGCTTCGCCATCGGCGGCCCTATTCTGAAGAAGAAGATGTTTTTCTTCTTCGATTATGACCAGATCGTCGACCACGGGAACAATACTGCGACGAATAGCATTCCGACGACTGCTGTAATGGGCGGAAATTTTGGCGGTCTGCAGACCCTCTATGATCCGACTACCCAGACAATGGCAGTCGATTCCAAGGGGAATCCATATCCAGTGCGCAAGAGCTTTCTCAGCGAATATGGAAGCAATTCCATCCCCACGAGTTTGTTTGATCCACTTGCCGCAAAAGTCCAGCAGTTTTACCCCACTCCGTCGAATCATATTGCCGGAGGCTCGTTTGTTCCTCCGTCGATCGGCTCCGAGGGAGAGGAGCAGAATAACTTCCGCGCCAGCTTGCTGCAGTCGACGCCGTATCGGAAATTCTTCGGGCGATTAGATTACGACATAACGTCGAAGAACCGCGTCACCCTGTCCGACACCCAGAGCGACACCCCGGTCATATATCCCAGCACGGTGTTTGCTTGCCCCGTCAGTTGCCAGAGCGGGGATGTCGACAACAACAACGCGCAGATCACCGATGTCTGGAATATCAGTGCGAGCACTATTAACGAAGCCCGCATGGGCTTCACCAGCCAGTTGAACTTTTTTAAAGACTTGGCCTTGGGTAAAGGCTATGCCAGCCAACTGGGCTGGCAGTATGCCAAAGCAGATGATTTCCCAGCGATCAACTTCACCGGAACTTATCCTTACGCCTGGATCGATCCCAGTTCTAACTCTGTGTACAAAGAATTCACCTGGGATCCTTCCGATGTCGTGACCATGATCCGCGGCAAACACATCCTTCACTTCGGTGGAGAACTCCTGGCTTACCAGAACAATTCCACCGCTTGGGGCAATGTCAACGCCGGGACTTTCCAGTTCTCAGGGCAATACACACAGCAATGGGCGGTGGACCCGACGACCGGTGTCGCCGCGCCAGTCTCGGGAACGGGCATGGAGTACGCTGATTTCCTGCTGGGCTACGCACAGCAGTGGAATGCGGGTGTCTCCCCTGAATATGGCGCACGCCTCAAGAGCCCGCAGATTTTCGTTCAAGACGATTGGAAGCTGCGCCCGAATCTGACTGTGAACCTTGGTCTTCGCTACCAGATCAATCACGGCTGGAACGAAGTGAAAAATAATATGTCCAGCTTCGATCCCACCATTATCAATCCGGCGACGAATACGCCCGGTGCCTACTGGTTTGGAACCACGCATGCGAACGGACGGACAGCCATGCAGTCCAATACCTTCAACACCTGGCAGCCGCGCGTGGGCTTCGCATGGGCGTATGACCCGAAGACCACGCTTCGTGGCGGGTTTGGAGTCTATTCCTACACGTGGAGCCTGGATACCTATGGCGGAGACAATGTGACCTATGGTATGGGGGCGGAGGTCAGTTCGTCAGGTAAGGTGTCGGATCAGACCAACGGCATCACTCCAGTCACACTACTCGGAGGAACTGGGACGGTCTTTGGAGCTAGCTCCCCATTACCGTTTACGGCGGCGTCTTCGGATCCGACACGGTTCAATGGCCAATCCGCAGGCTACATTCAATATCACACCCCCGTCCCAAGGATCCTGCAATGGAACGTCTCGGTTCAGCGCGCGATCACCACGGATACGGTGGTGGAGCTCGCTTACGTGGCAAGCCATGGGTCGAACCTGAGCTTTGCTACCGATCTCAACCAGGTGCCACAGAACCTGCTATCGTCGAACGATTCTGGAAATCGCCCCTACCAGAACTTCCAGGGCATCCCCGGCAGCACAAATAACGCCATCTCCAACTACAACTCGCTGCAGGCGTCCGTCACCAAACGTATGACCAAGGGGCTGAGCCTAAGCTTCAACTATGTCTGGTCGCACATGCTGGATGAGTGGGATTCGTCAGGATGGGGAAGCCACTCTGGCCCGCAGGATTTTCAAGTTTCAAGCGTCTATGACCCCAGGGCGAACTACAGCAACTCTAACTTCGATGTCCGCAACGCCTTTAAGGGCTATGCGGTCTATCAACTACCCTTCGGCAGAGGCAAGCAGTTCCTGAACGGCAGCCGGTTGCTTGACGAAGCAGTTGGCGGCTGGCAGATTGCTGGCACGGTCATTTTGCAGTCCGGCAATCCCTTCACCGTATACGGAAATCAGAACACCTATGCGCAGGCCGGCACTGCATTTCCAGACCGGAATCCTGGAGTTCCTCTGTACGCATCCAATAAAGGCGTCAACAACTGGTTTAATTCCAACGCATTCCTTGAGCCGGCAAATGGAACCTTCGGCAATGTGAGAAGGAACAGCCTCTATGGACCGGGCATCAATACTTTCAATCTCTCGGCCCTAAAGGGATTCTCGATTCCATGGAGAGAGGGAATTAAGATCGAGTTTCGGGCGGATGCGCAAAACGTATTCAATCACCCAAGCTTCGGCACCCCGTCCAACGTCAATCTAAGCGGCGCTGCCGGCGTGGGACAACCCTACACGGGCGATACCCCGCTCCGATCGTTAACGGTTTACGGTCGTAACCTGCAGCTTGGGCTGCGCGTAAGCTTCTAACCCGGCAGGCTGGACCTATGAAAGAGACGGCGATTCTTTCGCCGTCTCTTCTTTTTTGCTTCATACTCATAATTCAGCCAACTATATATTTCGGATGGTCAGGATGATGGTGAAGCTTGGAATTTCCCGATACGCGTGCGTGCTGCTGTTGGGAGTGGGGGCGTGTCTTTCGCAGGCGCCAGCGGACAAACAGCAGGAGTTTGCGGCGCACATGCAGAAGGCACGCACCTACCTCGACCAAAAGCAGCCTGCCCTGGCGATTCCAGAGTTTCAGGCTGCGGTGGCGATCGATCCGGGCAGCGTAGACGCGCAGGCGAATCTTGGGGTTCTTCTGTTTTTTCAGGGCAAGGCAGCGGAGTCGATTCCTCACTTTCGGGCAGCCCTCGAGCAGCAGCCGGGCTTGGCTAAAATTCAAGGCTTGCTGGGGATGGCGGAGAGCCGTACGCTTGACTTTGCCCGCGCGCGCAAAGACATGGAAGCCGCTCTGCCTGCGATTTCGGATCAGCGCTTTCAGGTGCAACTTGGCCTCGAATTGATCGGCCTCGATACGGAAAGCGGAGACCTGGAGAAGGCCTCGGCAGTGGTCGCGCAATTGCGCAAGGCGGAGCCCGATAATCCAGAACTGCTCTACGCCGCGTATCGAACTTATTCCGACCTTGCAGGGGAGGCCATGCTCGCTTTGTCGCTGGCTGCACCCGACTCCGCGCAAATGCACCAGTTGTTGGCGCACGAGGACGTCAGGCAGGGAAACACCACCGCCGCCGTGGGCCAGTATCACAAGGCGATTGCCATCGATCCACACTTGCCGGGCGTGCATTATGAACTGGCGGAACTGCTCCACACGTCGTCTGATCCGGCCGTCAAGAAAGAAGCCGAAGACGAGTATCACTCCGCGCTAAAGGAAAATGCTCAGGACGAGAAGTCGATTCTGCGGCTCGCGGAGATCGATGCCCAAAAGGGAAACGGAGAGCAGTCTTACCAGGAATACACCAGAGCCGTCGAACTGCAGCCCGCTGACGCCGACGCCAAGCTGGGATTAGCCAAAACGTTGATCGAGATGAATCAATCGGCAAAAGCGCTGGTACTGCTCGAAGAGGCGGTTCAACTGGAGCCCACCAACGCGACCGCGCATTATCGCCTGGCGACGCTCTATCGCAAGATGGGGCGGGTCGACGATTCGAAGCGCGAGATGGATCTCTACAAGAAATTCAAGGAGATGAAAGAGAAGCTGAGCGCCCTGTACAAAGAATTGCAAGTCCAGCCCAAGGAAATCCGCGCGGAAGAGCAGGATGAGCAATAGAACTCCGCTTGCTTTCGCTGGAGCGTCGACGATTGCGAGTGCTCTTTCGCAGTTGTGCGTGACCATATTTATTTTCTTTTCCAGCATTGCGGCGATGGGGCAGATGGGAACACCCACCCCGCTCCCACCTGCCGAGCGCAAGAAGGCAGAGTCCGAAAGTAAAGCGACCCGCGCGCTGGCCGATTATCCCCACTTGGTCGACATCACGAAATCCACGGGAATTCATTTCGAGCACTTGTCCAGTCCCGAGGCGAAATATATCGCCGAATCGATGAGCGGGGGAGTTGCGCTAATCGACTACGACGGCGATGGCTGGCCGGACATTTATTTTACGAATGCGCAGAGCGTGGAGATGGCATTGCACGGCGTGAAAGCGCGAAGCGGGTTATTTCATAATAATCACGACGGCACTTTTACCGACGTTACCGATAAGGCGGGCGTGGGGTATCCCTGCTGGGCAATGGGCGCCGCCGTTGGCGACTATAACAACGACGGCCGGCCGGATCTGCTGGTGACATGCCTCGGTGGCGTGGTGCTCTACCGCAACAATGGCGACGGAACATTTACGAATGTGACCAAAGAAAGCGGGCTTGGCAGCGACTCCGGATGGGCGACCGGAGCAGCTTTCGGCGACTACGACGGCGACGGTTGGGCCGACCTTTTCATTTCTCATTACGTCGATTTTCACCTTAACGATCTGCCCGTGTTCGGCTCCGGCAAATCTTGCAAGTACCTTGGCCTGGATGTTCAGTGCGGCCCGCGCGGGCTGAAAGGGTCTCCCGATAACCTCTATCACAACAATGGCGATGGAACATTCACGGACGTGTCGAAAAAATCTGGAGTCGACGATCCCGAGCGCCGCTATGGCCTCACCGCCATCTGGTCGGACTTCGACAACGACGGCAAGCTCGATCTGTTTGTGACCAACGACGGCCAGGCAAACTATCTTTACCAGGGCGACGGGACTGGAAAGTTTGTGGACGTCGCTCTCACCTCCGGTGTGGCGGCCAACGAGGACGGATTGGAACAGGCCAACATGGGCGTCGCTCTCGGAGATTATCTGCATACTGGGCGCATGTCGCTGCTGCTTTCGCATTTTGATATTGAGTACGCAGCGCTCTATCGCAACGACAGCGGGCGCAACGATAACGGGATGAACAGCGCTGGAATGAATTTTTCCGATATGTCGATTGCCTCGGGCATTGCGCGTGGCACGCAGGGCTTTGTGGGTTGGGGCGACGCCTTTGTCGACTTCGCAAATAGTGGCTGGCAGGATGTTTTCATAGTCAACGGGCATGTCTATCCGCAGGTGGATCATACCCAAACGACCGCCAGGTATCTGGAGCCGAAGCTTCTTTTTGTAAATCAAAAGGATGGAACATTCAGAAACGCCAGTAGGCAGGTAGGAGAAGCGATCCAGATTCCGCAGGTGAGCCGCGGACTCGCTGTGGGAGATCTGTTCAATGATGGAAGGATGGAAGCGGTCGTTGAGAATCTGGTCGGCCAGCCCATGATTCTTCGTCCCGAGGGCGCACCGCCAAACCATTGGATTAGTTTTCAACTGGAAGGAGTGAAGAGTAACCGGCTGGCCTTGAATGCGCGCGTTCGAGCCACCGCCGGAGAGTTGGTGCAGGTGGGCGAAGTGCTCAGCGGAGGAAGCTACCTGTCGCAACACGACCTCCGCCTGCACTTCGGGCTGGGCAAGCATGAGCGCGTCGATCAGGCAGAGATCTTTTGGCCGGACGGAACAAGGGAAAGCCTTCCCCATCTCGCCGCCGACCGCTTTTATGTAGTGCGCGAGGGGCAGGGAATTATCTCCAGCAAGCCGGCCGAGCGCCGAGTGAAGCTTCCTTAATATGGCGATTTATCGTTGGCCAATTATTCTTCTTCTAGCGGGGCTGTGTGTCGGCAGAGGAGTCGCGGCTCACACGCAAAGCGCTCGCCCTCCAGCCGATTCGGCTGTGACACGGCAGATGCATCAGGCGCTTAGTCTGGCGCAGCATGGCGACCGGCAGGCGGCAATGAACACGGTCGAGACGTTGCTTCAGCAACATCCGGAGTTTGCGCCCGCCATCAAGTTAAAAGGCATGTTGCTCGAGGACTCGGGCCGCCCGGGGGAGGCGGCTGCCGCCTACGAGCAAGCGCTTAGCCTTGCGCCCAACGACGGAGATCTGCTGCTAAAGGTTGGCATCGCCAAATTGGCGTCTGGACAAAAAGAGGAGGCGATCCGACTTCTCGAGCACTGCGTCCGGATTCTCCCCGGCGACGGCGACGCGGAATATTATTTAGCGCAAGCCTATCACTTGAACGGACAGGACGCCTCAGCTCTCCGCGCTATTCGTCAGAGCCTGAAGGCCGAGCCTGACAACCTATCGGTGTGGCAGAAATATGGAGAGTTGCTTTGCGGTTCCGGTGACTGCGAGACCGGGCTGCAATGGCTGCTGAAGGCGCAGCACGCCGATGCGTCCCTGCCGCGAATTGATTACGACATTGCTGCAGGAGATTACAAGTTGATGGATCTCGCTGGCACCGTGCAATATGCCGGGCGTGCGGTTCGATCTCAACCCAACGATGTGACGGCATGGCAGCTGCTCGCGATTGCGAATGTAAAGCTTGCCCAGTGGCAAGAAGCTAAGAATGCATTTTCGCGCGTTCTTGTATTCAAGCACGACGACGTTGATGGGTTGTTGGGCATTGGGCAATGCGACTTGGAGCTCAAAAACTTTTCCTCCGCTATTGATGAATTGCAGGCGGCATTGCATCTGGAACCCACGCGGCTTTTGGCGCATTTCTACCTCTCGCGGGCGTATGCCGCGGTGGGCCGCACGGCCGAGTCACAGCATGAAGCCGCGCTGCACCAGTTAATGATGGAGCAGATGACGTTCGCCCGGTCGATCGAGACCGAAGAACGCGAAAGCCCGATCAGGGCGCAAGCTCGTCAGTTACTTGCTGAGCATCGCGAACAAGATGCCTTGCATTTATACCGGCAACATTTCAAGGGAACAGCGGCGACTGTTGCGGATTCTTACGTGTTCGTAGGAAAGCTGTATCTCTTTATGGGAAATACAGAAGATGGCCTGCGCGCTCTTCACCATGCGCTGGAAATTGAGCCAACTGTACGAGGAGCGCATGCCGACGAGGGCATTCTGGCCCTAAAGCTCGGCGACCTTCGGCGCGCAGAAAATCAGTTTAAGGCGGAACTCGCCAATGACCCCAACTATCAAGTTGCAATTGCCGAGATCGGAGAGGTCCGATACCGCCAGGGACTCTGGTCTGAGGCGGCCGAAGAACTTGCGAAATCGAGAACCATGACGCCCGAGTTACTCTTCATGCTTTGCGATTCTTATTTCCGCCTGGGAAAAACGAAGGAGGCGAACTTGACCGCGGAAACGGCGGCGGCATATGGAAGAAACAATTCCGAACTCATGAAAGAACTGATGGACCTTCTATCGCGCAATGGACAAGTGGAACTAGCACGGCATCTGTCCGCCAATCTTGCACAAAAGTAGACGCGACTAGTGGACGTTCTCGGTCACGGTAAGAATCTGATCTGCTTTGACATTTTTCAAAACCTGCTTACTGCCGCTCGGCCATGTGAGTTCGATACTTTCTACCGTGTCGGCCGAGCCCAAACCGAAGTGCACACGCTTGTCGCTGGAAGAGTTGTAGCTGAGCGCAGTTGTCGCCTGGTTGTACTGAGCGCCCAGTGAAGTTGTGAGCTTAACTTTTGTTCCCAGCCCGTCTCGGTTCGATTTAACGCCGGCCAGCTTCAGAATAATCCAGTGATTGTGGTTATTGGAACGATTCAGCCATATTTCTGGAGGACCATTCAGTACGGTGACCACCACGTCGATCTTGCCGTCATTGTTGAGGTCGCCAAAAGCCGCGCCACGGTGCGGAGCTGCGATGGAGAACGATTTTCCGGCCTTTGCACTCACATCCTCGAAAGTGAGATTGCCTTTATTACGAAATACTCGATTGGGAAGGGCAAATGGCCTGTGAGCTAGCTCCATGGAATTGTCCAGAATGTCGGAGTTGGCGGTGAAGAGGTCCTTGTTGCCGTCGTTATCGAAATCGATAACTCCGACGCCCCAGGCTGTTGAACGGCTGGTCAAAGCGCTCAATCCGGCCGCGCCAGTGACATCCTGAAATTGGCCTTCGCCTAGATTCCTGTAAAGCGGAAAGCCTTCCCCGAACATCGCCGTTTCGAAAATATCGGGCCGACCATCATTGTCAATGTCGCGAAAATCCGCGCCCATGCCGGCAATCGCATTGCCGAAAGCGTTGTACGCAACCCCGGCGGGCATCGCCACATTTGTAAACGTTCCATCCCGGTTGTTGTGAAAAAGGTAATTCTCGAAAGTATCATTGGAGACGAAGATGTCGGTGAATCCATCGTTGTCATAGTCGGCGAAGGCCAAGCCCATGCCTTTTCCAACGTACTGTGAGATGTGGGACTGCTCCGAAACGTCGGTAAACGTGCCGTCCCCATTATTACGATAGAGCATGTTCGGCATTCCCAGAAAATCAACCGGAGAGCAGTAGGCCGGAAGACCTTGCTGAACGCAGGGAGTCGCTGTCTTGATGGTGTAATTGAGATAGTTCACCACGAACAGGTCGAGCAGTCCGTCGTTGTTGTAATCGAACCATCCTGCCGCGACCGACCAGGCCTTGCCCAGCTTGGGGGCGATGCCGGCGACGCCAGCTTTCTCGGTCACGTCGGTGAAAGAGCCGTCCCCATTGTTGTGAAAAAGTTGGTTGCGGTTGACGCCGGTGATATAGAGATCGACAAATCCGTCGTTGTCGTAATCGCCGGCAGCCACTCCCATCGAATAACCGATGCCTCGCAGGCCGGCTTTCTCGGTCACATCGGTAAACGTACCGTCCCCATTATTGTGAAACAGCCGGTTGTAATAACTGGGGTCGCTCTTCTCCAACGATGGGATCGCCGCGCCATTCGTAAAGAAAATATCCAGAAAACCGTCGTTGTCGTAATCGAAGACGGCCACTCCGCCAGTCATGGTTTCAAACGTGTACCGCTTTGGACTGACGCTATTCTTGAGCTTGAACTTGATTTTGGATTGTTCGATTACGTTCTCGAATTCGATCGACGATGTGGGCGACTCGGATGCTTTGGCGGGATTAGTTCGACGCGACCGGGCCGCTTGATGAAGCGCGAGTGTGGGAGCCGAGAGCCCTTGGGCAGCCAGGTTGTGACCGCTCCATAGCAGGCAGAGAAGCAGTTGAGCCGCAATTAGTATTCCGCTGGGAGCAATTCTCGAATCAGCATCGGCGACGCTAGGGACGACCTTCGATTTTGACCGCGGCCAATGACTACGAAGGTTTCTCATGGCACGTTCCAGCGTAGCAGGGAGTTTGTTTTCTGCCAAAACGCGAAAAGGCGGCTAGATGGTTGAGAGCTATGAGTGGTAGAGTGCAGCCGCTCGTCGGGTCCGACGCTGTAGATGAGTTATTCTCTTGCCTGTAGATTAAAGAACCTTTCGCGAATTCATTGGGCCTGAATAAAAATATGCGGAAAATTGGGTGGATCGCAGCACTCCTTTTCGTCGGACTGCATGAAGTTGTTTTGTCTACGAGAGCACAAGAGGCGGAAGAGAGAGACAGGCGCCCCGCCAGTTCGAGAGAGATTCTAAAGGCTACCGGCGATTTCGCGCGGACGGTGAACGGAAATGCCGTAGTGCGGAATCGGTGCCGGGTTCAGGGAAAAGAGAGTGAAATTGAAGAGACCGCCGAGGTCATTAAAAGAGATGGCTGCAAGCTGATATTGAAAGCACGAAAAGTGACCGCGGAAGCTGACGATCAAGCAGTCGGTCACGCTGCTGCGGCTCAGCAAGAAATCGAGTTCACGATGTATGCAGATTTGTCGGAATTGACCACCCCGGTGCTAGTGGAAACACAAAAATTTGACCAATGCGAAAGCACAGGTGCGCCAGTATTAAAGCTTAGCAGCCGCTCAGAACCCGGAAAAATACTGCAGGTAATCCGCAAGTCACATGCAGACGGCGGCACCAAAGACGACGCAGGAGCCAAGCAAACGCGGCGAGACCTCAGCCTATTCTTCTCCTCGGCGGCAGCGGCGGAGAAGGCGAGAAGGGCGTTGGCGCGGGCGGTCCGATCGTGTGGCGGGAAAGAATGGCCAGATGAAGACGATTTACCTTGATTTTGGGCTTCGAGAATATTGCAGAATTTTGCACATTCGTTTCCGTACGGTTTAAGAAATTAGTATTTTGGCAAGCTGTATTCAGTTGACAACTACGAGAACGCATCGGAAGATTGGTGTGCTTCGGCGCGTGAAAGCCCACATAGATGGGCGGTGTGACCGGAGCGTGGATTCACCGCTAGGCCGGAAGGGGAAATCTGGCGGTCGTGTTCAGTCGTTTGTCTCCTCCTTTCTGGGAGCTGCGGGGGCAGCTCTTCCCCAGGTTTTGCAGTTCACAAAAATTTCGTTGTCGGATTGTGGTCTCGGCCAGATCCTCGAGGGATACACCATGCTCGTCCGTCGTATGCCTGTGCTCGGATTCATGCTTTTGCTCTGCGCCGCCGCGATCGCCCAGGTCGCTAGCCAAAACATCAACATGGTTTCGGGAACGAACTGGCCCGCCGGCGATCCTTACCTGCAGCGGCAGAATGAGCCGTCGATCGCGGTGTCGAGCCGCAATCCTGAGCACCTGCTGGGAGGCGCGAATGACTATCGCACTGTGGACATTCCAAATCCGAACGCTCCGAACATCTTAGGCGACGCGTGGTTGGGCGTTTACAGTTCCCTCGATGGCGGCGAGACGTGGAAGAGCACCCTGCTACCCGGGTATCCACAGGACACGTCCCCCGTGGGCACTGCATCTCCTCTCCACTCCTTTACCGTTGCGACCGATCCAACCGTCAGGGCAGGAACGAATGGACTGTTCTATTACAGCGGGCTGGCCTTTAATCGCGGGACGGGCTCTCCCAGCGGCGTTTTCGTTGCCACTTTTCAGGATCTGAACAATAAAGGAAACGGCGACAGCGCGATTCTGCAATCCAATCCCAATGGGACGACTCACGGCAATCCCTTCCAGTACATCGGCGTGAACATGGTCGATACCGGCACGTCAGGCCAGTTCCTGGATAAGCCATGGATCGCGGTCGACATCCCGCGGCCGGGCCGCACTGCAACCTGCACCGTCAATGGCAAGTCTTTCAGCAGCGGGTACGTCTACGTTGT
Source organism: Candidatus Sulfotelmatobacter sp. (assembly GCA_036269595.1). GTDB lineage: Bacteria > Acidobacteriota > Terriglobia > Terriglobales > Acidobacteriaceae > Sulfotelmatobacter. The sequence continues at coordinate 26,249 of DATBEI010000005.1, forward strand.
TTACACCCAGTTCAACGGGTCGCAAAACAATCCGGCGTCGAAAATCAAGGTCGTGACCTCGACCAACTGCGGCGCGACGTGGAACCAGCCTCAGGTCCTGAGCCAGTCCGAAAAACTGGCGCAAGGCACGGTAGCTACGATCGATCCCACGACCGGAAACGTGATCGTGGCATGGCGGCAGATTGCGGTGGCGGGAAATCAGAATCAGCCCGATGCCATCCAGTATGCCATTTCAACCAATGGCGGCTGGTCCTTTAGTGCGCCGCCTCCGGCCTACACGTTCGTCGCGCCTACTACAAAGAGCCCGTATCCCCCGGGATCAGTATTCGACCAACCGCAAGCCAGTGGAACGACATTCCGCACGCTGGACGTTCCCACCCTGGCGGTCGACGGCACGGGACGGGCATGGCTGGCTTTTTCGCAGCGATTTAACGGGCCAACGGCAGGAACCTACGGATCGCGCATCATGATCATGACGCTGCCCAAGGGCGCAAGCACCTGGACCAGCCCTTACTTGGCCGATGGCACGGCGCCAACTGCGTCGATGTACGGACACCAGTTCATGCCATCGTTGAACTTCGCCTACGGCAAACTCATGCTGGCGTGGTTTGACTCACGGCGCGACAACAAGGAGAGCGTGCTGCAGTGCGCAAGTCCACCATGCAGTGATTTATCACAGGTCACGGTGACGGATGAAGCCATCCCAGGCAGCACCCTTTCCAATCCCTCGACCGTATTCACCCCGCTGATTCAGGATCCAAACTCCGGAGTGCGGCACACGATCGATGTCTATGGGGCGATGATCAATCCGGCCGCGGGGCCGGCGACCTTCAAGGGGTTCCAGATCTCGCAGTATCCCTACTACGTGGACGACGCCAATGGGCAGATCGAGCAGGGATTTTTCAATCCGCCGAACTTGCCGATGTTCGTGCAAGGCACCACGCCATTCATTGGCGACTATATTGACATCGCCGCCCAAACCATCATGCCCAGCGGCAATTCCTGGGCGTTTAACAATCAGGCGACCGACTCGACAGGGGCGACGAACGCCCCGGACTTTCACATCGCATGGACCGACAATCGCGACGTTGTGCCGCCGCCGGTCGTGAGCGGATCGCAGGACTGGACACAATATGTTCCACCGAACGGGGGAAATTCACAGGTCAGCACGTACACCGGGACAGGCGCGGCGTGCCCCACTTGCACAACCGTACAACCGGCTTGCAACCTGGTGAACATCACCAACGCGGACGGATCGCCGGGAACATCGAGTTACAGCGGTGACCGCAACCAGAACGTATACACCTCGCGCATCAGCAACGGCCTGATCGTGCGCTTTCGCGAGAACGCAAAAGTTCAGCCGGCAAACACAAATGCTCCCGCCCAGCGCTCCTATTCTTTGCTGGTGAAGAATACGACGGCGCCGTTGAGCACCACGCCGCTCGGTTCTCCAACCTACTACCGCGTCCTTTTGGGAGAGACCTCGACCAGTCAGGGGACAACCGGCATTTGCAGCACTACGTTGGTGCCTGCGAATTTTCCCGGCACCCCAAATTGTTATCTTGACTTGGCCATCAATCCGAAGACCACTTTGACCGAGGCGATCAATGTCCCGGCGATCGGTGCAACCGCCAGCATTAATGTGCTTGTAGCGCAGATTACCTGTATCCCGGGCACCAGTGGTTGCGGCAACAGTCCCAGCTTTGTCGGACTGCAGGCGGTCGCCGTCTTGAATGGCGACACCACCAATCCGTCGCTGGCCGAGGCCGATTTCCTCAGCACCGATAACGACGACCCCGACGTGGAAGCGCAATATCAGAATCTGCCCATCGCGGCAGGCGAAGAATATAACCCGACTGTCGACGCGCCTCCCGATCCGACGAACGGCATCTTCACGCCCAAAATCAGCGTTCCGGCAATTTTCACCCCGAAGATCGGGACTGTCGCCAACAACACGCCCGCGATCGAAACGCCAACGATCTTCACTCCGAAAATTACTTCGATCTTTACCCCGAAGATCGCTTCGATTCAGATCGCGAATCCAACCATCGTCAACACCATCTTCACTCCGAAAATTTTCACGCCCAAGATCTTTACGCCCAAGATCGTGAGCCCCGACATTTTCACGCCAAAAATCACGAATCTGGCCGAAAATAGCCTGACTGACTACAGCTGGAAAGTGAACAACAAGGGCAATACCAGCGCCAGTTACGGCACGTCGGAACTTGCTAAAGCCGCGGGCGTGCAGTGCTGTCCGGCGAGTTGCTCGGCGAATCCGAGCAGTTGCAGCCAGCAGTGCTCCGTGTGCCAGTTGATCCAGCACAAGGTGTACGAGAGCCCGGCAGCCAACCGCGACTCCACCAACATGAACCCGACCTGCGACCTTACCGTGCAGCAGAACTACATCACGGTCGCGAACATTCCTGACCCGGCGTTTACGACCGGTGCGGCGAGCGGATCGCCATCGAATCCGTCGAATTCGACCCTCTCGTTATCTCCCGGCGAAGGAAATCGCGTGACCTTGCGCGTGGTCGCTCCACCAGTTAACCAGCAGGTGTCATCATTCAAGACCGAGGCGACACCGTTCACACCCAACACGGGTCAGGGCACGCCGTCGGCTTCGCTCGCCATCACTACGTCAAGCCTGCCCGTAGCCGTTGTGGGGCAGCACTACACCAACACGGCATTTACATCCATCGGCGGATCTGGCGCAGACGCCTGGACCATTCCCGCTGATCCGACGAATCCGGTTGCGGTGCTTCCTCCGCCCGGGCCCAACACCACCGAGGCCTTGCCGGTGACTCCGCTCACGCTCAATGTGTCGGGTCAGATAAGCTCCAGCATTGTGACGGCGCTGCCGGGCACCTACACGGTCAATGTGCAAGTGCAAGACTCTGCCGCTACCGGAGCGACGCCAACGCCGGCGCTTGACGTGCAGCAAGTGGCGCTGGAAGTGAACCAGTTCACGATCACGGATGTGGATGCGCAGGTCGTGAATGAGGCAGGCAGCGCGGGCTACATGAAAGCCGGAGACGTAGCCAACGTCGCCATTACCGTAAGCAGCACAGGACCAGCCAACGCCACGAACGTGATTGCCGCGCTGTCGGTCAATGCCACCGCGGCGGGTACGCCGACTGGCCCCGTCCCGGTTGTTACGTGCGCTCCGCCCATGCCTCTTAGCGCCATGATTAATGGCACTGGCACGCAGATCTTTACCTTCACCTGCACGGCAACCAGCGGCAACGGCTATGTGACCTTCACCGCCGGCGCCACCGGGCACTATGTCAACCCCGCGGCGGATGTTCTCGCCACTGCTACAACAGTCACCGTGCCGCCAACCAACCTGCTCTTGCAGGTTGCCGTCGACACCGTGCCGCCAACCTTGGGCTACAGCGGAACCACAACCTCGCAGAGCGCTCCCGGCTGGTACAACTCGCCCGTGGTCATACCGTACTCGACCGCCGACAATCTTTCGGGAGTGGCATCAGCGGTTGCAACGTCTCCGGCCGCAGCGACCGGTATCGACGGAAGCGGCAAGGGCGCGATGACACTCACCAGCGAAGGTAAACCCGTGATGGGAGTCATGACCGTGACGGACTACGCGCGAAACACGGCCGCGCCATTCACCTCGTCCGGTTTCAATATCGATAGAACTCCGCCCACGATTTCGGGAGCGCCTGATCGCGCGCCCGACAACTACAACTGGTACAACGCTCCAGTGATGGTGACGTTCACCTGTAATGATCCCGACCCGGCGAACGGCCTTCACGGGCAGCAGTCGGGAGTCCACAGCTGCACGGCGCCAATCACGACTATGACGGAAGGCACCAGCCTGAGTGCATCAGGCACCGCCGTCGATAATGCGGCCAATTCCGCGAACACTACGGTTGGCGGCATCAACGTCGACATGACGTCGCCGACGATCTTCGGGTCGCCCGACCGCCCCGCCAATGCCAATCACTGGTATAACGCTCCAGTCACAGTGTCGTTTGTCTGCGCCGATCCAGATCCATTGAACGGGTCTGCAGGACAGCAATCGGGAATTGCTTCTTGCCCGCTACAGACAACGCTCTCCTCAGACGGCGCGGCTCAGAGCGTCCCCGGCGCCACCGCTGATAAGGCGGGTAACGCCGCCGCGTCCACGGTTTCCGGCATCAACATCGACCAGACGGCGCCCGCAATCACTACCAACTCCACCTACACGCCAAATACCTGGACGAACCAGAGCGTGACGGTGATCTTCACCTGCACCGACAATCTCTCCGGGCCATTGGCGAGCAATCCGGTCATAACTGGCATCCCGGCTGTCGGTTCGACGCTCACCTACAGTCAGTCGAATGCTCTGACTTCGACTGCTACCGTAACTCTTACCGCAAACACGGCGGTTGCAGGCGCCACCCTGAACGCCTCGTGCCAGGATCTCGCCGGCAATAATGCGACACCGGTATCGTTCGGGCCGATCCTGATTGACACGACGCCGCCGACCGTCACTGCTACCGCGAATCTCAACAGCCTGACCGGCCCCGTCTACACCGCTGGAACCTGGTCGAATCAGTCGGTAGTGGTCACGTTCGCCTGCAGCGATACGCTTTCCGGCGTGAAGCCCGGTTCCATCACCGGCAGCACGAGCTATACGGCGCAGGGTTCGAATACCGCCAACGGCAGTTGCATGGATAATGCTGGAAACACCGGCACCGGTTCGTTCGGTCCAGTGCTGATCGACACCACAACTCCCGCTGTGATGATCGCCTCTCCGGTCGCGCAGACTTATTTATTAAACCAGCAGATCACCCCGAGTTTCACCTGCGGCGATAACTCGGGCGGCGATACGACTACCTGTACCGCGAATCCGTCTGGATCGCCCTACACCGCGAGCACGGTCGGGCCCGCAACGTTCAGTGTTCACGGCGTAGACCAAGCCGGAAACGCCACCAGTCCTGACCCAAGCGTAAGCTACCTGGTGACCTACAACTTCACCGGATTCCAGCCTCCGCTGCTGCCTGCGGTGATGCTGAACCCGCCTAACCCGGTAACTCCGCCGCAACCCAGCGATTCGGGAAGCTTTACCGTTGGCTCGACTGTTCCGATCGCATGGCAACTGCAGGATGCGGCGAATACGTATGTCTCAGACCTGACCACGCTCACCTCGATTGTCGCCGTACCGAATCCCGCATGTGCTGGCAAGGTTACTGGCGCCGGCACCGTCTTGTACAACGCGACGACCGGCCAGAACGCCTTCAGCTACGACAGCGGGAACAATCGCTTCGTGTTTAACTGGAGCACCGCCGGCACGGCTGCGGGCTGCTACAACCTGATCGTGACCACGAACGACACGGCCCAGTGGTCGACCATCGTGCATCTCGCGACAGACACGTTCGCAGGCTTGGACGCTCCGTTAGCCGCCGCCTCCGCTCCGTCGAACCCGTCGAACTCCGGCACGTTCGACACTGGTTCTACGATCCCAGTAATGTTCGAACTGATCACGCCGAACTATCCGTCAAGCCCGAACGGCCCACCTGACACCTCACAAAACGTCAACATCAACAATGTGACGGTGTATGCGAATGCAGCATGCTCGGGCACTCCGTCGATGGGCGCGTCCAGCACGGTCCTCTATGATCGCGCGAGCAACACCGGCAGCTTCGCCTTCAATGGGAGTACTGCGGGCTATTCGCTGAATTGGGCCACGGGGGCGGTTGCGGCTGGCTGCTACAACATTGTCGTCACGCTGAGTGACCAGTCGGTGTACGCGACTATGGTCACCCTGGCTGCACCGCCGGTATAACCCCGCACCTAATTATATAATTCGACACTGTTGCGCCGGCACCGCTCAGCGCCAGGCCTTCCTATGCGGCGCCGAACGTTACTGGCGGCGCGTTTCGTCATCGATAACGGCTACGCCATTTCGTACTGCTTTAATGTCAGTGGACTCTCGGCAAAATCCAATGACTATTGTGCTGCCGAACGATTTTGGCTTTTTGGAAGGAGACGCGAAAAGAAACTGCCTTACATCTTCGCCAGCCGCTTCTTGGCGTCGTCGACCATGGGATCGTGTGCGCTGGAAACTTTCATTGCCAGGAAGCTCTTGTAGGCATCGGCGGCCTGGGCACTCTTGAGTCCTTCCATGGCGCGGCCTAAATAGTAATAAGTGGCCGGGAAGTAGCGGAACGTCTGTTGCTCATCGATATAGATGTCGGTGGCTTCGCCGCGTCGCCTGAGGCAGGTTTCCAGCTCGGTGGTGGCGTCCGTGTAGGCCTCAGCAGCAATATAGGCGCGGGCAAGATCGAAGTGCGCCAGCCATGAATCCGACAAACGTTCCGATTCTCTAAAGAGCTGCACGGCCTGCCGGGCATTGCCGCGGCTCAATTGAATGTCCCCATCGATAAGCTTGCCGAACGCTTGCGGCGTGAATTCCAGCTGCTTTGAGAGTTCCGCGCCCAATGCCCCGGCCTGAGCCAGATCTCCAGCCATAATGTAGACGCGGGCGGCCGCAAACATCACGTTCGCCTTGCTCATTGCCAGCCCCTGTTTCACCAACTTCAGAGCGTCGGCCTTCTTGCCCGCCATCAGCTGGGCTTCGGCCATGGTCACGTATTTCTTGGCGGCCGCATCGGTATTCTTCGCCACTACGTCGCCGTCAATCCCTTTCTGTAATTCGGAAATCGCCTGCTCGGGAGCGCTGCGGTACAGAGCCAAGTCGGCCAATCCACCCGAGGCCGAGGACGCTCCGCCTGCACTCAGGCTCTCGACTTTGCGCCAATGCTCGGTCGCCTGATCGAAATTTCCCTTCGCGGTTTCGCACAGCGCCAGAATGGTGAAGGCATCCTCGTAAGCTGGATTGATGGCGAGAACCGCCTTGGCCTCGCGCTCGGAAGTGTCATAGTCACCGGCGAACAGCGCATAGAGGGAGGCGTTAGTGCGATAAACGACATTCCTGGGATAAATTTCGACGGCGCGCCGGCTGGCGTCGACCGCCTTCGCCATATCGTGGCGCAAGTAGTACGCGTGTGCGAGGGCGCTCAGGCCCATGCTGTCGGCAGGATATTGCTTAACCAGTGCGCTGAATTCCTCGACCGCTTTGTCGCCATCTGCGACGGCAAGATAGTAGCCGCCGCGCGTGCGATATTTCTCGCGGTCGGTCATGCGATCGATGTGCTGCATGGCCAGCTTGAAATAGTTAATCGCGTCGGCCTGATTCCCGTCATTCCAATAGAGCGCTCCGAGATTGCCATACGCGCTGCCGAAGTTTGGATCGAGTTCAACCGCGCGCCGGAATCCCTTGATGGCCTCCGCGGTCTTTCCAGCGTAGCGCGCTTCCTGGGCCTCGGCGTATTCGTGTGTAGCTTCGAGTGAAGCGGTGGTGAAGGTTTCGGCCTCGGCAAGCTTGGCGGATTCGGACGCAGTATCGCCTAAGGCCGTACGCATCTGGTCGGCGAGGTTGGCCACGGCGCGCAGGATGTTCGATTTATTCGACGCGTCGGCCTCTTCAGTGGCGACTGTCTTGCCCGTGAGCGCATCCGTCACCTTGCTGAGGATCTTGTATCCCGAGCCCGCCGCAGTCACTTCACCGCTGACGACAAGGTCAACGCCTTCGCGCACCGCGACCAGGCGCGCATTGGCTTCGTCGAGTTGCGCGGTGCCGGGCTTAAGTTCGGCGAGCATCGACCGAGCCTGCGCACGATTAAATACGCTGATGAACGGAGCACCTTCAAGCTGCAGCGCCACGGTCGGTTCGACCGTGCCGTCGAAAACCGAATCGGAGGTCGCATTGCGAAAATCGGCAAGCAGCACCCGGACGTTCTGGTGCACCTGCGCCGTCTGGTGCCGTGATTTCAGCAACCATCCGGCAATTGCAGACATGGCGACAATGCCCGCCGCGATCGCGATCATCACCAGCCGCTTCTTAAAAGCGACAGGAGGCACTGTCGCCTGCGGGAGGGATACTGGCGCCGCGTCCATCGAGACCGGTGGGCGACTCGTAATTACCGACATGGGCCGCTTGCCCTGAATCTCATCAATGCGGTCAACAATTTCCTGAGCACTCTGCCAGCGGTCCGCCGGGTTACGCTCCAGGCATTTAGTTACCAGTTCGCTGACCGGTTGTGGAATGGTGGCGTCCCAATCAGAAGGTGGCGCTGCGCGCTCCTGCATGCGCCTGAGCAGGCTCGCGACCACGCTGTCGGCGTGGTAGGGCATTTTGCCGGTGAGCAGTTCGTAGCAGATCAATCCAACGGTGAAAATGTCCGAGCGGGCATCGAGATCCTTGGCTTGCGCCTGTTCCGGAGACATGTACTCCATGGTTCCCATCATGGTTCCAGTGCGGGTCATACCGTCACCAGCCAAGGACCGAGCCAGTCCGAAGTCCATGACTACCACGCGGCCATTGGAGTCGCGCATGATATTGCCGGGCTTTAAATCGCGATGGATCACGCCTTCGCGGTGAGCTGCCAGCAAACCGCTTAATGTCTGGCGCATAATGTCGACGGCTTCTGGAACCGGAAGCTTCCCCTGCTCTCGCAAGAGTTGGTAGAGGCTCTGCCCTTCGACATACTCCATCGTGATGAACTTGATTCCTCCCGCTTCGCCAAGATCGAAAATCCGGATTACATTTCGATCCGTGACCTGGCGGGCGAGGATCAGTTCCTGTTTGAAACGCTGCAGGATCTCAGGATTCCTGGCCAGTTCTGGCTTTATGACTTTCAGTGCGATGACGCGATTCAGTTCAAGGTCTTTCGCCTTGTAAACTGCGCCCATGCCTCCTTCGCCAAGAATTTTCAGGATCTCGTAGCGCCGCCCAATCACGGTGCCCGAGGGAATGACAGGGGAGGAGAAGGCGCTGGCCGGAGGCGCGGGTGAATCGCGACCGCGGTCCGGCGTGGGGTGCTGCCCCGTCACTGGAGCGATGGGCGGCAGGACGCCTTCGAGCATGGTCGGGGCGTCGGAATCTTGCCCCTCTGCAGGGCGTGCCGCCGAACTTTGCAAACTATTGTTTTCTGACACGGGCGAACCGTTCAGGCGCTCGCTATCGGGCACAAGCGTCGCCGCCTCGCTATCGATGCTCCTTTGTTTTGGGTCGTTCATGGGTATTCCCGGACCGCGTAACGTTCTCGCCCGCAATTGGCTGCCCCAGTCAGCCCGCGAGAACTACGTAACCCGCCGCAACAGAAGGGAGAGGCGCTTGCAGTATATACTGCTGCAACGTTTCCTGAATCACGGAAAATTGCACAATTCTGCGGCTGAATAAAGCCAAAACGAGTATGCGATTGCCTGGTTTCAGATGCGGGAGTCTGGCTTGAGGAAGGCCTATTTGGACGTTCGAAACCCTTAGTAGATTCCGAGGCGGTCTGTTGACCTCACGCTCGTTGTATTCCTAAAAGTTGAGTCCAGCGCTGAACACACTGGGTCACTTCTGTGGTTCCCAACCCTCCGGCAGCATATCGAAAGCTAAGGTGTCACGGTAGGCATACTGATTCCCCTCAGGCACTGCCACTGGCGTCAACATGTGCCAGATGCGGTCATCATCGAAGACGTAACACTCACCGCATTCGCGCAATGTGAAGCGATCGATTTCGCGTTTGTCATTGTCGGTTATGACGACCTCGCCACCGCTAGTGCCGCAGCAGTTGAGTAAATGCGTGGCGATGTACTTTTCCCCGTCTTTGTGTAGTCCCGGCGGACTTGTGTCGCATGGTCGACCCGGCGTAGCCGCGAACCTGATCAGATGGACGTTCACGAAGTACTTCGTGCCAACCGCCGAGAGCGGCAGATAATGAAGATGGTGAGCAATCATTTTGCGAACGCCGACGGAAACAGCGATTTCCGCAGGGAGCGGCGCATACTCGCGCGGCTGGTCACCCAGGGTAGTGTTGTATTTTTTCATCTGCACGTAGGGTGTGTTCGCGCCGGTCACCCAAACTTTTACACCGCCCTCAACAATCTCAGCTCCCACTCGATTTAAGGAACGATATCTGTCGCCTCCTTCATAATACTTGTCCTTGGGAATGGACCAGGCGGCATGGGCTAACGCCTCCAGCGAGCGGGCTATATCGATATCAATTCTGAGCGGCCGACGACTGAAACCGCGATCGATGAGCTCGTTTCGCGCCTTGACATTGCTTGCAACCGGTATGACGGTGCCTTGACTCATGGCTCCTGACAATTGACTGATGATTGGATGACGATGGAGATTTTGTCCATCTATCGTTCACCAGAAAATCGGCACTTTACCGCGCGCCGATGTCGTAGAGATGACTACGCTGACTCGTCCGGCTTCGGAATTCCACCGCACCTGTCACTGAAGATACACGTTTTCCGCATCGCGACAAACCTCTGCCGCCACTCAGTCACTCTGCTCCTGCATAGGCGATGGTCGTAAGCAATGCGTTGGCATCCTGCCGGGAGTCGAGTCGAGTATGTTGTACGACGATGGGGACATCGGACTCGATGACGCTGGCATAGTCGGTGCCTCGCGGAATTGGCTCAGGATCCTTCAGGTCGTTAAATCGCAGGTGGTTTGTCCGGTTCGCGGGCACGATCACCTGATAGGGACCGACCGGTTCTCTATCCGAAAAGTAAACCGTTATCTGAACGTGCGCATCTTGATCTGACGTGTTGAGCAAACAAGCAGTTTCATGGCTAGTCATCTCGGGTTCAGGCCCGTGGCTAAATGGTGGAATATAGCCTTCCGCTATCGCCCAGAGTTTCTGACCAATTGGATTTTTCAATTTGTACCTCCGTACTGAATGGATTTGCGTGTGGCGAAATTCTTCGTCGAGAATGGCTCATATTCAATCCGAATGCGTTGTGAGTGGCGGTTCATGGGATCAAACTCTCCATCACATCTTTAATCCGTTCAGCAGCCCCTGCTGTAAGCGACCAGGGACTCGGCTGGCGCAAGACATGCAGCCTTCCGTGCTTTTCAAGCACATCGAAGCGCGTGCCCTTGCCTCTTCGATAGAAATGAATGCTCACCACCGCGTTGCCGACGTGAAGATTACGCAGGAAGATTTCCGGAAGCCAGTCGGGCAAGTGTGGATCGATTAATAGTAAATTGGTTGGGGCGAACGGATATAGCCCCAACATGGCCTGCACAATCGCAAACACGCTCGAAGCTGACCAAGCTTGCGGCCAGTTTGTTTTCGGATAAAGCGCCGGGAAAGGATGTTCGTCATCCCGAGGATGACCGCTAAAACATTCGGGAAGCCGGTTGTAGTCGAACAGCGTACTGACTTCAAAGATTGCGCGTGCAATGGCGTGAAGCTCCCTGATTAGTCCAAAGCGCATCATGCCCAGGGCGAAGCTTCCGTGCTCGACTGGCCACACTGAACCTCGGTGATAGCTGTAAGGATCGTAAGCAGGGTGATCCGCAGAAAGGGTGCGGACCCCCCATCCGCTGAACATATCTCTTTGCAAAAGCCTTCGCACTACGGGTCTCGCCAATTCTTTATGAACGATTCCGCATGCCAGCAAATGACCGGGATTCGAGCTGATTGACTTGATTTGCTGCCGTTTCGCATCCAGCCCAAGGGCGAAGAAGTTCTTGTCGGGCATCCAGTAGCGATCGTTGAAACGCTTCTTCAATTCCGACGCTTCGTGGAACAAATGGCGCGCCAATTCGCGGTCGCCCATGAACCACAACATCTCCGACATACGAAGTTTGGCTACGTACACGAACGCCTGCTCTTCGCATGTCGAGATCGGCGGATCGACCTCGCGGCCATCTTCGTAGACGATGGCATCTCCGGAATCTTTCCATCCTTGATTCCGGTTGCCTTGTGTCGAACGCGTCTGGTAGTCGTAGAAGCCATCTCCGAACCGGTCCGTATACTTGTCCTTCCATTGCAGGCCAAGCAGTGCGGGTTCGAGCAGAGACTTGATTCCGCTTTTTTGCCCGGTCCAATGCCACAGCTCGGACAGCACCACAGGGTAAAACGACGATGTAGTCGCGGCGCCGTAGTAGCGGGAACGGGGGGTGTAATTGAGAGCAGCCAGCGGACTGGTGTGTGCTTCGTGCAACATGCGGCCGGGCTGTTCGTCCCGCCAGTCGTTTTCGACTCTACCTTGCCACTTGGGCAGTTCGCGTAATGCCCCGTCCGCCATCGAAGTGGAAAGAATGCACGCCTGCCAGCCAGCGGTGAGAGTGTCGCGGCCAAACAGCGCGATGTAGATCGGAAGACCAGCCGCCGCCACCCATGAGCGGTCTCCGTGATCGAGATCGGGGAGCCGCAGGGCGGACAAATCATCGGTTGCCTGCCGCAATGCCGACTCGACAACGGATGCAAGCCCTGGATGCGCCTCGTCAGTTCTGAATTGAGTGGACTCGTTCAGAAAGATCTCTCGTTTGCGATCCAACTGATTGCGTGTCCCAAAGAATTGACGACAGCCATACAACGTAGGCATCGCTTTTCGGTCGAACACCGGAATGAACTTGATGCAGGTATGCCAGGATTCGTGCGCTTTAAGGCTCAGATCGAAGCGCAGCCGAGAACCGCGGAAGGACGCTGGCGAAGCCGCCTTTTCGACGCTGACGATCAATCCCCGATGAAAATGCGCGACGCCACGATTCCCCTGATGTGAGTAGCGGTGGGAAGCGCGATAGTCATATATCAATTGTGCGCGTCGCGAGGACAAGCGATGCCATCGGCGTGTTAATTTTCCGTGTTGCTTTCGCCGGAAAATTTCTGCCTGGTCCGCGAAGTCACAGTCGAGTTCAATTTCAAAAGTGAAGTGCAATGCTCGCTGCGTGAAATTGGTCAAATCAATGTCTTCATGAACTCCAAGACCAACCGTACGAGACACTTTTAGCTCGATGGTTTCTTCTGTCGATTCCTCCATTTCACCCGAGCCAGTATCTTTCTTCCACTTAACCCCGGGAGCGGAGCTGATGTAATACCCGAGCCAAGAATGCTGTTCCACATTTGAGACAGCCACGGTTTGCGGCGCCTTGCCATCCACAAAATATTGGTAGCGCGATAAGAGCCGAGTCTCACCGACGAATAGGCCATGCCTCGGAAAATCTCGAATCAAGCCGTCAAGGTCGGTTGCCAGCACAGCCCGCCCTTGGCTGCAGTAGGTAGTCTTCGGGCGAGGACTGATTTTGGCCAACGATCTGAAATCATGATTGTCCATGTGCTCCAATGAAACAACTGAACAGAGAAACAACTCGCCACGGCTCATGGCCGCCTTCTTTTCGTCCATGCCAAGCTCAGCGTGGCCAATGCTAAGCCGCCGATGACAGCAGCCCACGCCATCGATCTCTTCTGCGCTTTTTCCCGAGGCCCCACGAAATATCGCTCCGGATACATGATGGGAACCTGGTTCTCCGCAGTCTCGAGACCCAATCTCAGCACTTCTGACAAGTGCAGCGCGTGGCGATTGGTTTCTTGCGCAATCTGCTCTTTGCAACTAAAACCGTCGGCCATGATGATGGTAGATACTGGAGTCTTGCGCACTTCAGGCAACAGCGAACGCTCACCGCAAGCGATCGAAACCTGGTACTTATCCTTTTCGTAACCGAATGCCCCGGCCATGCCGCAGCAACCTGACTCCAGCAGGCGATGATCGAGTTGCATCTTTTTCATCAGCGATTTTTCTTCCTTCATCCGCATCACCGCTTTGTGGTGGCAATGGCCTTGGACAATAGCCTGACGGTGGACCTCAGGTGGTTGATAACCAGGAATCTTCTTCTCCAGAAATTCTGAAAAAGTGAAGGTGTTTTCGGCCAAACGCTTCGCTTCACTCGATTCCGGAAACAAGTTGTGTAATTCGTCACGAAATACAGAGCAGCAACTCGGTTCCAAAACCACCATCGGGGTATTGGCGGAAATGTGAGGCCGAAGCGCGGTCAGGTTGCGGCGCAAATAAGACTTGGCTATATCGAGAAAACCGTAGTCATAGAGTGGCCTGCCGCAACATAGATGCTGATCCAGAACCTCGACTTCGCAACCCGCGTGTTCCAAAACTTCTACCGCCGCCTGTGCCGTTTCTGGCATGAAGTAGTTATTAAACGTGTCAGCCCAAAGAAGTACCTTGGGCCCCGTGCCGGGAGGGGACTTGCGGCCACGGAACCATGCCCGGAACGTTTGAGCCGCGAAGGCTGGAATTTGTCTCTGCCGCGGAACGCCTACCATCATTTTGGCTAGATCGCGCAGTCCGGGTAATTGAGTAAATAGGTTGGCGAATCCGGGAGCGATTGATGCAAGGCGCGACCACTTGTCGATCCAACCAAATGCATAGGCATGAATGGGACGCACTCGTCCTTCCCAATAATGCGCAAGAAATTCGGCCTTGTAGGTGGCCATATCCACATTCACGGGACAATCCCCTTTGCATCCCTTGCATGCCAGACACAGGTCCAGCGCCTCCTTAATGTGCTCGTCGCGCCATCCCTCGCGAATAACGTCACCGTGCAACATCTCCCACAGCAAATGGGTCCGGCCCCGAGTTGAGTGCATTTCTTCCCGCGTGACCATGTAGCTTGGGCACATGGTGTCTTGAGCGCCTTCGCCATTTTCACGTCTGCATTTGCCGACTCCCACGCAGCGCAACGCTGCGTGCGCAAAACTGCCGTGGTCGTCAGGAAACTTGAAGTAAGTCGGAGGATCCCATGGTTGGTAGTTCGCTCCGAGTCGAAGGTTCTCGTCGATGCGATAGGGGTCGACGATCTTTCCCGGATTCATCTTCCAATCGGGATCCCAAGTGGACTTGAATTCCCGGAAGGCCTCGATCAGCTCCGGCCCGAACATCTTGTAAAGGAATTCGGCTTTCGATTGTCCATCTCCGTGTTCGCCGGAAATTGAACCTCCGTAACTGGTGACAAGATCGGTGGCTTCCTCCATAAACGATCGCCACTTGCGAATTCCGGGCGCGCTCATCAGATCGAAATCCACACGGCAATGGATGCAGCCCTGTCCGAAGTGTCCGTAGAGAGCGGAGCGGTATTCATATTTCTCGTAGAGCCGGCATAAATCACGGAGATAATCTCCAACTTTGTCAGGTGAAACGGCCGAGTCCTCCCATCCTTCCCATGTCAGCGGTTCTCCAGGAACGAACGCGGTAGCTCCCAGTCCAGCTTCACGTACATCCCACACCTTTTGCTGCTCGGATTCGTCGACGTAGAGCTTCATGGACGGCGCGCCCGCTCCTTCCAGCGCCGCCATGACTGCTCGCGCCTGCTGCTCCGCTTCATCAATAGTGCCCGCACCAAACTCCACGACGAGCCATCCCTTGCCTTCGGGAAGGTCGGAAAGATCATCGATCTGGGGCATGCCCTTCTTCTTCACGTTGTTGATCAGAAAGTTGTCGAGGCCCTCAAATCCGATCGGTTTGTATTCAAGAATCTTCGGAACGTGATCCCCCGCCTCATAGATGCTGGGATATCCGAGTACGAGAAGAACTCGTTTGGGATAACTGTAGACGAGCCGGACTTGCGCTTCCAGAATGGTGACGCAGGTGCTCTCGCTGCCGACGAGAGCTCGCGCAACATTGAAGCGGCCCTCTCCATCGGGGAGCAGGTGGTCGAGGTTATATCCCGAGATTCGCCGGGGGATGCGGGGATATCTCTCTCGTATCAGATTGGCATATCGGTCGCGCAGCGACTTAAGTTGCGCGTAGACGGATCCTTCTCGGCCACCTTTAGCGATCTTTGCGGCAAGTTGCTGTTCATCCATCGGTCCGACCGTCATTTGCGTGCCGTCGTAGAGAAGGATGTCCATCGAGAGCACGTTCTCTGCCGCTTTGCCCGCCATTTGTGCGTGAACACCGCAAGAGTTGTTGCCAAGCATGCCGCCGAAGGTGCAGTGGTCATGCGTGGCTGGGTCAGGCCCCCAGGTCAATATGTGAGGCTTTGCGGCATTTCGGAGCGTGTCGCAGACTGTTCCCGGCTGGACGCGAGCATATTTTTGTTTCGTATTCAACTCGACGATGTTGTGAAGATATTTCGACCAATCGATAACCACCGCAACATTGCAGCATTGCCCCGCCAGGCTCGTGCCTCCGCCTCGCGACAAGAGCGGCGCTCCGAACCTGCGGCATACCGCGACAGTCTCGATAACGTCCTCTTTGCATTTGGGAATGACAACACCAATGGGAACTTGCCGGTAGTTGGACCCATCGGTTGCATAAAGCGCCCTGCTTCCAGCATCGAAGCGAACTTCGCCACTTACTACCTGCCGCAGATTCTTCTCCAGTGCGGCAGCATCAACATTCTGTGAATGTTTCCGCCATGATTGTTTCAGTTCTTCCGTTGCGACCAGCGGAACGCGACTCGCGGACATCTTGTATCCCTCCTTAGGCTGCAAAGCGCTCAGCATCCGCGCGCTTCAATTCAATTCCCATGCCCGGCCGCGTAAGGTCGGGCGATAACTTTCCATTTACCGGTAAACGTGCGCCGTCGAAGAACATATTTTCGATGCGAACGTGATCGTGAAAATATTCCAAGTGGCGCAGGGCTGTAACCGCACACCCAAGGTGAGTGTGGATGGAAGGGGCAGTGTGAGCGGAGAGCGGAGCCTGATGCGCTTCGCACAGGGCTGCTGCTTGCAGAAACCCAGTAACGCCTCCGCAACGGGTAGCATCCGCTTGCAGGACATCGACAGCTCCAGCGCCGAGCATGCGGCTAAAATATCCCGCTTCGTAGCCATATTCACCAGCCGCAATATCCATCCCCGCTGGAGCGCGATTTCGTAGGAGCCGCAAGCCCGCGAGATCATCGGACGACACCGGCTCCTCAAACCAGCTGACATTCATATCCGCAAACCGCTCTGCCTGCTCCAGTGCCTGCTTTCGACTGTAGGCGCCATTGGCATCGACGAAGAGTTCGGTCTCGTCGCCAATTGCGGTTCGAGCTTCACGAACTCTTCCTACGTCGGCTCTCGCATCGCGGCCAACCTTCATCTTTACGCGAGTGATGCCCTGGTTAACCCAGCCGGCAAGCTGTGTCTGGAGTTGTTTCGTGGAATATGAGGTGAATCCGCCACTCCCGTAGATGGGAACCGAGTTGCGCACGGCACCCAAAAGCGTGAGTAAGGGAACGTTCAGCAGGCGAGCCTTTAAATCCCAGACCGCGGCATCAACGGCTGAGATGGCCATCGAGGCAATTCCGGGGCGCCCCAGGTTACGAATACGCGACACCATTGCGTTCCAGATCAGTGCTGGAGCCATGGCATCGGCGCCTTTCACTAGGCTCGACAACAAGTCTCGAATGAGGGTGGCCGTTGCCGTATCCGCGTAGGTATAGCCGATGCCAGTTTTATTTCCGCCGTGTGCTTGAACCAAGACAAGAGTCGTAGAGTTCCACTCGAGAGTGCCATCGGATTCGGGGAAGTCCGTAGGTACGGTGTACGCGGCTACCTCTACTCGGCTAACCGTTGTCTGCGATGACGTGGCAACCTCCTTCGAGCGGGGTCGATCTGCGGATTGCTGCTGCAGTGAATACGGTATTGATTCACGGCCGCGCGCGTCCGAATCTACAAATGTGATGAGTTTTTTGGGAAAAGAGGTAGGCAGGAAATCATAAATTTATTGCTGATTTGTGAAACAGCATGAACGGGTTCGCGAACATCGTTCAGCCCTGCTTTGCAGGCCCAAAATTTCCCGCGTCGATGTGAACTGCCGTGTTTCGGATTGCATCTGAACTACGACACTCGACCATTTTGATTCGCACGGAGGACCTTTGTATGACGGCAGCGGATGTATTAGTGGAGACATTGTTGGACTGGGGCGTGGAAGTTATTTTTGGACTTCCGGGTGACGGAATTAACGGCATCGTGGAGTCTCTCAGGACGCACGAAGAAAAAATTCGATTCATTCAAGTGCGCCATGAAGAAGCTGCTGCATTCATGGCGTGTGGATATGCCAAGTTCACCGGCAAGTTAGGCGTCTGTCTCGCTACTTCAGGTCCGGGCGGTATTCATCTTCTGAACGGGCTTTACGACGCCAAGTTAGACACACAGCCGGTACTGGCGATCACAGGTCTTCAGTTTCACGATCTCATTGGCACATTTACCCAGCAAGATGTAGCGCTCGACAAACTTTACATGGATGTCGCGGTGTTCAACGAACGAATCATGGGCCCGACGCATGTGGAGAACATTACCGAATTAGCGTGCCGGACTGCTCTGGCCTACCACGGAGTAGCTCACATCACGTTCCCGGTTGACCTTCAAGAAAAAGAGGTCAAGAAGAAGCAGGCTTCGAGCCGCAATATTCCACACCATACCTCGGACGTCAGCGCCCGCAGTGCACGCCTTCCGAATCACGTTGACCTGGAACGAGCAGCCGACATTCTCAACCGGGGAAAGAAGGTCGCGATTCTAGCCGGCCGTGGCGCATTGAATGCCACCGACGAATTGGAACAAACCGCTGAACTGCTGGCTGCGCCAATCGTGAAACCGTTACTCGGAAAGGCCGCCGTGCCGGACGACAGCCCATACACCACAGGCGGCATCGGCCTTCTCGGAACCAAACCTTCCCAGGAAGCACTGGAGGATTGCGACACGTTATTAATGGTGGGAACCTCATTCCCTTACATCGAGTTCATGCCGAAACCGGGACAGGCAAAAGGCGTCCAGATAGAACTCGACCCAAAACGCATTGGACTCCGTTATCCAGTCGAAGTGGGATTGGTCGGTGACAGCCGAGATACATTGCGCGAGCTGATTCCTCTTCTGAAGCGCAAGGAGGACCGAAAGTTCCTGCAGGCAGCGCAGGCTGGAATGAAGGACTGGTGGGAACTGATGGAGAAGCGTGCCACACGGCGCGACATGCCCATGAAGCCGCAGGTCGTGGCATGGGAACTGGGAAAGCGGTTAAGAAACGACGCCATCGTCAGCTGCGATAGCGGAACCATCGCGACGTGGTGGGCGAGGCACATTTTGGCGCGTCGCGGGCAAATGCACACGCTCTCCGGAAATCTAGCCACGATGGCGCCGGGGTTGCCATACACAATTGCCGCGCAGATTGCCTTCCCGAACCGCCAATGCGTCGGGTTTGTCGGCGACGGCGGGTTCTCCATGTTGATGGCGGATTTCGTGACTGCGGTGAAGTACAAGCTGCCCATCAAAGTTGTCATCATCAAGAACAACACGCTTGGACAAATCAAATGGGAGCAGATGGTGTTCCTTGGTAATCCGGAATACTGTGTTGATCTGCAGCCCATCGATTTCGCGGCTTTCGCCCATGCATGCGGCGGCCTGGGCTTCAGCGTTGAGGATCCAGCCGATTGCGGACGGGCCATGGACGAATTTCTTGCCGCTCCCGGCCCTGCGATTTTGCAAGCGGCAGTTGATCCTTTTGAGCCACCCATGCCAGCAAAGGTCAAGGCAGATCAAGCGTTGCACTTCGCCGAATCGTTAGCGCGCGGAGAACCGAATAGAAAGAAAATTGCTCTGACCACACTTTCCGACCAGGTGCGCGAACTGATTTAGACCTCGCACACCAGTCAGAGGGACGGTTACGAATTGAAGAACGAGGTCGTTGTGATTACCGGAGCCTCGGCCGGATTAGGCAGGGCCACGGCACGAGAGTTCGGAAGACATGGAGCTAAGGTCGGTCTCATCGCTCGCGGCGTCGACGGACTTGAGGCTGCTAAGCGGGAGATCGAATCGGCAGGCGGGAGTGCAATGGTACTTCCTCTGGATGTCGCCGATGCTAATGCCATTGAGAAAGCTGCTGCTGCAGTCGAGCAGGAGTTCGGATCGATTGATATCTGGGTGAACAATGCAATGGCGTCGGTGTTTTCTCCAGTGAAGAAAATGCAGGCCGAAGAATACAAGCGGGTCACGGAAGTCACGTACCTGGGAGTTGTGTACGGCACGCTCGCCGCTTTGAAACGCATGTTGCCGAGGGATCGAGGAACCATCGTCCAAGTCGGCTCTGCGTTGGTATATCGCAGCATCCCTCTTCAATCCGCATACTGTGCAGCTAAGCACGCCATTGCAGGATTCACAGATTCATTGCGCTGCGAACTGATTCATGACAAGAGCAATGTTCAGGTAACCATGGTACAGATGCCCGCTTTGAATACGCCGCAGTTTGGTTGGGTCAAGAGTCGTTTGAAGCATAAGGCTCAGCCTGTGCCACCTATCTTTCAGCCAGAAGTGGGCGCTAGAGCGATCTATTGGGCCGCACATCACTCTCGGCGGGAAATTTATGCTGGCTGGCCTACAGTAGAGGCCATTGTTGGCAATAAAGTGGCTCCCGGTTTGCTCGACCGCTATCTCGGAAAGACCGGGTTTGATTCGCAGCAAACCTCCGAGCCAGAAGATCCAAACCGGCTGAATAACTTGTGGGAACCATTGAAGGGCGATTACGGTGCGCATGGGACATTCGACAGGCAGGCACACGAAATCAGTTGGGAAGTTAGAACAAGTCTCGGCCGCCGCTGGATCGGCGCCTGCCTGGCGGCCATCGCAGCCGCGGTTTTGCTTGCTTCGAGGCGCGGGTGAAAGACTCCGGCAGGTCATCCAGAAACATTCTAGGCATTACAGCGGCCACCCACCCAGCATCGCGACTTCCCATAGGACTTTCGACGCCAAAGCCAGGCCCTTCATGCTCAATTTAATGGCTTGTTGCTCTTCGTAAATTCTACGACTTCGGGCACGTCCAATCCTTTCTTACCGTGCCATGCCCGCTAGCCATGCGACGAACAGGCAATCCTGCCTCGCGCATACAATGACCACATGAAAGACCTCAAGGGTCGAGTTGCTCTCGTAACAGGCGGAAGTCGCGGAATCGGAGCCGCCGTCGCCGTGGCATTGGCTCGTGCCGGTGCCGATGTCGCAGTGAATTACCGTGAGCGGGCCGACGCCGCAAACGCGATCTGCGGCGAAATCAAAGGGATGAGACGGAAAGCGGTAGCAGTTCAAGCTGACGTGTCCATCGCCTCCGAAGTGAAGCGCATGGTCGCCGAGGTTGAGGAGCGTGTTGGAGGAATCGACATCCTCGTCAACAACGCCGCAATCGCCCATCCGCGCAAATTGGAGGAGATTACGGAAGTGGAATGGGACGAGGTGCTCACCGTCAATCTAAAGTCGGTCTTCTTAGTGACTCAGGCGGTGATCGGCGTAATGCGGCAAAGGAAATGGGGGCGCGTCATCAACCTGTCTTCGGTCGCTGCTCAGACGGGCGGGGCCGTCGGGGCGCACTACGCTGCGTCCAAGGCGGGGATCATCGGGCTGACGCACTCCTGCGCCGCATCATTCGTTCGAGAAGGGATTACGGTGAACGCCATCGCCCCCGCGTTGATCGAGACGGACATGGTGACCAGCAACCCCAACGCGAATCCGAATCTCATCCCGATGGGGCATTTTGGTTCGGTGGATGATGTGGCATTGGTGGCGGTGATGCTGGCGATGAATGGCTACATGACGGGGCAGACGATTTCAGTCAATGGTGGCTGGTATATGAGCTAAAAAGTTGCGAATAACAATCAAATCCCTAAGCGCGTTTGGGTGGCTCGTCTGCCTAAGCGATAATGCCTGAACATGTTCCGAGCCCGATTTAAGAACGAAATCGTTGCGGAATTCCTACCTCCGTCTCGAAGGCAAAAGAAGCAAAGGCTCATCATCTTGTGCGACGGCATGCCGTCGATTCCTCGCAAACAGCCATTGTCTGAATTTCTAGCGGCAAAGGGCTTTTGGGTCATCTACCCTCGCTATCGCGGGGCGTGGGAAAGCGGTGGCCAGTTTCTTGCCAAACCTCCTCACGAAGATATCCTCGACATCCTCGACGAACTGCCAAAGGAACTGGAAGAGATCGCCTTCGGTCAGCGTTTCCAACTTGCGCCAGATCACGTCTTCGTCATTGGCGGCAGTTTCGGCGGTGCTGCCGCAATTCTGATGTCGCTTGACCCGCGAGTTAAGCGTGTAGTCGCAAACTGCCCAGTCGTGGATTGGGGCATTCTGGATAACGCGGGGAAAGCCGAGACCTCGAAATCGAACTATGCCGACTACATCCGGCAAGCGTTCGGGAATGGGTATCGGCTCTCGGATGCAAACTGGAACAAACTCCGCAGCGGCTCGTTCTACAACCCTTGGCACCACAGGAAAGAAATCGATGGTTCCAAGGTGCTGATGTTCCACGCCAAGGACGATCCGAACGTTCCCTATGAACGCAGCAGGCTGTTCGCGGAAATTACGCGAACCACGTTGAAGTCGCTTAGCCGGGGCGGGCACATCAGCACCGATTACGTGGTTAGAAAATATTGGGCGCAAATCAAGAAGTTTTTTGATTCCGCTTCCAATGAGTGATTGTCGGCAATTTGGGCAGTGTTACCCCGGTACTCGCTTACGTCCTCCATCTTCGGTTAAAGTATCAGCCAATAGGATATCCTCTGGGCCGTGTATCCGGTAACAAAGCGAGGGATTTCAGGCTAGTTGCCGCAGGTTGACGCTCTGCGCCTTATCTTAGATGATTGTCACACATGGACGTTGAACGCATCATTAACGAGATTGAGCAGCTGCAGGAAATGTTCGAAGCGCCGGACATCAGGCCACTCAGCGCAAGCGACATCTCTGCGGCGAATCGAAGGCACGACGAAGCGCTCGCGCATAGTCCTTGGTTTCGGCTCTGGCAACGGTACGGGGTTTGTTGCCGAGCTGAATCCTCGACCGTCCGGCTAGGCGACATCGAGAGCTAAAACTGCACAAGAATTCGGGACCTTCAGATCCAGCCCGCCTGCAAGCTAGAAACCGAAGAGAGAAACTCTGCATCCAATCCGTGATCTCCGAGGAGACTGATATGGATCGAGCAATTTCCACTAAAGAACTGAAATCAAAGCTTGACCGAAAGCAAGTTACGGTCGTCGAGACTCTTGCACCGGAACGCTACCGAGAAGCGCACATACCCGGAGCTTTAAACATCCCACCCGAACAGATCAAGGAACTTGCCCCACAGTTATTGTCCAACAAGAACGCTGAGATCGTCACCTACTGCGCGAATACGCATTGACACGCCAGCGAATACGCTGCCCGTGAATTGGCGGCGCTGGGCTACAAAAACGTGGCGCACTATCCCGAAGGGAAACAGGGCTGGATCAAAGCGGGGCTTCCGGTGGAGAAGGCTGCTTAGTTCACGCTCGTCTGACTCCAGAGAACGGCTTCATCCGGAAAGCGGGGCTGACAGCTCGTCGGCGATCTGTCATAACAAAAAGATCACATCGGGACAATTATTTTTCTTCATGAACATTGTTCCCGTGTTCGGCTATAATGCCGCCACTCTGGGCGGGGTGGATCTGGCATTCCCACAAAATCAAGCACAGGGAAATCGAAAAAGGGGCGAACAGTGCGAAGCACGCGCACGTGGTTGTGTACGTGTTTTGGCGTTCGCGGCCTTCTTCCCGGGAGACTCTCGATGAGAAGCATTCCTCAGCAGACGGACGGTCAGAAGCAAGGTCTGGGATTTGCCTTAGACATGCGCTGGGTAAGGAAAGTAAGGCGCGGGCTGATTCTATGCGCTACGTTCGCGCTGTTGACGCCGTGGCTCGCTGCACAAGCTGCCAGCCAGTTGAGCGGTAGTGTCACGGATGCTTCGGGAGCGTCAGTTTCGAAAGCGGAGGTCACGCTGACCGAAGCCGCGACAGGGTTCCAGAGGACGACGACGAGCAATGCCTCGGGACTGTACCAATTTCTGGAAGTCCCACCGGGCGACTACAAGCTGGAAGCAGCGGCAAGGGGATTCGCTCCGTTTGTCGTACCAAAGGTTACGCTGGTGGTGAAGTCGACTTCGACCGTCAACATCAAGTTCCAAGTGGCGGGCGGGACGACGGAGGTGAACGTGGAAGGCGAAGCTCCGCTCATAAACCGTACCGACGCAACGCTGGGCAACGTGATCGAGCAAGCCCAGATTGCGGAACTGCCCATTGCCGACCGCAACGTGACCTATCTGTTGAGCTTGCAGCCTGGAGTGGCGTACTTAGGAGGAGCCGCGGAGGCGAATCAAGCCACAGACACGCGGAGCGGCGCGGTGAATGGTGTTCGCAGCGACCAGTCAAATGTCACTTTGGACGGCATTGGAGTGAACGACCAAAACAATGGTTACGCTTTCACCAGTGTTCTTAACGCGCCGCCCGACTCGGTCGAGGAGTTCCGGGTCACCACTGCCAACTCCAATGCAGATGCCGGCTATTCCAGCGGCGGGCAGGTGTCGCTCGTCACCAAGAGCGGCACCAACGTTTTTCATGCTTCAGCATACGAGTACAACCGCAACACAATCTTCAGCGCCAACGATCCTTTTTTGAAGAATTCGCAGCTAACCAGCGGCCAATCCAACACCGCGCCGAAGCTCCTGCG
Organism: Candidatus Sulfotelmatobacter sp.; assembly: GCA_036269595.1. Lineage (GTDB taxonomy): Bacteria > Acidobacteriota > Terriglobia > Terriglobales > Acidobacteriaceae > Sulfotelmatobacter. The sequence goes on from DATBEI010000005.1 coordinate 50,536, forward strand.
CAACGTATTTGGCGTCACCGTCGGCGGCCCGATCCTGAAAAACCGTCTCTTCTTCTTCGCCAACTACGAGGGTCGGCGCGACGCCGAGGGCAGCAGCCAATTGCGGACAGTCCCCAGTCCGACTCTGCGAGCGGGCATCCTGGAGTACTTATGTGCCGACCCCACCCAATGTCCGGGAGGGACGGTCACGGGCGTGGACAACAAACAATACCCCGTACAGGCCGGCTACAACGGACTCAATTTCACTCAAATCAAAGGGATGGATCCGTTAGGCATCGGGGTCAATCAGGCGGTTCTGGCCCTTCTCAATCAGTATCCAGCGGCCAATGAATTGAGCGCCGGCGATGGTTCGAATACTCTGGGGTTTCGCTTCTCCCCAAACGTTGACCGCAGCTTCAACACCTACATTACGCGTCTCGATTACCACATTACATCGAACGGCTCCGAAACGTTGTTTGCGCGCGGAGAGATGCAAAATTTCAAGGAGCCGGGACCGCAACAGTTTCCTGGGGAGCCGGCAACCACGAACTTGCTGGACGACAGCAAGGGCATCACCGTTGGACTCACCTCGCTGCTCACTCCCAAGCTGATCAATGATTTTCACTGGGGGTTTATCCGGCAGGGACAGCAATACGGTGGTACCTCGGTGTATCCGGGAGTTTTTCTGAGTGGGATCGACAGCCTGGTTCCCTTCACACGCCCTACGACTGCCTTTGTGCCCAACAACCAGTTCAGCGACAGTTTGAGCTGGACGCG
>DATBEI010000085.1:0-51939 GCA_036269595.1 Candidatus Sulfotelmatobacter sp.
GCCAACTGCTGTCGGCCTTTCCTCATCCCAACTGGGCGCGCTCGTACATCAGGCGGAACTTCCGCTGAAGGAGAACTTGAATGAAGGCCCCATTTCTTATTGGTCGTTTGCTGTTTGCCGGATTCTTTATTAACAGCGGAATCAGCCACCTAAAAGATCGCAAGTCGATGGCTGGGTACGCGCGGTCCAAGGGCGTGCCTCAGCCAGAACTGGCGGTAACGTTATCGGCAGTTCCGCTTTTGCTGGGCGGCGCCAGTATCTTGCTCGGGGTGAAGCCCAAGCTTGGCGCCATGGCGCTGCTCGGTTTTCTGGCGGGAGTCTCTCCCATCATGCACGACTTCTGGCGCGATGAGGATCCCCAAGCTCGCATGAATAACATGGTCATGTTCATGAAGAACATGGCGCTGGCGGGCGGAGCGCTGGCGCTGATGGGCGTTGAGGAACCCTGGGAAGCGAGCGTGCCAGTCGGCCAGCCGACTCTGATCGAGCGGACACGCAAGGCGGTTCGCAGAATCGCCGCATAAGCATTGCCTTGAGGGCTCGGCCATGAGCAGCGCTGCGCGCACGCCGGGCCCTTCCTCCCTCGCTATAATTGCGAACGCCACACCGGCGAGCGCCATGGACCGGCTTTCTTCCGCCATCCGACGCTTCTTCGACTCGGAGCAGGGCGCCGTCGACCGCCTTGTTCCCCGCTGGCTGTTCCTGCGCGCGCTGGGCGGGATTTATTTTTCCGCCTTCTTCTCGCTGGTGTTTCAAATCCGCGGACTCATCGGACCGCAGGGAATCCTTCCCGCTAACCAATATCTGCAGGCCGTAGTGCGATCGTTTGGCACGGTGCGCGGCCTTTGGTTCGCCCCCACTCTACTTTGGATTTCGAGTGGGCCGCATATGTTGATCGCCCTGTGTTGGGTCGGCATGGCCGCTTCCCTGCTGCTCGTCTTGAATATTTGGCCGCGCGTCATGCTGGCAATTTGCTTTGTCTGTTTCTTGTCGTTCGTCAGCTCGGCGCAGGATTTTTCGGAATATCAATCGGACGGCATGTTGCTCGAGGCGGGCTTCATCTCGCTCTTCTTTGCGCCGCCGGGGCTACGTCCCCGGCTTGGACGCGCATCGCCGCCGATGCGCGCCAGTTTATTCCTGCTGCAATGGGAATGGTTTCGCATCTACTTCGAATCCGGGGTTGCGAAGATTGCAGGAGGCGATACCGAGTGGCGCCATTTCACTGCCATGGACGAGTACTACCAGAACGGCCCGCTGCCCACATGGATTGGCTGGTACGTGCAGCACTTGCCGCATTGGTTCCATGCGTCGACGGCGTTCGCCACGCTCGCGCTCGAGTTGGGATTGGTGTTCATGCTATTTCTGCCTCGCCGCTGGCGCATCGTGTGTTTTTGGATCGTGACGCCGTGGGAAGTGGGCGTGATTCTCACCGCGAACTACACTTTCCTGAACTACCTGGTTTTGTGCCTGGGAGTGCTGTTGCTCGATGACAGTTTTCTGCTGCGCTTTTTTCCCGGGCGATGGAAAGGATCTCTGCTTGAGGGCTCGACCGAAGCGCAAACGCCGGAACTTACTCATCGCCCTTTCAAAGTCGCGAAACTTACGCTTAGCGCCGTCATGCTTACCTGGGTTTTCTATGTCACGGCGGCGGAACTGATCTCGTTCGCGCCAATATCCCCGCCTTTGTGGCCGGTGGTGGCGCTGGAGCCGTTCCGCATCGCCAATCGTTATGGGCTTTTTGGCATCATGACGCGGGGCAGGTATGAAATCGAGTTTCAAGGTTCGGACGATGGGAAAACTTGGGTGCCTTATCCGTTCCGCTACAAGCCACAAGCGCTGGATAAGGCTCCGGGCATCTACGCGCCATACCAGCCGCGATTCGATTGGAACCTTTGGTTCGCGTCGCTGGGCACGTGGCGGGAATATTCGATCGTGCCGCGAACTGAGTTGCGATTGCTGGCTAACGATGCCGATGTACTCAATCTTTTTGCCGGCAATCCGTTTCCGCATCAGCCGCCGCACCGAGTGCGAGCTGTGATCTGGCAATATTGGTTCACAACGATGGCGGAAAAGCGATCGCAAGGATTGTGGTGGAGGCGGCAGTTCGTGGGATTGTACGCGCCCACGCTGGAGCGCGGGGAGGACGGGGCGATTCACGCGATTGAGTTCCCGCCGGAGGGACGTCGCGAATAAGTCCACGAAGCGACAGCCGAGTCGCCTCAGCTGTCGCTACTTGCGCAGAGTTTTGGCTAGCGCCATCTTGGCGGCGTGGTAGCCGCACATGCCGTGAACGCCGCCACCGGGCGGAGTAGACGATGAGCAGATGAAGACGTCGCGCGCCGACGTTGCGTAGTAGCGACGCGTTGGGCGAAACAGAAACTGGCGAATATCCATGACGCCGCCTCCAATGTCGCCGCTCACGAGGTTCGCATCCATGCTTTCGAGATCGACGGGGGACAGGACACGACGCGCCAATACACAGTCGCGAAAACCGGGAGCGAAGCGCTCAATCTGGTTCTCCACCTTGTCGAGCATGTCGACGCGGGACCCGTTCGGCACGTGGCAATAAGCCCAAGCTGTGTGTTTGCCGGCGGGAGCGCGCGAGGTATCGAACAGACTAGGTTGTACCAGCAGCACGAACGGACGTTCGGAATGCTGGCCGCGTTGCACCGCCTTTTCCGAGTCAGCGATCTCCTCAAAGGTTCCGCCCAGATGCACGGTCGCGGCCTGCAGGCATTCTCGGGCCTTCCAGGGTATGGGTGCATTCAGGGCGTAATCGATTTTGAAAGCGGCCGCGCCGTAACGATACTGCTCAAGCCGGCGCTGGTAGCTTGATGAGAATTTTTTCCCTGCAACTCGCAGAAGCTGCCGCGGAGTCAGATCGCAGAGAAACAGGTCGTAGTTCGATAGCGCCGCCAAGTTGTCGACCGGCGAGGAGGTGTGGACCTTGCCTCCGAGAGTGGAGAGAACCGAGCACAGAGCGTTGGTGATGGACTGAGCTCCGCCGCGAGCAATGGGCCAGCCGACGACGTGCGCAGGCACCGCCATGAGGATTGCGAAGGCGGCGCTCAGGGGATCGTCTAAAGCGAGAAACGAATGGGCCGCGCAGCCGGCGAACAACGCCCGAGCGCGTGCCTCGCGAAATCGGCTGGCGACCGCCTGAGCCGACTGCATCGCGACCATCCCAAAGCGGGCCATCAGCAAGGGATGACGTGGAAAAAAGGAAACTGGACGAAGAATTTCGGGAGCGAGTTCCCGCCAATGCTCGACGAAAGGACGCATGAGTTGGTCCCAGGCCTTCCCATCGCGGCCGAGTGAACTGGCGGTCGTGGCGAGGTCGCGATGCAACAGAACTGCAGTGCCGTCGTCGAGCGGATGCGCGAGAGCGGCGGGAGAGTGAATCCACTGGAGGCCGTGATCGCGGAGAGGGAGTGAAGAAAAGAACGGTGACGCAGCGCCCAACGGATATACGGCTGACCCGAAGTCATGGCGAAAGCCGGGCAGCGTTAACTCCATCGTGCGGGCCGCTCCACCCGGCGTGGATTGGGCCTCGAGAACGTCCACAGAGAATCCCGCTTGAGCAAGAACGATGGCTGCCGCCAGCCCATTCGTTCCTGCACCAATGGCGCATGCTTTGTGGCTCATCGCGAATCACCCTGAAAGAGAATCATCCCATACTTGGCGGAGCCCTTGCATACAGTGCAAAACGAAAAGCCGCGAACCGCCGAGAACGCAGAGAACATCCTCAGAGTTCGCGGAGAACAGCGCTCCGATGGAATTCCAGGGCGGTCGCACAAATAGAGCGTATGATGAGAGAGATGCCTTATATTGCGGAACATCTCTCCAGCCTTCGCCAGGAAATTGCGGACTTGCGCAACCTGAATGCCCGATTCGCGGAAAAGGGCGACCATAACGTGCTTGATCAGACGGCACTCGAGTTACGTACGAATCGCTTGCGCGAGATCAAGCAAGAATTGTCGAACATGCTGAACCGGCCCGATGATCCTAAGGTTTGGTGGGAACGGGCGCGGAGACAGCAAGCCTGATCTACGGAATGACGGCCGCCTCGGCTGTCAGGCAATCGACCACAACGACGCTCATGCGGTGAGCGTCGCCGCCACACTTTGCAAGCTAGCTTGTATCCCTTCGGCATTGGGAACGCCACCCTGCGCCATGTCTTTGCTGCCGCCGCCTCGCCCTCCGAGCTTTGTCATCGTATCCTTTATAAGCGCGCCCATGTCGAAGGGCTGACCTGGGGATTGCGCGAACACCAACGATGGCTGCGGCGAAGTCGTGGCCAGAAGGGCGACCACGTTGGGCGCCAAACGAGTCACCTTTTGCGCCAACAGTTTCACGAAGTTCAAATCGCGGTCGGAGAGCGTACGAACGAGAATTCTTCGGCCTTGGCTTTCGGGAACATCGGCGAGCAGGACCGAAGCGTAGGCGCCAGCTAATTCAATCTGCGACTGTTCGTTCTGCTTGCGAAGCACTCTGATCTCGTCGAGCGATTTGCGAGCCTGCTGCGGAACGTCGTAAATGTTGGCGGAAAAAAGAGCGGCAGTTTCGGTGAGTGTAGTGAAGTCGCGGCGCGCGGTGGAGACGGCGCGCTGCCCGGCGACGAATTCGACGCGCCATCCCTGGCGAACTTTTTCAGTCTTGCGAAGCTGAATGCTGGCGATCTGCCCGGTGTGGGCGACGTGTGTGCCGCCGCAGGCTGTGAGGTCGAAGTCGTGGATGTCGATGAGGCGGAGTTTATCGCGTTCCGTGGGCGGAAGTTTGCGCAGGCCCAACTTCCCTGCCTCGTCGCGACTTACGAAGCGAATATCGACGGTGCGGTTTTCGAGAATGATTTCGTTGGCGAGGCGCTCGGCCGATTCGATTTGTTCCCTGGTCAACGTCGGCGTATCGAGATCGATGGAGCAGTAATCCTCCGCCATGTGGAACGAGACGGTTTGCATTCCGTAGAGGCGGATAAATGCGGCGGAGAGCACATGCTGGCCGGAATGCTGCTGCATGTGGTCGCGACGGCGCGTGGCATCGATCTGGCCGCGGATGCGGGTTCCCGGTCTCAAGTCGACCGGCGCTTCGAGATAGTGGATCAGCTTGCCATCTTCGGACTCGGCAACTTCGGTGACGCGAAGTTTGGAATTTGGGTCGGCGGCAATCCATCCGGTGTCGAAGACCTGGCCGCCGCTCGTGGGATAGAACGCGGTCTGGTCGAGAACGAGGCCCGGACGCGGGGTTGCGAGGACTTCGCGGACTTCCGCGTCGAAGTCGTAGAGGAAGGAATCGTTGTAGTAGAGACGCGTAGTCATGGGCGACAAAACCATTTTAACTACAGAGGACACCGAGTACCGCCGCTTTCAATATGGGCCGATGATGCCACCGATCTGGCGAGCTGCCGGCTTTACCGCTTGGGCTGGCTTCGCGGGCGAGAGCGCCCGCTCCACACTTACGTCGAAGATGTCCAGATATTTCAGGCCGCTGCCGGTGTTGAATAGCACGACCGTGTCTTCGGGTTTGAAGAAGCCATTGGCACGGAGTTTGCGGTAGGCGACGAGCGAAGCTGCGCCTTCGGGGGCAGCGAAAATGCCTTCGACTTTTGCCCAGTGACGCGTGGCATCGAGAATTTCTTCGTCGGTGACGCTGATGGCGGTGCCGTTGCTCTTCATCAGAATATCGAGGATCAAATAATCGCCGTAGGGTTTGGGAACACGCAGTCCTGAAGCCAGGGTCGCGGCATTCGGCCACATGTCGGCGGTGGGACGGCGTTCATCCCAGGCTTTGACAATGGGCGCGCAACCGGCGGATTGCACAGTGATCATTTTAGGACGCTCGCGGCCGATCCAGCCGAGAGCTTCCATTTCTTCGAAGGCCTTCCACATGCCGAGCAGACCGACTCCGCCGCCGGTGGGATAGATGATGCCCTGCGGCATACGCCATCCGAGTTGCTCGGCGACTTCGTAGCCCATCGTTTTTTTGCCTTCGACGCGATAAGGTTCTTTGGTGGTGCTAACGTCGAACCATCCTTCTTTTTCCCACGCGCTCTCTTTTTTCAGGTCAGCGACTTTTTGGGCGCAGTCGCTGATGAGGCCGTCGACGAAAGTTACGTGCGCGCCGTAATAGTCGCACTCAATGCGATTGGCCATCGGAACATCCTTGGGCATGAAGATGTGCGCTTCGAGTCCGGCCAGGGCGGCGTAGGCCGCGAGTGCGCTGGCGGCGTTGCCGGCGGAGGGAATCGCGAGTTTCTTCAAGCCGTAGTGACGGGCCATGGTCACGCATGTGGAGAGTCCGCGAGCCTTGAACGATCCGGTGGGATTCAGGCCCTCGTCCTTGATGTAGACGTTGGAATATTCGCGGCTGGGAAGCATTGGAGTGAAGCCTTCGCCCAGCGAAACAGGATTTGCGTTGGGAAGAACAGCGTCGTAACGCCACATGGTGGGCGCGCGTCCCGCAAGGCGCGCGGGAGAAAAGGCGCGCTTGATCGCGGGCAGGTCGTAGCGAGCGTAAAGAATGCCGCCGTCTTTGGGGCATACGGATTGCGGGCGATCGGCGGCATAGTGTTCGCCGCAGCGAGTGCATTCGAGATGCGTCAACATGGCGATGCTGAGTTTAGCACCGCGCGAACGATCACTTCTTGGGCGCGGGCGCGGGCGCGGGTTCGGGTTCGGGTCTCAGGCCATCGGCGGTCTTCATGCGCTTTAGGACTTCGAGTTGTGCTTGCACTTGCGGGCCGGGATCGAGGGCTGTTTTCGATGCCAAATAAAATTCGAGGATGTTCTGCTGAACGTCGACGGGGATCGTTCGATTGGGATTGGAAGTTAAACGGCGCAGCAGGTTTGCGTAAGTCTGGTCGGTGCGGCGATACTCGCCGCGCTTGACGTGATTCCCAGTATCGAGATCGATATTGGGAAGCGCGATGAGCGTTTTCGGCTCGGAACCTAACTTGTCGAGGGCGGCGTGGAAGGAATCAACCGTGCGGTTTACGCTCTGCAGATACAACTCTTCGGTGTCGTGATTGGGGATCTTGATGGCCAAATCGGCGGCGGCGCCAATCTTCGGAACGATAAAGACGAAAATCGCCAACAAATGCGCCTTGAAGCCGGGTCCGTGATAGGTGTGTTTCCACCGGCGGTCGTAGCTGGTGCGAGCCACGCGCTCGGCGAAGATGCGATACGCCTCGTCATCCGGAGGAGGAAGAAATTGATGGCGATGAAGCACGACCTCGGCTTCAGCGAATGCCGGGACAAAGCGGCGCGCGGAAGTGGTGTAGCTGCGCAAGGCAGGGCGGGCTTCGCCCAATACTTCGTGAATATCGAATCCATAAGTATCGATAAATGCCTGCGCCAGAAATTTCCTGGGAACCCGGAAGCCGATAAACTCCAGGTATGGGGGCGGCGCGAAGGCCTGCCGGGTGGCTTGCTCAATATCGAAAGCGAATTCGGTGCGAATGTGACCGTGAGGACTCTCATCGTAAGTCACATCAGGTCCGAACCTCTGACGCAGATTAGGAAACTCCACGCCAGTGGCTGGATTGATCGCCTGCGAGTGACCGATGGAATCGCCCAGATAATGAGAAAGGGCGCCAATGGCGAATGCATATTCATCGATGCTGCGGGCATTGCGGAAAAGCCAGGCAATGAAATCGCCGGAGCGCACGTAATGAGTCAGGTCGCTGAAGAATTTCTTGCCGAATGGGTAGTATCCCATGTCCTGAATGGCGCAACCGCCGTAAGCATACGCGTGCGCCTCGGCGAGTTGAGCGTCGGTGGCTCCGGGAAAACGCGCCAGCAGCAAGGGGCGAATGGAACCGTTCCAGGCGAGGTCGATCAGTTCTTGGTGTGTCAGAAGGGAATAGGCGTGGGCGGGGACGGGAGAAAATGTTGTCGCTGATAACACAACGAGTCCGCAAGCGAAGGACCGCAGCAATCCTTTCATCCATTTTCCTCCGGTAAGGTTAGTTGCTACTGAGTGGGCGCGGAGATGTGAACAAATTGCAGCTGTGCCGAGCGATTTCCTCCGACGCCGATTGACGGCTCTGAACTTTTTCCCCTTTTCTCCACGCCAGACTACGCGAATTTCTAAGGTTTGCGTTAGTATCAAAGTCCAACTTAAGCTCCAGGAGAGGGTACATGGGCAAGTTTCTATTCGGTCTGATCGTGGGATTAATCGTGATTCCGGTATGCGTTTATATGTATTTCTCATCCGGCACGGCGCCGGTGGCAACATCGTCAGCGCCCATGCCATTTGAAAAAATGCTCGCAGGACTGGCGCTGCACGCGCGGTTGCGCAAAGAGATGCCCAAGGCTCCACCCATCCCGGCCGATGAAGCTGCGTTCGTTGCGGGGGCGCAAGTTTACAAAGACAACTGCGCAGTTTGCCATGGCGTGCCGGGACAACCGCTCAGCGCGATCTCCCAGGGAATGTTTCCCAAGCCGCCGAAACTCATGGAAGGAAAAGGCGTCACCGACGATGCTCCGGAAGAATCGTATTGGAAGATTGCAGGCGGAATTCGCATGACGGGAATGCCGGGATTCGACAAGACGCTTTCGTCGACGCAGATGTGGCAGGTGAGCCTGCTGGTGGCGAATGCGGACAAACTGCCAAAGTCGGCGAAGGATGCCCTGACCGCCGCAGCGACACCGGCTCCGACCAATCAGAAGATGACGAAATGACGCAAGGGGCGGCGTATTTTTTAATTGCGAGAACCTGATTTGGGCCGCCGCATCTCATCGATCTCTATTGCGAGAGCGTAAAGTTCACCGTGATTTGAGTTTGGACCTCGACCGGTTCACCATTGAGCAGGTAAGGTTTGTACGTCCATTGCTTGACCGCGTCGATGGCGGCGGGCGCGAGTAGTGGATGTCCGCTGATCAACTGAATATTTGAAACACTCCCTTGCCTGTCGATGATGACGCTCAGCAGAACCACGCCCTGAATGTGCTGATCCTTGGCGGCGGGCGGATATTCGGGTGGCACCTTGGTGAGTAAAAGGCCCGCCATCACGCCCTGCGACACGCGCACCCGCACGGCGCGTTGGTTTGCGTCGCTTGGCGTGCTGGAAACGACGCCTCCCTTTCCGTCGGGCGGGATTCCTCCGGGCGCATCGCCGGCGACGCCGTACGCCGGGGATTTATCGGGGAGCGTGAAATTCACGGTCACGCGAGTTTGCACTTCGACTGGCTCGCCATTGAGTAGGTAAGGTTTGTACTTCCACTGTTTGACCGCATCGATGGCGGCAGGCGCGAGCAACGGATGCCCGCTAAATAACTGCATGTTTTCCACGTCGCCGGATTTACTGATCTGTACTTGCAGGATGACGGAGCCTTGAATGCGGGTGTGCCGCGCGATCGGTGGGTAGATGGGATTGATTTTCTTGGTTATGAAAGCCTGTTCTACGTTTTCGGAGACACGGAGGCGTTGTGGAACAGCCTGCGCTGAAATGATTGAAGCGAAGCAGGACACGAACGCAAACGATGCTGCCAGCCGCAATATCATGCGAGCCTCCTGATACGCCAAGAAGTGAGCCCTGAAACATTCAGACTCCATCACGATCCAATTTGTTCCGGGAACCGTTTCACGAACTTCGCGATCGCGGCTAGCACGGCGCCGGGTTGGTCGCGCTGCGGCGAGTGGCGGCATGCGGCGAGCAGAAGCGTTTCCACCGGACCGCCAGCCTGGTTTGCGATCGCCTGGACTTGCGCCTGGGTACCGTACTCGTCGTCGAGTCCTTGAATGACGAGGATGGGAGAGGAGATTCGCGGCAGATGTTCTTCAATGTTCCAGCTGCGAAAGGCGGGATGAAGCCAGATGTTATTCCATCCCCAAAAGGTGCGCGCCGCATCGCGATGATGGCGGGCAAGTTTCTCGGAAAGATTTGTAGTCTCGAAACTTTTTCGCGCTAGTGCAATGCTGGCAACGCTCAGATCCTCAACGAACACATGTAGGGCGAGCAGGACCAAGCCGCGTACACGGTCGTGACAGCCGGCGTAGATGAGAGCAATGGAGGCGCCATCGCTATGGCCGATGAGGATTGGATTTTCGATTTGGAGTTGCGCCAGAAGATCGGGCAGCGAGTGCAAGGCCTCGTCGTGCATGTAGCGCACCGGTCGCGGTTCGGCGAGTAGAGCGGAGTTTCCGCAACCGTAGCGCGAATACACGGTGACAGGCGATCCGGTAGCCTCGGCAACTCGCGCTGGAAACTCCTTCCAATGCGAGACGGAGCCCAGGCCTTCATGAAGGAAAACAAGTCCTGCGGCGCTGGGATGGCGGCCGGAAATGCGATGCACTTCAACCCTATGACCTTGCACGGTGAGAGTAAGACTGTATTTTTGGTTGCTCACTTTGTGGCGGACGAAGAAGGCTTGGCGGGCTTGTTAGCGTGATTTTTGCGGTACCCGGCACATCCCTCCTGCATCGAATCTAGGAGATATCGTAAGCTATATATGTAGATAGAGGAGGAATTGGTGCGCTGCCCTCGATGTGGGAATGAGAATTCAGAGGACAACCGCTTCTGCGGAATGTGCGGGGCCAAACTGGTATCGCCGCCGCTAGCCGTGGCGACTGTGCCAGCGCAGAGTACGCCGCTGCGAGCGTCCGCCGCTCCTTCGGCTGTTGCTCCGCCGGCTCAGCCTGCAACTCCGCCGCCAGTTCCTCGATCGGCAGCGCCGCCGTCGGAAGATTCGACGGGAATCAGCGGGCCATCGTTTTTGGGATTGAACGATCCGACTCCGCGCCAAAGGGCGACTTTAAATTCTGACCGCCATTCGGGTTCCAACAATCTCGATTATCTGCTGGAAGATGACGAGCCTAAGAGAAGTGGCGGCGGAAAGTTCGTATTGATCCTGTTTGCTCTCGCCCTTGCAGTGTTGTTCGGGTATTTGCGATTTAAAGTGCTGAAGGAACGCCCCGGCAAAGCGCCCGCGACGCCCGTTACGGACTCAAGTTCCGCGACTCCTCCGGCGGTTAGCCCGGAGTCAGCTACTACTCCAACGCAGCCTGCGGGTCCGGCCGCTGCACAACCTGCAGCTTCGTCCGCAGCACAGCAGGCAGGAGATTCTGCCGCTCCAAGCTCTGCGCCCTCCAGTAATGCTGCGACTGCTCCTGACGCAGGAAACACGCCTGCGGCGAGTGCGCCAAACGCGGCGAACGCACCGGCACAAGCTGCAAAGGACAATTCCGCCCCCTCGCAGGCGGCGAAAGAAAATGCTCCGGCTGCCGGCGACGCGTCCAGTGCCCCGACCGGCGCCGCTCCCGCCGAGGCGGCGACGAGTGAGCCGGAGAAAGAGAACGCGGACGCGAATGACGATACTCCACCGGCGCCCGCGCCGAAACCGAAGAAGCCTGCGGCCGAAGCGGCAGCGAAGCCTCATGCCGGCATCACGCCCACGAAGCCCGTTGATTCGGTAGCTGAAGCGCAGAAGTATATCTACGGACGCAACGGCGTGAATCAGGATTGCGAGCGTGGGATGCGCCTGCTGAAACCGGCGGCGGCGCAAGCGAATCCGAAGGCGATGATTGAAATGGGAGCTCTTTATTCGGCAGGATTGTGCACCCCACATGATTTACCGACAGCATATCGATGGTTCGCCATGGCGCTGCGGAAAGAACCGGACAATCAATCGGTGCAAGCGGATCTGCAGAAGTTGTGGGGCGAGATGACTCCGCCAGAGCGACAACTGGCAATCAAGCTCAGCCAGTAATCGCGACATCCGTTCGCGAAATGAAACTAAACACTCTTAGCCGCACGAACTGGTGCGGATACTCTGCGACAGCCTTCCGTATCGTTTAGAAAAATCAAATTCCCCACCCTCGCGCGAAGGACGCGAGAATCGGGCACCCGGCTGTCGAAACATTAAGGCGTGCAGTGGAAGATGAGGGCGGGCAAAATGTTGAAGAGCTGAAAATTCTGTTTCACGGAACTGAAGCTGGAATTGAGGTAGGGCAAGAGCGTGCGGTTGTACTGAAAAAGGAGCAATGAGCCTTCCGCCTTGAGCGCTCGGCGGGATTCGATCACAATTTGCTGCCGAAGCGGACCGGGCATCAAGCTACAGGGGATGCTCGAAATGATGTAATCGGCGGAGACGAAGCCCTGCTGGGCAAGAATCCGTCGTACGTTCGCAGCCGATTCGTGAACCACGCGCAGTCGAGGATCGCGAATCGCGGCACGCAAGTAGTGGACGAAATCGTCATTGAGCTCAATAACAATCAGGACGGCGTCCCGGCGCATACGCTTGAGTGCTTCGCGGGTGATTGTTCCGACGCCAGGGCCGAACTCCACTACGACGCGCGCGCGATTCCAGTCAATCTGCGCAAGCATACTCTTCACCAGGAACGGAGAGCTTGGAATCACGGAACCCAGCATTGACGGGGATTTAAAAAAGTTGCGCGCAAATAGGGCGACCGCAGAAGTCGGCAACGCGGATTTTTTTAAAGCTCGGCTCGGCATTCTGAAGGGGTCTCAATCCATTACGAAAGCACATTAATATTTTAGCTTAGAGTGAGCTTATGATTGCGAGCAGATGGTTTGAACCGCAGAGTGAGCGAAGCGATCAGCGAGGGCGTCGGGAGAATTCGAAGCAATGCTAATTACGATGCAGCTCAAATGCTTGCGACTTTTGGCGATCCTTGCGAGACAAGCTTTTGACCGCAGAGTGCGCTGAGAGATCGCGGAGAACGCGGAGAAGACCTCGCAACAAATACGATTACTTCACCCCCAAGTCATCGTGCTCATGATAGTTCGGGTAGGGCGGACGCTGGATTTGCGGCAACGGATGTTCTTTGAGCTGCTGCATCACCACTTCGATCGCCTTTTCCAGTTGCGCGTCGTGGCCGGAGCGCCAGGCGGCAGGGTCGAGATCGACTTCGACATCGGGCGGGATGCCGTGATTCTCCACTTCCCAATCGCCGTTGAGGCCGTAAATTGCGGCGCGGGGCGCGGTGACGTGGCCGCCATCCAGCAATTCAGGATAGCCGCCGATGCCGACCAACCCACCCCAGGTTTTTTTGCCAATTAATTGGCCGATACCGGCCTTGCGAAAGTACCAGGGCAAAGCGTCGCCGCCGGAGCCGGACATTTCGTTGATGATCATTACCTTGGGCCCGTAAATCGCTTCTGACGGGCTCGACCAGTCGTGGCCTTCGCGAGTGACCACCTTGCTCATCAATGGGCGGCGGAGATAGTCGATGATGTAGTCGGCGAGTTGGCCGCCTTCGTTAAAGCGCTCGTCGATGATGGCGCCTTGTTTGCCGACTTGCGAAAAGAAGTAGCGATTGAAACTGGTGTAGCCTGCGCCCGCGGTGTTGGGCACGTGAACATAGGCAATCCGGCCTCCGGTGGCCTGATCGACGCGCATGCGGTTGCTCTCGATCCAGGCCAGATGGCGCAGATTTTCTTCGCTCTCGACGGGGACGACGGTGACGTCGCGGGAATTTTTGCCGTCAGGATTTGCGCCGACCTTGAGCACAACTTGTTTGCCCGCTGTCTCTTCGAAGAAACTATAGATGTTGTCGGAGGAATGAAGATCGCGGCCGTTGACCGCGAGGATGTAGTCCCCAGGTTTGACATTGACGCCGGGCTGGGTCAAAGGCGCTTCGTTGCCGGGATTCCAGTTCTCGCCATCATAAACTTTGGCGACGCGGTAGCGGTCATTTTCCAAAGTGTAATCGGCGCCGAGTAGCCCGCCTTTCACTTTTTTGGGCTCGGGCGTTTCGCCGCCGCCTACGAACATGTGGCCCACAGTCATTTCGCCCAGGCATTCCTGAAATAAATAAGTGAGTTCGTCGCGGGAGGCGATGCCGTCGAGATAGGGCGCGTATTTCTTTTTGGCCTTCTCGAGATCAAGGCCGTGATAGTGGGGATCGTAGAAGAAATCGCGTTCGATGCGCCAAGTCTCGTTGTAAATCTGCTTCCACATGGCGCGTGGCTCGACGTACACTTCCCATCCGTCAAGCTTGAGCGGGCCGAAACCGGGCTTGGGCGGGGCTCCGGCGCCTGCAGCGCTTCCCCCGCCATCGTCGGCCGACGCGGTGGCCCAGGATTCGCCCTTGCGGTACAGAATTTTTTCGCCGTCAAAGGAGACGGTAAAGTCGTTCACGTCTTCCAGCAACTTGTCGACCTTGCGCTTGCTGAGGTCGAATTTCTGAATAATCTGATTTACATTTGGCTGGTCCTCGTCGGTGATGACCTGCGGACCTTCCGCGAGGAAGAGGATGCCCGATTTGCCGGGGAGCATGTTGAGGTAGTTCTTCGCGGGAATGGGCAGCGAAAGAATCCGCTGGCCGATCCCATCGATGTCAATCTTGACGTCGACCGGCTCCTCTTTCTTCCCCTTGTCTTTATCCGCTTCTTTGTCGTCTTTATCTTTGTCGGCGGAGGATTTGGCTTCGCCTTTATTTTTGTCTTTCGATTTTTCCTTGGACTGATCGGCGGACTTGTTTTTATCCTGATCGGACTTTTGCTCGTCTTTCGGTTTACTTTCCTCGTCGCTTTCAGGGGCCAACGGTGACTTCTCATCCTTGTTGAGAACAGCCACATACACGTTGCGCGAGACGCGGCGCTCCTGGCTGGTCATGTCGAGTCCCGCGGTAGAGAGGGCGACGTTCGTCGAAGCGGTGAAATAGAGATATTTTCCGTTCTTGTCGAAGCTGGGATAGAGTGCGTCGCTCATGCCGTCCGTGACCTGAAAGCTTTTACTTTGCTCCAGCGAATAAACAAAGACTGCATGTTGGCCGCTGGGGAGTTGCTTGCTGTAGGCGATCCATTTGTTGTCGGGCGACCAGGTTTGGCCAAGCGATGTTGGACCGAAGCCACCGAAATAATCATTGTCGATTAACTTGGGCGACGGACTCGCGAGATCGAGATACCACAACTGCAGGCGCTTGTCGGTGTAAGCGATCTTCTTGCTGTCCGGAGACCAGGTGGGCGTGTAGAAAAAAGACGGAGGGTTGCCGAGATTGATCTGGCGGACCGTTCCCAGGCCGTTCTGATCGCTGATGTCGAGTTGATATTCTCCGGATTCGTCGGAGAAATAAGCGATGGACTTGCCGTCAGGCGACCACGCGGGATCGCGGTCGGCGACAGCGGGACTGCGCGTGAGATTGCGAATGTCGCCTTTGTCGGTGGGTACCGTGAAAATCTCTCCCCAGGCTTCAAAGACGGCGCGGGCACCGGTGGGCGAGATGCTGAAATTCTGAATGCGTTTAGGTTCGACTTTGGCGAAGTGCGGCCGCACGGCTTCGAGATCGCCGGTCACGTGAATCGAAACGGTGCGTGCCTGGCGACTGCTGAGATCGTAAAGCTTGATGGCCCCAAACTGCTCGATGACGATTGCATCGGGGCCGGCGGAAGCGGTTTTGAAATCGAGGCCATCGCTGTGAAGCGCCTCTGTGACTTGCTTAGTTTTGGTGTCGTAGGCGAAGAGGCTGACGGGACCGTTGCGATCGGAAAGAAAATAAATCGTGTCGCCAACCCACATGGGATGGTGATCGTTGGAGTTGTCACGAGGAATTTTGATCGTGGTGGAATCTTTGAGATCGGCGATCCAGATGGGAGTGGTTTGCCCGCCGTGGTAGCGTTTCCAGGCTTCCTGCCACTTGGGATGCGGCACGTAGGCAAGGTGAGTTCCATCTGGTGAGAAAGAAGCATCCTCAGCGATGGGAAGAGGCAATTGCGTGGGCAATCCGCCTTCGACAGGGACGGTATAAAGCTGATCCTCAAAATGCATGAAGCTGTTGCCCCATGAGTTGAAGAGAATCTTTTTGCCATCTGGAGTCCAGCCAGTGACGTACTCCTCGGCGGGATGAAAGGTCAAGCGCTTGGGAACGCCGCCAGCGGCCGGGACGACATAGACGTCGCGATTGCCATCGTACTCGCCGGTGAAAGCAATCATGGAACCGTCGGGAGAAAAGTATGGAAGGGCCTCGACGCCGACTCCAGAAGTGAGGCGTCGCGCGTCGCCGCCATCGCGACCGACGATCCACAGATCATTTCCGTAGGTGAAAACGATCTGAGTTTTGCTGACGGTGGGAAAACGCAGCAAAAGCGGAGCATCGGATTGAACAGCGGTGGAGGATGAGAGAGAAACGGAGAAGAAGACGATGGCAAAGAGCACGATCGACCCGCGTTTGTACATTAGATCCTCGATGGAGGCTGAAACGAAGGGGAATCTTAGAAGGTCAACTCAGCCCGGTCAAGGTCGAACATCTCCCAACTCTTTATTGCGTTTTAAAAACAAAGGGACCTTTCAGAGTCAAGGAAGCGCCGTAATTCTTCTTCGGCCGTTAGGTGGATTTGGGCTTGCCTTTGCCTGGGAGGGCCGCGGGATTTTCGTGAGTGCGTTCGCGGAAACCTCCGCGCAGGCCGGCAGCAAGGCCAACACTCGACTCACCAAATTTGTCGCGCAGGCGGTCAGCAGCCGCCATTGCATTCTTCCAGCGCTCCTGGCGGTTTCCCTCGAGCAGGTTGATCTGATCGGGCTGCGACGTGAAGGAAGACGCCTGCACGCCGAGCAGGCGAATTGGGAATCCCTTTTTCCAATTCTTGCGGAACAGCGCACGAACTTCCTCGAAAATTTCAGTGTCGAGTTGCGTGGGCGCGGCTGGAGTATGAGCGCGCGTGATGGTGGTGAAATCTTTGTAGCGAAGCTTCAGTTGAATGGTGCGCGCGTAGACATGCGATTCGCGCAGGCGGCGGCCCACCATTTCTGAAAGGCGCATCAGCGTGGCTTCCAGTTGGGCGGAGTCGGCAGTATCTTCGTTGTAGGTGTGTTCGTGGCTCATTGACTTGGCGTCTGCATCGGCGCCAACTTCGGAGTCGAACCAGCCTCCAGCATCTTCGCCGCGCGCCTTGCCGGCAAGAGCGAGACCCCACTTGCCAAAGCGATCGGAAAGTTCGGACTCGCCGAGGCGCGCCAGGTCTCCAACTTTCTTAATGCCGAGCGCGTGCAGGTTGGCCTCCATCACTTTGCCGACGCCGGGAATCTCGCGCACATCGAGTGGCGCGAGGAACTTGGCCTCTTCGCCGGGAACGATCCATAAAAGTCCGTTCGGCTTGGCCTGCGCAGAGGAAACCTTGGCAATCAACCGCGAGGTTCCGATCCCTACGGAGCAGTTGAGACCGGTGTCGGCTTTCATGCGCTGGTGCAGTGCGTGCGCTGCCTTGAGCGGAGGGCCGTGCAGGCGTTTGGTGCCGGTCATATCGAGGTAGGCTTCGTCGATCGAGGCCATTTCGACTTGGGGCGAGAATGAACCGAGGACGTTGTGAACTTTCTCGGAACATTCGCGATAGCGGTCGGGATGGCCGTCGACAAAAATCGCGTGCGGACACATTTTGGCGGCGGTGCGGAGAGGCATGGCGGAATGCACTCCGAATTTGCGCGCGGCGTAGGAGGCCGCGGAGACTACTCCACGCTCATCGCGCTGGCCGCCTACCACGACGGCTTTTCCTTTCAAGGAGGGATCGTAAAGCTCTTCCACGGAGACGAAGAAGGCGTCCATGTCGACGTGGAAGATGGTGCGGGGGAAGGCGGGAGTGGGATGCGGCGAGGCCATGCTGCAGGAATTTTAGCAGCGCTTGGCGGCGATTTCAGTCGGTGTTCTGGACAGAAAAGCGTTTAACCGCGGAGATCGCTGAGGGATCGCGGAGTTCGCTGAGAAGACCTTCTGACGAGACTTTGGAAACGGCCGGCTTCGCCCGGGCCGGACAGCCAAGGGGAGGCGCTATGTGAGCATCGATTACACCAGCACTTTGTCTGAGGCTGGGATCGTTGGCGTTGACGCGACGCCGTGCATTTGGCGGACCTTGTCGTAGATCTTGCCGTATTCGCGGGCGGAAGCGTTCCAGGAAAAGTCTTTGTTCATGCCGTTGCGCATGAGGGCCTGCCAGGAAGTCTGGTCACGATAGGCCGTGAGCGCCTGCTTGATAGTGAGCAGGAGCGATTCGCCGTTGTATTCGGTGAACTTGAAGCCAGTTCCCTTCCCGGTGCGAGCGTCCCAGGGCTCGATGGTATCGTCGAGACCGCCGGTGGCACGCACGATGGGGACAGTGCCATATTTCAAGCTGTAAATCTGGTTCAGGCCGCAGGGTTCGTAGCGGGACGGCATTAGGAACATGTCGGCGCCCGCTTCGATCTTGTGGGCGATGGCATTGTCGTAGGCTACTTTGACGGCAATCTTGTTGGGAAATTGCTTATTGAGGCGAAGGAACATATCTTCATAGGCTTTGTCGCCGGCGCCAAGAGCGACGACGATCGCTTCTTCGCGAGCAAAACGGTCCGCCACCTGGGCAATCAGATCAAAACCTTTCTGGGCAGCGAAGCGCGAGACAATTCCGATGACGGGAAGCTTTGGGTCGGCATTCTTGACGCCGAATGCGGCCAGCAAATCCTGTTTGCACTTCTGCTTGCCCGACAAATCCTGGGGAGAAAACTTGGCCGCGATGAACTTGTCGGTTTGCGGACTCCATTCGTCGTAATCGACTCCGTTGAGGATTCCGGTGACCGTGGCGGCGCGATCGCGGAGCACACCTTCCAGGCCAAATCCATATTCCGTGGTCTGAATCTCCTGGCTATATTTGCGGCTAACCGTCGTGACGAAGTCGGAGTAAGTCAGGGCCCCCTTCAGGAAGTTCACCTGCCCGAAGAATTCCATTTTTGACATGGTGAACAGGTCCCAAGGAAGCATCAGCAGGGGAAGGGTATCGGGCGGAAAGAGCCCCTGGTAGCCCATGTTGTGAATGGTAAAGACCGTGCCGACTTCCTGGAACGCGGGATCCTCCGCATATAAAGTGCGCAGCAACACCGGCACCAACGCGGACTGCCAGTCGTGGCAGTGAAAAATGTCGGGGACACCGAGAATCTTCGAGGCTTCGATTACACTGCGGGAGAACAGTGCGAAGCGCTCGGCATTATCGGGATAATCTCCGGCGGGCGTGCCATAAAGTGCGTCGCGATCGAAGTAGGGCGGATACTCGACAAAGTAAAAGCGAACGCCGTGCTGGCTGCCTCCACTCACGACCGAGGCGAAGCGGTACTGGTCGTCGAAGGGAACGGTAATACTGCGGACCACGGTGGTAGCGTCGGTAAATTTGGTTTGGCGATATCGCGGCAAGAAAACGCTGACTTTATGACCTAACGCCGCCAAGGCTCGCGGTAGGGCGCCGACTATATCGGCCAGCCCGCCAGTCTTGGAAAACGGAACGCCCTCGGAAGCGGCGAATACGATATTCATGAGTGCGGAACCTCCCAGGCGCGCATGGTGCTAGCGGCGCACGGTATTATGAATCTGTCTCGGGCCCAGAGGGTCCAGCAGCTAGGATGCGAAGACCGACTTCAAAGTCTACTTCCCGAGCCAGTGAGGGTCAACGTGCCAAAGGTCGCATCTACTCAACGTCCGCAAACCAAGCCTAAAATGGGACAGCATTTTCTGGCCAGCGAAGAATACGCAATTCGCGTGGTCGACGCTTTGGGCGACGTTTCGCAGTGTACGGTGCTGGAGATCGGGCCGGGGCGCGGCGTCCTCACTTCCCTGCTGGCGCGACGAGCGCGGCGATTGATTGCCGTAGAACTAGACCGCGTATTGGCGGCGCAGCTTCGGCTCAAGTTTGGCATGGACCGCAATGTGGAAATCATTGAGGCCGATGTGCTCGCCATTGACTTCGATTCGCTGTTTGGGCCGAAGCCCGGCTTGAGCCGGCCCGGAATTGAAATGAAGCCGCAACCGGTGAAGGTTGTGGGCAATCTTCCTTACTACATTACGTCCGACATTTTGCTGCGGCTGTTCGAGCATTCAAAGTATTTCGACAGCATCGTGATCATGGTGCAGCGCGAGGTTGCGGACCGGATCGCAGCCGAGCCCGGCGGGCGTGACTATGGCATGCTATCGGCGACCGCGCAGTTGTATGCTCAGGTAGAGAATTTGTTCACGCTGCCTCCGGGAGCTTTTGTGCCGCCGCCCAAGGTGCACTCGTCGGTTCTGCGATTGACGATCGATCCGCAACAGGAAAAATTAGGCGTGGCCGGGGAAGGATTCATCGATTTCCTGCGCCTTTCGTTTGGGCAGAAGCGCAAGACGCTGTGGAACAATCTTAAAATCAAGTATGACGGGCCGGAGCTAAAAAGGGCTCTAGCCGAGGCCAAAGTAAAGCCGACGGCGCGAGCCGAAACCTTGAGCCTGGAAGAAAGTGCGGCCGTCTTTCGCGCCTTGCGGAAGGCTGAGAGTGCGTCTTAGCATGGTTCGTGTAGGCCCGCGGTGGGCGAGGAGTACGCATGGCTACTACCATCGTTCGTCATGCTGCCGTTGCAGGGCGTTTTTATCCGGGCAATCCGGATGATCTGCGCGCCGAGGCACTTTCCTATCTAGCGCAAACGAATCAGGCTCCGATTCAGGCCTTGGGCTGCATCTCGCCGCACGCAGGTTACATGTACTCGGGGCACGTTGCGGGCGCCGTATTTGCGCGCGTGGAAGTACCGCCGCGCTGCATCGTGCTGTGTCCAAATCATACGGGGATGGGTCGTGCCCTGGCGGTCATGAGCGAAGGCGCGTGGCAAACTCCGCTGGGGAACGTCCCCATCGATGGTGAACTCGCCGCGGACTTGAAGCGGAGGTTCCCGGCTCTGAACGAAGATTCGGCAGCGCATCGCGCCGAGCATGCTACCGAAGTTGAACTTCCCTTTTTAATGCTCCGGCAGCCGAAACTGAGCTTCGTTCCAATCGCTTTGGGAACTAGCCAGTTCGATGTTTTGCACCAACTTGGAATGGCGTTGGCGGAGGGGATTGCGGCGCAATCTAATCCCGTATTGATTATCGCTTCCAGCGACATGAATCATTACGAATCGGACGCTGTAACGCGAGTGAAGGATCACCGGGCCATTGAGCGAATTCTCTCGCTCGATCCACGCGGGCTTTACGAGGTGGTTACGCAACAGCAGATCAGCATGTGCGGCTTCGGTCCGGCAGTCGCAATGCTGACCGCGGCGCGCCAACTGGGTGCAAAGTCGGCGGAACTGGTGAAGTATGCAACCTCCGGGGATATTTCAGGGGATCGCGATATGGTAGTTGGGTACGCCGGCGTGGTGGTTTCGTAACCGTTGTTGCGAGGGGCCGCCGGGTCTTCGCCCTGGCGGGACACCAAGGCGGTCGCTAGGTGATTTCTGCAAAAGAAAGTGGCGGCCTTTTTGGCCGCCCTTTTCTTTTACTTGGAGTGATTTTAGTGGTGCGAACCGCTTCCGCCGCCCGAGGCGTGGCCGGCGGACATGTTGCCGCTGTGGACCGGAGCCGACATTTGGCGGCTTCGAGAGGATGCGGCGTTACCGGAATACATTGGGGAATTCATACTTGCCACCCTGGGTGAAGTGGTGGCGAACTGCGGTGCGGGCCTGACTTCAGCAGAGCCGGATTTCGCAACTTGATGGTTGAGTTGGTGGAGATTCTCGATCGAACCGCGCGGAATGCCGAAGCCCGCCGTTCCCGCCCTCAAAACCATGTGCGAAACCGGTTGGGTTGAGACAGCGGTGCGGCCTACCACTACGGGTCTGACTGTCCCCGCCGTGGGCGCCACGAGCGGATGAAAATTAACCGGCATAGTCCCCGCGAATCGGGGCACGGTGTTCCAGGTGTTCCATCCTCCCGGCTGCCACATCCAGCCCATGCCCGGAACAGACATCCAGCTCCCGTAGCGGTAGGGCATCCAGCCCCATGGATACGCCGAGGCGAACATGTAGCCGTAACCCGGATAAAACGACCAGGCGCCATCCATAAACGGATCCCAGCCCACGCCCGTGAAGTACGGCTGCCACATCATTCCGTAGCCGGGGACGTTGGAATATGCGCCGTAATAATTCAAGTCGCTCATGCCGTACTGGTAGGGAGACGACGAATTATTTTTCGCGTATTGCTGGTGATATTCGCTGGCATCTTTGTCCCAGGAATCGAGCGGCGCTTCTTCGATATTTTTGGCCACAGTGTATTTGCCGTCGTCGGAGCCGTCGAAGTGCGCGGTTCTCTTTTTCTCGACCGTGACCTTTCCGGCGGGACCTTCGACGTCGATATCGCCCTTAAAGACCGCCAACTCCGCGGTTTGTGGCGAGGTCTCTACACGGAAGTGCGCGGGATGGTCCAACGCGATTTTCTCGCGGGAAAAGTTCAGGCTGAACTGATCGCTTTTGCCCAGCCAATTCACATAGGCCGTGCCGTCGACGAGATCGACGACAGAAATTCGTTTGCCGGAGTCGCTTAAGCCGAGCGTGCTGAACGAAACTGTTGTGTCGGGCGCCAGGCGCAGTGTGCTGCCATCCTCAAACTCGATTTCCGCGCGGCCGCGATCGCGCGTGCGAACCTGAGTTCCTTGAGTGATGGGAAGATTGAGAAACGCGCTCTCAAATCCCATACCGGTGTTTTTGTCGATTTGAACGGAACCTTGAACGTCGCTAAGGCGAACGATGCGCGCCTGCGATTCGGCCAGAGCGGGCAGCGCAATCAGCGCGCTTGCAACGACCGTAAGAAGAACCATGCTGGAACGGGAGAGAGAGAGCCTGGGCATAACAGCCTCCAAAGGTCTTCGTTGCCCTATTAGAGCACGGTTTTGCCAAGGGGAGTTGTAAAATTCTTCCCCTTGCTGGACGAGAGGGAGGTGGGCCCGGAAGGTGGGCTGGCTAGCGTCCGGTGGCCGGGGACATGGCCATGATGCGCTGAGCTCGCGCTCGAACTATGTTTATCACAGAACGATCGTCATAAATCTCTTGCAGAACCGGCTTCACGGCTTGCAGTTCGACCAGATCCCCTTGCCGGGCCTGGTCTTCCATACGCTTCAACTCGTCATCCAGTGCAAGCTTCTGGTAGCGGTGGTAATGGGCTAGGCGCCGGCCGAACTCCAAAGTGGCGGATACGCTTTGAAATAGGGTAGTGAGCTGTTGAGCCGGGGGAGAGGACGAATAGTTGTACGTAGCGGCGAAATCGCGCTGGGCGTCTTTGTAGGACAGTTTCTTGGCGCCGGTGTTGGCGAGATTCCGCTTGCTGGAGTCGATTTTGCCAGAAAAATAGTGGGCTTGGGCGGCGAGATCGAATATCCGCGCCCGAGTACTATCGGAAAACATGAAATCAGTTTCGTAAGTCTCGCGGTCGTCGGAGGCTTCAGAGAGCTTAGCAGAACACTCGTAGCGGCCGCGGCCGTCGGATTGAGCGGAGATGGAATAATGCTCTGGATCGGAGCCTGGAAAATCGAGCGTGAAGGTGACAATTGCGGGATCGGCGGCGCGAAGTGGAACCGCACAAAGCAGGAAGATGCTGAAGAGAACGGCCACGGCATCTCCGTGGAGCCAGCATTGTCGTTGGCCGTGCGGCGACTCCGGGTTCGTTTTTGAAATCTGTTTAGGCACAGGTCATTGAAAATTATGCCAGAAATGGGAGGTAATGGAAGTAATGCCGGCTATTGTGCGGCGACGCGCTGCCGGTTGAGGGTGCCTGCAGTGTGCAGATGACAGATTGCAATAGCCAGCGCGTCGGAGGCGTCCATGGGTTCGGGCGGCTCAGAAAGCGCAAGCAGGCGCGTGACCATGTGCTGCACTTGTTGCTTTTCAGCCCGTCCGTATCCTACGACCGAACACTTGATAGTGAGTGGCGAATATTCCGCGACTTCAAGCCCGGCGGCCGCCGCAGCCAGCATGGCTACTCCGCGGACCTGCCCCAGTTTGAGTGCGGACTTCACATTCAGGGCATAAAAGACGTCTTCAATCGCGACTTCATCGGGCTGGTGCGCTTCAATGATTTCACCGAGCTGAGTAAAGATGCGGGACAATCGCCGCGGCAAGGCTTCGCGGGGAGACAATTTTATGGCGCCGCAGGTCAGGCAGCCCAGCTTGCCGCTTTCGAACATCTCGACCACACCGTAGCCGGTGTATTCTCCGCCACAATCGATGCCGAGGACTCGCATGTGAGTGCAGTGTATCGCGGAAAAGTCCGAGACGCTAACGAACTACTTTGGAGGCACCAACGTCTTTACTATGACCTCGCGGCCCGCAAAATCCTTCCTCAGGCGAATTCAATCTTTAGTCGACAAACAGCGCCGCGTGTGCGGCCCGTCTATGCTACAGTTTTGCTCTTCATGGCGACACCTCCTAAAAAGCCACAGCCAGACTTGGAGCCCGGATCGCTCTATTGTCCGAATTGCGCGGAAGAGGTAACTGATCCACTGACCTGCGGCGACTGTTCTTCGGTGATCTGCCGGCGTTGCGGTACCGCGCTGGAATCGTCCGATGAGCTAGGGATTGGATGATGGGATCCTCGCCTGTTGTTCCTTCCGCAGAAGTTCCCGCAACAGTCCCGCAACCCGGCGGGTCAAAGCCAACGCTGATCCGCGGACTGGGCTTGCTCGATTCGGTTCTGCTGCTGGTGAGCGGCGTCATCGGATCTTCGATTTTTCTAACCGCAAAAGATATTGCCGGGCCCCTGCCGCAACCGGTGTTGTTTTTGCTGGTCTGGGTGTTAGGGGCACTGATCTCGCTGTGCGCCTGCTTCGCGTTTGCGGAGTTGGGCTCGATGTTCCCTGATTCGGGCGGCCAGTACATTTATTTGCGCGAGGCATTTGGCGACCTGATCGCGTTTCTATACGGCTGGATGTTGTTCAGTGTGGCGAACGGCGGATCTATTGCGGCGCTTTCGGTGGCGGCTGCAGCTTATTTCGGCCAGGTCTTTCCGGTTGTGTCCCAGGATCATGTGGTGATTGCATTCGCCGGAATCGCGATCACAAGGGCTCTTTTGCTCGGATTATTTCTGATCGCGGTGCTGACTTATGTGAATGTCGTCGGACTGCGATGGGGAGCCTTGCTGCAGAACGTTTCCACTTGGACGAAGTTCACGGCGATGGCTGCATTTGTGACTCTGGGATTTGCGATCGGGCACGGGCACTGGTCAAACTTTCAGTCGCACGGCGTTAGCCTGACTATGGGACTCGGGCCAACCCAGTTACTCTCCGCGCTCGGGGTCGGCATGATCGCCGTTTTTTGGGCGTATGACGGTTGGGTTTACATCACGTGGGTTTCCGGCGAGGTGAAAGAACCACGCAGGACCGTGCCGCGAGCCATGGTTCTAGGGGTGCTCGCGGTGGCGGCGATCTATATCGCCATGAACCTGACCTACGTGTATGCGCTACCGCTGAAGGAAATCGCGACGCACGAGACCATTGCGCATGCGGCGGCCACGGCGTTGTTTTCGCCCGGGGCGGCAAAATGGCTATCGCTGATGATTGCGGTTTCCTGTTTCAGCGCGGCAGCGACCTGCACGCTGTCGGGAGCGCGCGTGTATCTGGCCATGGCGCAGGATGGAGTGTTCTTTAAGCGCATGGCGGTGATCCATCCCAAGTGGCGAACCCCGGCTTTCAGTTTGATCGGGCAGGGCGTGTGGGCTGCGGCTCTCACCCTCAGCGGCCGCTACGATCAACTCTACACGTACGTCATCTATGGCATGGTGTTGTCGTACACGCTGACGGTGATTGGCTTGTTCCTGTTGCGCTGGAAGCGGCCGGATATTCCGCGTCCATATCGTTGTACGGGATATCCGTGGTTGCCGGCGATCTATGTTTTGATCGGCACGGCCTGGACGCTGAACACAATCATCACACGTCCAACTCAGGCTTTCTGGGGAACGGCCATCGTGCTGGTTGGAGTGCCGGGATATTTGTACTGGAAACGTAGTAACCGAAAAGCTGCTGCGTAGCCGAGGTGGGCCCGCAAACAGTCGAGGGCGGCTGTTCCCACATAACCCACTTACAACGGAGTCGCGGTCTTTCTCGGCGGATTGAAGAACGGCAGCGCGGTTACCTTCACGCTTGTCTTGAGGCGCATCGCCTCGATTGTGATTTCCATCTGTAGAGACGTGCCAGGCTTTGCATATTCCGTCTCGACGCTGGCCAGTGCGATCAACTTTTTCAGGATTGGGGACCATGAAGTGGTGGTCGCCTTGCCGGCCTGTTTGTCTCTCGAGTACACCGGAACTGCGACACGTGATGCCTGCGTGGGTGCGGCGGGAGTGAGCCCGTAGCGTTCGTAGAGTTGCTCGACGTCGGTCCAATCGACCTCGAGACCGACGAGTTGACGCGGCACGCCCTTCTTCGCGTCTTGCTGGAGCGCGCGCTTGCCGATGAAGTTTTCCTTTTCGAGGTGGACCATTTTCCCGAATCCCAGTTCGTAAGGAGAAAACTTCTGGGAGGGGATTAGCGCTTTTTTCGAGCTCGTATAGTCGACTTCGATGAGTAACAGTCCGGCTTCGACCCGGGCAACGTCAAGCGCCAGCATGCCGGCGGCGTGCAGGTCAAACTGCCTTCCTTTTTCGGCCAGCGCGTCCCACACTTTCACTGCGTCAGTCCAAGGCATCCAAATTTCATATCCGAGATCGCCAGTGTAACCAGTCCGCGAAATATCCACGGGCACTCCGGCAATTTTGCCGTGAGTCACGCGGAAGTATTTCAGGTTGGCGATGTCGGCTTCGGCAACAGACTTTAACAACTTGGCGGAGGTTGGGCCCTGCAGTGCGAGCGCCGCGACTTTCTCGGAGATATCTTCAACCTGCACGTCCATATTCAGGCCGTTTTGACGGAACCAGCGCAGGCTGGGATCGGCAGCGGTCCAGCGATAAACGTTTTCCTCCAAGCGGGAGATAGTGCCGTCGTCGATGACCTTGCCTTCCTCGTCGCACCAGCAGCAATAAATGACCTGCCCGACCTTCACTTTATTGATGTCGCGAGTGATCACGCGGTTGACCAGACGAGTCGCGTCTCTGCCCGTGATCAGATATTTGTAAAGCGGCGAAATGTCGATGAGCGCGGCCGCGTTGCGAATGGCGTTGTACTCATGCTCGTGATGCACTTCGTAGACGCTGACCGTGTAATAGCCCGACCATTCCCGGTAATTCAGGCTGTGGCACAGTGGAAACGTTCTCTCGTGAAATGCAGTTCCAATGGGCAATGTAATTCCTCGCTATCGCGGCTTCGTTTGAGTTCCCGCAAAAACCAATCACCACAAAGGACACGAAGGTTCACGAAGGAAATCGCTGCAGACGGATTATATGTAGGTCCGTGCCCAAGCGGCAACAGGGGCATCGTTCGGGCCACGTCAGCAATTGCAGACAAAACTGACGCTTCCCGATAGAATGGCGAGTCGACGAACCCATGCGAACAATTCTGCCATCGCTTTGCGGCATTCTCCGTAGCTGGACCATCCTTCCCAGCGGGCTCTAATCTTATTCCTGCGCTTCCTTCTCACGAGTATCATTGCGTTTTCCTGCAGCGACAGTTAAGCCTAAAGAGCTAGGAGCGAATAGCGAATGGCTGGTTCGAACTCATACGACGTGATCGTCATCGGCGGCGGCCATAACGGTTTGGTCAATGCAGCGTATCTGCAGCGGGCTGGCAAAAAAGTGCTGGTGCTGGAGCGGCGACACGTGCTGGGCGGCGCGGCTTGCACCGAAGAAATTGTGCCGGGCTTCAAGTTTTCCGTTTGTTCCTACGTTGTCTCGCTTTTGCGGCCGGAGATTATCCGCGACCTCGATCTGCCACGCCACGGCCTGGAAATTCTCCCGCTCGACGGCACATTCACGCCCATGCGCAGTGGCGATTATCTGTGGCGAGTGAACGATCACGGCAAGACTCACCGTGAAATCGCCCGCCACTCGCGCGTGGACGCCGAAGCCTACGACGAGTTCGGTAAGGCCATGCAGGCGATGTGCCGGTTCGTGAAACCGATTCTCAGCATGGTGCCACCCGATCCCACGACGCTGAACCCCCGTGAACTGATGAAGCTCTTATTCATCGGACGCCGCTTTCAGGGCATGACCAGCTACGACAAGTACAACCAGGTTCAGCTCATGACCATGAGCGCCATTGATTTTCTCGATCAATGGTTTGAGACCGACGTGCTGAAAGCGACGATGTCCGCCTCGGGAATTATTGGAACTTTCCTGGGCGTACGCTCGCCGGGAACGGCGTATGTGCTGCTGCACCACTATATGGGGGAGATCGACGGCGCGTTTCGAGCCTGGGGATTTGCACGCGGAGGCACGGGGGCGATTTCAAACGCCATCGCCGACGCCGCGCGCGAGGCTGGCGTCGAAATCCGCACCCAGTCGGGGATCTCGCAGATCATCGTAAAAAATGGAAAGGCCAAGGGCGTGGTGCTCGCCAACGGCGACGAGATTTATGCCGACGTGGTTTCGTCCAGCGTGGACCCGCGGCTGACTTTCACGAAATTCATTGAGGCACAAAATCTACCCGGCGACTTTCTCGAAGACGTCAATCGCTACAAATTTCGCGGCTCTTCGGGCAAAGTCAACATGGCTCTGGACGCACTGCCTAACTTCAAGTGCCTGCCGGGGCCAGGTGCGCATCTGCGCGGTGCGATTTCGATTTCGCCCTCCGTCGAGTACATGGAGCGGGCTTACGACGACGCGAAGTATGGGAACTTCTCACGGCATCCTTATATCGACATGGTCATTCCGTCGCTCACCGATCCCTCGGTTGCGCCACCGGGCAAGCATGTGCTGTCGTGCTTCGTGCAATACGCGCCGTACAAGCTGCGGCCCGGGCTGAATTGGGACGACCAGAAAGAAGCCTTTGGCGACACGGTGGTCAACACCATCGCTGAGTACGCGCCCAACATTAAAGACATCATCATTCAGAAACAGGTGGTAACGCCGCTCGATCTGGAACGCGAGTGGGGGCTGAGCGAGGGCAACATATTCCAGGGCGAGCTTTCGCTTGAGCAGCTCTTCTTTTTGCGTCCGGTACCAGGCTGGGCGCAATACCGCACGCCAATTAAGAATCTTTACATGTGCGGATCGGCAACGCATCCGGGCGGCGGCATCATGGGCGCGAATGGACGACTGGCGGCGCTGGAAATTCTGAAAGATATCAAGGGAGCGGCTTAGCCATGCCTGAACAAAAACGCTCCCCGGAACGCGATGTCGTCATCATAGGCGGCGGCCACAACGGTTTAGTCACGGCATTCTATCTGGCTCGGGCAGGATACAAGCCGCTTGTTCTTGAACGGAATGTGCAGGTCGGCGGCGCCGCAATCACCAACGAATTTCATCCCGGCTTTCGCTGTTCGACCCTGGCCCACACCGCCGGGCCAATCCGGCCCGACGTTGTGCGCGACATGCAGTTGGAAAAGCACGGCCTGAAGTGGATCACGCAGAATGTTTGCGTGACGGCGCTATCGCCCGACGGGCGCGCGCTTTCGCTGCATCAGGATGCGAAGATGTCGGCGGAGGAAATTTCTGCATTCTCCCAAA
The DNA here is from genome assembly GCA_036269595.1 of Candidatus Sulfotelmatobacter sp. Lineage (GTDB taxonomy): Bacteria > Acidobacteriota > Terriglobia > Terriglobales > Acidobacteriaceae > Sulfotelmatobacter. The sequence continues at coordinate 29,281 of DATBEI010000085.1, forward strand.
AAGACGCGGCAAAGTATCCGGAATTCCAGCAATCGCTGGCAAAGATCAGCAAGGTGATTGGCGAAGCCCTCGCGACTACGCCTCCAGACATCGACCAACCGAGCCGCGGCGATCTGTGGAACATGCTGCAGACGGGCCGCGCGATTCGCAAGCTCGGCAAGAAAGATATGTTTCGGCTGCTGCGTTGGGGGCCGATGGCTGTTGCCGACCTAGCGGCGGAATATTTTGAAACCGAACTCTTGCGCGCGGTAATCGCGGCGCGTGGTGTGTTTGGAACATTTCTGGGCCCGTGGTCTGCGGGCAGCGCGCTTGTGTTGCTGATCCGCGCCGCAGGAGATCCCCATCCGGCCGGTTCGGCGGCGTTCGCTATCGGGGGGATGGGCGCGGTTACACAGGCCATGGCATCGGCCGCTCAAGCTGCCGGAGCGGAGATTCGGACTGGCGTCGAAGTCATCGAGATCAGAGTCGAGGACGGAATCGCGACGGGCGTGCTGCTTTCAACGGGCGAAGAACTTTTAGCTCGAGCGGTAATTTCCAATGCAGACCCAAAGCGCACCCTGCTCAAGCTGACCGATCCCACACAGCTCTCGCCCGACTTCGTGCAAAAGCTGCAGCACTATCGTGGCAATGGAACCGTGGCAAAAGTGAACCTGGCGCTCTCCGGCCTGCCAAAGTTCACCGCGCTCAACAACGGCGATGGCGCCGCGCTCAAAGGGCGCATCCACATCGGCAACGAAATCGATTACCTGGAGCGCGCGTTCGACGAATCGAAATATGGAAATTTCTCTCGCCAGCCTTACCTGGATGCCACCATCCCTTCGCTCACCGATCCCACGCTGGCGCCGGAAGGCAAGCACGTGATGTCGATTTACATGCAGTATGCTCCGTACAAGCTAAAGGGCGACTGGGAAGAACAACGCAAATCGCTCGGCGAGACCGTCGTGCGGACTCTCGCCCAGTATGCACCGAATCTTCCCGAACTCATCTTGACCCATCAAATCATTACTCCATACGACTTGGAAGAGAAATACGGGCTGACGGGAGGCCAGATTTTTCACGGCGAACTTGCCCTCGACCAGTTCTTCACGATGCGGCCACTGCTCGACTGGGCGCGATATCGCACTCCCATTCAGAATTTATATCTGTGCGGAAGCGGAACGCATCCGGGGGCCGGACTTACCGGCGGGTCGGGCGCCAATGCTGCACGGGAAATATTGAAAGAATTAAAGAAGTAGCCGACTGCGTCTCTACGAAACCTGAAGCCTGCTCCGCGAAAGGTCATGTCCTTCTGGGGATCCCCTTTCCACACTCCGGTAGTAACTTGCGGCAGAAGTTACTTTTCATTTTTACTTAATACATCGTAAAGATTTAGAGAACATTTCTGCTCTCGGGGGCAAGTTTGGCCGAAGATCTTCGGTTTGAATTGGCGATTTTGGCGACCGTTCAGGGCTTCTACCAGAAGCTCATGCGAGACGTGCTCGGCGGGGATGTCCCTATTCCGAGCGGTCTTGACGAGGACGCGCTGCGCCATTCCGAGCGCGAGTTGCCCACCACGCTATCGCGCATGTACCGCTGGCTGCACCTATTGGACTTGGCAATTACTCCAGCGATGGTACGTCAGGCACTGACGCCGGATACGGACTCTGAAGTTGCGGAGGCGCTGCTGCGATATTTTGTGCGGCGGCGCGAGCCGAGTGATGTCAACCGCGACAAGACCGATCTCATCGCTACCTTCCTGTACCGCCACCCGCGTGTGCCCGGTCAGTGGCAGCAGAGCGGCTACGGCTTGGATGGTGCTTTGCCACTCTCACCGTTTGAAATCGCGCTGATCGAAATCCTGGCCGACACAGACGTTCCCTCGCTGCCTGAAGAGCATGTGCAATTGTTGCGCCGTTTCGATCCATTGCGCGAAGAGATTGACCGCTTCCGTGACTTCAATGCGCTGATCGATTCCGGGATCATCGGGCGTGTGCGCGAACTGAAGCAATGGCTGGATTCGTCGTTCTATCATCCCGGCGTGCTGGCCACGGTTTCTGCTTACAACGCCACCTTCGGCAAGAAGTTTGACGAACTGTTCGTCAAAGCGCTGAATGAAATAAAAAACTTCGGGCAGGCGCTGGAAGAAATGGGCGGAACGATTCTCACCACTGTCGACGGCGTGGAAGTGACGGTTGAACACGTGGCCGCAATTCAGGAGAAGCAACTGCTGGAAGCTGACTACGGCGGGGCGCTGGAAAAATTTCGCCGGGTTTCGAAGCTGAAAAAGGAACTCGATCGTCGCCCGCCGATCCGGCGCGCGCTGCTGACTCCGGCCGGGCAGACCTCCCGTGTGGCAGGCAGTTCAGCCGCGGCCGCGAAGACAGCGAGAGTGGCTGCAGCCAAGGTCCCGGCGTCAGCGCCTGTTTTTCAACCGCCTGCGGTGACTGCTCAGCAAATTTCGTCAGAGGAGAGCAAGTTGCGGCGGGTGGAGGAATCGATTCGGGTGTTTGTGCGCGTTGCTGATCCAAAATATCGCCAAGTTGTGCCCATGCGGTTTTTCAACTTGACCTTAACGGGGCCCGAGGCCGACGCATACGGGGCTTCGTTTCTGGAGGAAAAGAGTTCGCGCGCTGACGTGGCGCGAACGCTGATCCGGATGGTATCGATTTCGGCGCGCATCAGCACCGAACTCGAAGAATTGAAGCGCAGCCAGAAAATGTCGTCGCTCTGGAAGTTGCATGCCGATGCGGTTGTGGTGTTGCTAGATATGGCTAGCAGTTCGACCGAGGATGCGGGCAGCGTGGCGAAAACGGCCGAGCAGAGCGGACCGGCAGCGGCGCGAGCGATTCATGAGTCGGTCCAAAAGTTGCGCAACCAGGCTGATCTGGCGGTGAAAACTCTTGCTAATGTCAGCTAGGATTGACCTAAGGCGTGCGTACCTTCCGGGCAACCTCGTCGCCCAATAATAAGAAGTGTCCAATGTTCCACGTGTAGAGCACATCGGCTTTCGCCTTAAGGGCGCAGGCGGCAACGAGCGCATCGTATGCGGTGCCTCCTACGACTCCCAGGGCAGCGGCTTCACGTATTGTTGCGAGGTAATCTGCAGCATCGAGAGCAATGAGACTGAACCGCTCTTGGATCGTTTCCAGGAATGTCAGCGCCTGCTGGCCGCTCGTCCGATGCTTGCCCGGCAACCGGGTCATGGTTGCATATACTTCGGCAAGGCTGTGTGCTGAACAGAACGCCGATTTGACGGTCGCCCGCGCGAACAACTGAAAACTTCGCTCGTGGTGGATGTGTCCAGGAACGAATACGGGCACGAGGACCGAGGTATCGGCCAACCAAATCATCTCCGTTTCCTCTTTTTTGCTGGCGGACGAATACCGCACGCGGCCGACTTGAGCCCCGTCCACGACTCTTCCCGTTGCCGGCGAATATCGCGGATTGTTCTGTTCACGGATTCAACCGTCAGCGGTTCGTCGACGTCGAGAACCCAGATGCCTTGCTTTTTTCGCAATCCGGCCGTGCCCCGCACAGGGCGCAGAACGATCTGATCCTCAGAACTTTCCAATTCAAGTGAGTCCCCTGCGGCAAGTTGCAACTCGTCTCGTACGGGCTTGGGCAAGACTACCCTTCCAGCCTTATCTACGGTTAGAGTGGTATTCATAATGGCATTTTACCATAGTGTTTGCCATTGCATTCATTGTGCTTTGTGACGCTCATCACGGACAGCTAAAGTAAAGCGGTAATATCGTAGGAGCGTTTTTCGAATCCTATGTTGGAATCGCATTCACCAAGATTACTCACAACGCGAGCGAGAACCGCCGTAGCGCTTTGCCTGACGGCGTTCGTGTTTGCGCTGGCAATTCGTGACGTACTGCACGCCGGTCACGTAAAGGGTGGCTGGCTGTTTACCTCTCCACTTCTACACGGTTGGCCGTGGATAGCCCTGAGCGTTTTCTTCTATGGGTATTTGTGCTGGCTCGCATTCTGGTTGATTCGCGGCCCTGCAGGCATAGAGCGCCTTTTCATGGTCGGGTGGTTCTCGGGTATTCTCCTATCGCCTCTTGAGATCTTGCGGCCCCATTGGGCTGTAGCAATCACACACATCGCGGCGATTGGATTAGCAGTTGCACTGCTCGCGGCTTTCGCCCTTCTTTTGAGGCCTCCAACTTGGACTCACGGTGCTTGAGCTAACCGGTGAAACATTCGCTGTATCACTCATTACCCAGGTTCGGCGATTTAAATCGCATCCTGAACGCAGAAAAAGACGGGCGATTTCTGCCAGTCTTTTCCCGATCGCTGACCTGATAGCCGAGAGCTCAGTTGATGTCGAACTGCTGCTGATGGACTGCGGCATCGCTCTTCACGATGATGGTGCGCTTGGTCATTTCTTCCATCTCGTTCAACAAGCGGCCGTTGTTCGACTTCAATTCCTTGGCCACATCCGGGTGCACGCGCAACATGACGTCTTCGTGTTCGAGGTGCTTGGCGATCTTCCGCATCTCCACGTAAATCTCATTGCAGACTGTCGTTACCGACTTCACATATCCCGTCGATTCGCAATATGGGCAAGGCGCGCCGATGGTGCGTTCGAGCGATTGCTTTACGCGCTTGCGAGTAATAGCGACCAAACCGAAATCGTTGAACTGTAGCGTCTTTGAAGGTGCCCGATCGTGGCGGAGTTCTTCTTCCAGAGCCTGCATCACGCGCTGGCGATTGCGGCGTTCATCCATGTCGATGAAGTCGATGATGATGATGCCGCCCAGATCGCGTAGCCGGATTTGGCGGACGATTTCCTTGATCGCGTCCACGTTGGTTTTTACGATCGTGTCTTCCAGGCGCTGCGTCTTGCCGACATATTTTCCAGTGTTGATGTCGATGGCAACTAGCGCTTCAGTCTGGTTGATGACGATATATCCGCCACTCTTCAGCCACACCTTCGACTTGAGCGCCTTGTTCATTTCTTCGGCGAGGCCGAATTGCTCGAACAGCGGAGTCTCTTTCGTGTAGAGCTTTACCCGCTTGACCATCGCAGGCTGGAAGCGGTTGAAGAAGCGGAGAACACGCTCGTACTCGGGTTCTGTGTCGACCCAGATTACGCTGAAGTCGGAGGTGACCTGATCGCGCAGCACCCGCTCGACGACATTCAGATCGTGATAAATCAACGCGGGCGGCTTCGAGCTTTCGGCGCGATTTTTGATGTCTTGCCACAGGCCTTTGAGGAAGCGAATGTCAGCGCGGAGTTCTTCTTCGCTGGCGCTCTGCGCGGCGGTGCGAACAATGAAGCCTCCATGGCCGTTCTCGCGCTCGCTTAAAATGATTCGTTTCAGGCGCTGGCGCTCTTCGTCGGAAGAAATCTTGCGTGAGACGCCGGTATGGTTCACCGTCGGCATGTAGACCAAGAACCGCCCTGGCAGGGCGATGTGACTGGTGATGCGTGCGCCCTTTTTGCCAATGGGCTCCTTGGCAATCTGCACCAGGATTTCCTGACCTTCTTTAAGCAAGTCGCTGATCAAAGGCACCGGAGAATTCTCGCGGCGACGAAAGCGGCGTCCGCCTCCGCCACGACGCTGGCGATCGCGCGGGCCACCCTGACGGTCGCGATCGTAACCGGGGCGCGGGCGCTGCGAGCGCTGCGTGTAGCCAGCGGTGCCCGCCGGAGCACGAACTTCCGCGCGCGCATCCACTGTGCCGTTACCACGAGCTTCCGCGTCGAGCGCGGCTTCCGCCTCGGCCTGAGCCTCTTCCAGTTCCAACTCTTCGCTGTCGTCCTCGCCCTCGGCGTGCGCAGCTTCGACAGCATGCGGATCGGCCGAATCTGCGATGGAAGCCATGTGGATTTCGGAGACGACTTCGCGGGCATCGCCATTCAACTGAGCGGGCTGACCTGCGGCGTGAGTCTCTTCTTCAAATTCCTCGTAGCCTTCATCGGAAGAAGATTCGTAATGAACCGCGTCCGCTTCCTCTTCGTCGATGGTCTCTTCTTCCATAGTGCCGGGGGCGGCGAACACCGGAGTCTTTTCTTCGCGGTGCGACTGTTCGGGAATGGCCACGGGACGGTCGTGCTCCTCTTCGTGAGTCTCCGCGCCGGCTGCTTCCTGTTCAGTGGTAACTCGCAACTCTCCGGGCCAGCCGAGAGCGGGGATGGCGGCTTCGGGGGCGCGAAATTCCTGATTCCAGTTTGCTGAAGTGGAAGCTGATTCCTCGTGCTCGATGGTCTCTTCGTGACTTGCCCGAACATCTTCGTGCTCCTCGTGCAGAGGCTCCGCGACCGACTCGGCAGCGGCGAAGAAGGGTTCATCTTCTGGAAAGGTCGCGGCCAAAGGAACAGAGGAGTCGGTGCGTTCAGGCGCTACTTCTTCAATGGACTCTTGAGGCGCCGTTTGAGCGGCCTGCTGAGACCAGCGCTGGTACTTGGAAATGGACTCTCCGGGAAGCAGGATGGGCTGATACCCGGGGGGCGGCCCGGAAGGCTGGTTTCTACCAGTATCGATGCCGCGCGAAGGTAAGTTCTCGGCAGGGCGCGAGTAGCGCGGTTCAGGGGTTCTTTCTGAACTTCGCTCCGGACCGCGATCGGATGTCCGATCCCGCCCATCGGCGCGGCCATCGCGACGCCCGCCACGACGGCGGCGCCGACCGCGGAAGCCTCCGCGTTCGCGGCTCTGCGGCTCGGCGTTATTGGCTAATTCGGATCCTCCAACAGAAGTCGGCTGGCCCGCAGTGAGGACCTCGGCTTCGAAAGTTCCCTCCTCGGTGATGGGCGCCAACTCTGGTTCGTCCGCATCCTCCGGCGCAGCAGCCGTATCGCCTTGCGCTGGTTGCTGGCGCAAATCAGGCACGCTGCGGGTAGCCGGGACGACGTCGGTTAAATCGTCGTCGTGCTCCTCCAACTCCATAAAGTCGGAGACATAGAGGAAGGCATCGCGCTCCAGGCCGATATCGACAAACGCCGACTGCATGCCGGGTAGCACGCGCGTGACGCGTCCTTTGTAGATGGATCCAGCTAACGTGTATTCGTTCTCGCGCTCAAGGTAAATCTCCGCGAGTAGATCGTCCTCCACCAGGCCCACTTTCGTTTCGTGGGGAGTGGAAGAGACAAACAATTCCTTATTCATTGAAACTCCGGTCCCGCCGTCGGCTTAGTTGAGCCGGGCGAGCTTAACCGGGTTGAGTCAGGGAAGAGGCGGGAGGATTGAGCGTCGCGACGCTGCCCCAAAACGGGGACAGACATGGCCGCAGAGCCTTGCTCTGAGCCGAGTCCGTTGCGCAAGCTTGGGAATCTTTTGCACTTATCGCTTTAACTTCTGCCGAGGTTTGTGACCGCACTCTCAGACCTGATTTCAGGTCGGGGGGCCGTTCCCTGCCCGGCTGACTGCTCAACTTCAATCCTGCCCGGCTTTCGACTGCTCGACTGCCGGTAAAGTGCCCCCTTTACGCGAGGGCGATCGATATTTTTGGGGCTGCGCCTCCAAGCGCAGCAACTGCTTCCTGCCGTCTTCCCGTTCCTGAACCCATTTGTTATCGTCTGAACCGGCTCGCTTTCGAGCTAGTTCACGAAACGGCGCATACGAACATTCATGACCATCCCCAGCGCCAGGAACATGAACAACACGGAAGACCCACCGTAACTCATCAGCGGCAGGGGTATTCCAGTGACCGGCATAAAGCCAACCACCATGCCGACATTGACCAGGATATGGAAGCTAAGCACAGCTACCACACCCATCACCACGAACGTGCCAGCGCGGTCGGGCGCTGTTTGCGCGTTCTGCGTCAAACGCATCAGCACAATGAAGTATAACAGCAGAATCCCCAGCGCGCCTACGAATCCATGCTCCTCGGAGAAGGCCGCGAAGATGAAGTCCGTTTGCGGAACGGGGAGAAAAGCACCGTGTGTTTGCGAGCCTTTGCCGCCCCAAAGCCCGCCCGAACCCACGGCAATCTTGGATTGCTCAACTTGGTACCCCGACCCCTGCGGATCCAGTTCGGGGTCGATAAAGCTGGTCAAACGCTGCTTCTGATACGACTTCAGCACATGAACCTTGGGTACGTAGAAGACGGCTCCGATGCCGATGGCGGCCGCCAATGCCACCAGCATTCCCTGCCTCCACTGCAAGCCTCCGAGAAAGACTCCCATCACAGCGATTGGAACGTAAGTGAGGGCCGTTCCCAGGTCAGGTTGCGCCAGAACCATTAGCATGGGAATGCCGACGATCGCTCCGGCCTTCATAAAGTCCGCCCAGGAGAGTTCGCGCTGGCGCATCTCAGCGAAATACTTAGCGACGGCGAGGATCAGGATCAATTTGACCCATTCTGATGGCTGGAAATGGTTCCCTCCGGGCATCTTGATCCAGCGGCGCGCCCCCAGATACTTTTGGCCGAAGACCAGGACGGCCATCAACGCGCCGACCGCCGCAAAATAAAACCAGTGAATCTGATCTAAAAGTGCCTGGTAGTTGATCAGGCTCATCATGAACATCGCGCCCACGCCGGCCCCAACCCAGTAAATCTGACGGACATGCGCTCCAGCAAACTTGGTGTGCATGGTGGCGCTGTGGATCTCCATCACACCCATGCCACAAATAACCAGCACGAAGGCCAGCAGGATCCAGTCGAAATCGCGGTATGAAACGTAGCGGCTCATAAAACAGCTTCTAGCTCTTAGCTCCTAGCTCTTAGCTTTTACGATGAGAGGTTTACGGTCGCGAATCCTCATCGAGAAAGATCATCATTCCTGAATTCCCGGCGCCGCCGTGGCCAGGGCTAGCGGCTTTTTGGGCAAATCTAGAACGAAGCGGCCGCCTTGCAATGTTTGCTTGTCGCCGTCGGAATCGGGGTCGGTCCACAGGCCCCCGATGTCGACCGTTCCATCGCCTTTCGGTTTCTCAACCATCTTCTGCGGTACGCGGCGCTGCTTGTCGACATAAGCCTTGATCACCTGCGTGGCCAACCGGGCGGCTAGTTTGCCGTGTTCGCCGCCTTGAAACAGAACGCAGACAACAATGTCAGGATTGCGCCGGGGCGTGAATCCCACGAACCATCCGTTCTGCGCAAGATCCTCGCTGTTCTTGAAGCGCGCGCGCGTCGCCAGCGACACGATTTGTGCCGAGCCGGTCTTGCCCGCAATGTCGATTCCAGGAATATGGGCCGATGGCGCCGTGCCCTCGGGCAGCAGAACCCGCGACATTGCGTCGGTAATGAAATTCCACCCATTCGGATCGATCGGCACGTTCTTCACTTCCGTGTAGTGCTGCGCCTCAACGTAGCCCGGCGGCATGTCCGTGGGATTGATGACGTGGGGGACCACCATGCGCCCGCCCATGGAAATCGCGCTGATGGCGCGCAACAACTGCACCGGCGTAATGGCAACCGCGCCCTGCCCGATGCCGACCGAAATCGTTTCTCCCGCAAACCATTTTTGCTTGAAATTCCTGATCTTCCATTCTTCCGAAGGCATCACGCCGCTGACTTCATTGGGCAAGTCGATTCCCGTCTTTTGCCCCAAGCCCAGCTCGGTTGCATATTTCGCGATGCGGTCGATGCCCAGCTTTTCCGCGAGCGTGTAAAAGAAAACGTCGCAGGACTGATAAATCGCTTTCTCAAGGGTGACTTCGCCGTGCCCGCCTTTTACCCAGCAACCGAAGCGGCGGCCGTAAAACTCGGCGCCACCGGTGCAGTTGACGTGCAGAGTCTGGGCAATCCCTTCCTGCCATCCCGCGACCGACATGATGATTTTGAAGGTCGAGCCGGGCGCAAGCTGGGCCTGGATGGCCTTGTTCAGAAGAGGCTTGTCAGGATCAGTGACCAGCTTGTTCCACTGATCGCGCGAAACATGCACCGCAAAATCGTTGGGATCGAATGTCGGCCCACTCACCATGGCCAAAATTTCCCCGGTGCGCGGATCCATAGCGACGATAGCTCCGTTCTTTCCCGCGAGAGCTTCTTCGGCGGCAATTTGCAAATCAATGTCGACGGTAAGCCGCAGTTGTTTGCCGGGAATCGCTTCAGTCTCGCCCAGGCGACCAACTTCGCGGCCGTGACTGTCGACCAGAGCCTGCCGCGAGCCGTTGGTGCCCATCAGCATTGTGTTGTATTGGCGTTCCACGCCAGAAATGCCGACCACGTCGCCCGCGTTGTAGAGCTCGAACTGCGGCATATTCAGCATGTCCTCGCTGACTTCGCCGACATAGCCGATCAGGTGCGCCATGAATCCATTCCGCGGATACAGGCGGCGATGCGACATGATCGTGTCCAACTCTGGCAACTCGTTGCGATGCGCTTCGATAAATTGCAACTCGTCGGGAGTGATGTCTTCTTTCAGAAAGATTGGCTGGTATTGCGGCATCAAGGCAAACCGGCGAATGCGCGCGCGCACTTCATTCGGATCCAGATGCAGGCCCTGGGCAATCAGATCCGCATCGCCGTTTAAGTCACGCGAGGAGTCGCGCATCATCAGTGCAGAGAACGACGGGTAGTTGTCGACGATCGTACGCCCTTCGCGATCGAGAATCTTGCCGCGAGGCGCGAGCACAGGAACGTTGCGAATGCGATTCTTTTCCGCCGCCAGCGAGTAGAAATCGCTCTGCATCACCTGCAGCCGCCACAGGCCGTAGGCCAGCATCAGAAAGATGCCGAGGATGACATATTGCGCCGCCGTCAGGCGGATGGCGGAAACTTTTTCGTCGCGGCCGAACATCAGTTCAGTCCTTGGTGATTGGTTGTTTGTCGCTTGTCAATCGTAGTTGGATTGGGCGTTACTGTTTATTGTAAGCCGGAACGAATCGGTGGGGGTACTCCGCCAGGTAACCGAAGTCATAACCAGCATTGGAAACTGCAATCTCGGATCGGCGCAACGACAACCACCAGCGGCTGGCAACTGCCTGTTACGTTCTCTGCTTAAATTTGTCGAGCATAAAGTACAGAAACACTCCCAGGAACGCATTGGCCAGGCCGGCCAGGATGCCGCGCGGCCAACTCCAGGTCTGAGTCATGTTTACGAGTGCGCGGGCGACGGTGAAATAAACTGCCGAATGCACTAGGTAAAAGCCGAGGGTCACTAGAAAGCGGGCACCCGCGTTTTCGACGTCGAGCTTCACGCCCAGCGACGATGCGCCATATCCCACTACCGTCTTGGCAATGCCGTAAATTCCGATCGGATTGTGGCCGAGCATGTCCTGCGCCAGTCCAATAACCGCTCCCGTGAGCAAGCCGGAAATTGGGCTACGCCGCGCCATAGCAAAAAAGATCGTCACCAGCAGCGGCAGGTCGATATAGACCGCGAATCGCGGAAACCGGAGCGGCACAAACGCCTGAATGAAAAGCGCCAGCAAAGGTACGCCGACGGTCACGGGAATACTGAACCGGTAAACCTCGACTTGCTCCCCGGAAGTGTAGGTAATGGGCACGCTATTGAGGCTTGCTTTCGTCGGCAGGCGGCTGCGGATTGGCCTGTTCGGGTGTTGCCGGTTTCGGAGGCGCCATTGTCGGACCGTTCGACGGATTGGCCTGTTCCGCATTCGGTTGCGTTCCAGAGCTCGGTGCCGCCGAGGGCGGACCTGGCGGCGTTACCGACTGATTCGATGGGGGGGCGCTGTGAACCGCGCTCGCGGCAGAAAGAGGTTTGCTGACCTTTTGGGGGACGGCTGGCGATGCCGTGGGATTCTGGGACTTAACGGAACTCTGTGGTTTAGCCAAAATTCCATTTGCCGGTTTGTTCGCAGCCTGAGGTTGAACGGCCGCTTTGGGAGTGCCATTCGTTAGCAAGGTAGCGGTAGCCGAAGCTGCGGGGGCCTTGTCCGGTACCGACGGCAACCGTTGTGCCAGAATATCGGAGGCCCGCATCCGGACACCTTCGTCGGTAGTGGACTGCCGCTCTTGCTTCTCCACCAGCACCAGCACTTCTTCCAGCTTGCTGAGATCGGCGGCGGGCCGGATCTTGATATTTAGAAACAGATCTTTGCCGCTGCTGACCCGGGTCACCGTGCCAACCGGCAATCCTTTGGGGAAAATCTGGTCGCCGCCACTGGTCAACACAGTTTCGCCGGGGACAACTTGCTCGTCACTCATCACTCGTTCCAGCACTACTTCGCCATTGGCGGTACCACGCAGCACGCCCTGCAGACGCGATTTCTCCAACAGAGCTCCCACACCGCTGCTTTGATCGTTAATCAGCAATACCTGCGCGACCGACGGGTAGACGAGCAGCACCTTGCCCACAATTCCATCCGCCGTAATCACCGCCATGTCGGGCTCGATGCCGGCATTTTTTCCCTTATCGATGTAGACGATGCGCGACATGTCGCTACCGCTGGAGCCGATTACCTGTGCGGCCACGGTGCGGGAGATGAATTGTTCTTTGAAAGCCAGAAGCGTCTGCAAACGTCGCGCTTGGGCCGCGTCGTCGGCGAGGCGGACTTGTTCCAGCCGCATCTGCTCGATCTGTTGTTTCAGTTCACGGTTTTCGGCGCGCACTCCGCGAAGATAAAAGTAGTTATGCCAGAGACTGCCGCTGCCGTTCTGCAGCCACACCAGCGATCGCTCCAGAGGAGTGACCGCATCGACCGCCCAAATGCGGATTAGACGCGTTTTTTCGACGTCGCCTCCGCTCTTTTTGACCTGCATGGCTAGACCGAGCACCTGGAGAAACAACACTCCCACCAGAATGATCAGGTTTCGGTAACGGCCAAGGACGGATTCCATAAAAACCAGTGGTCAGTGGTTAGTGATCAGTGGTCGGCGTGGATTCATGATTCATATTTTACTGCCCACTGATCACTAGCCACTGTTCTTCTACTCGATCGAGATTTTTCTCAGCAGCTTGAAGTCGCTGAGCATTTTTCCTGTGCCCAGCACTACGCTGCAGAGTGGGTCGTCGGCGATGGAAACCGGCAGCCCAGTTTCTTCGCGGATGCGTTTGTCGAGATTCTTAAGCAGCGCGCCGCCGCCGGTGAGCACGATGCCGCGATCGCTGATGTCAGCCGAGAGTTCAGGCGGCGTCCGCTCCAGCGCCACGCGGATCGCGTTCATAATCGTCGAAACGCACTCGCTCAGAGCTTCGCGGATTTCGCCGTCGTCCACCGTAATCGTCTTGGGCACGCCCTCAATCAGGTTGCGCCCCTTGATTTCCATGGTCATCGGCTTGTCGAGCTGGTGGGCCGAGCCGATTTCCATTTTGATCTGCTCGGCCGTACGCTCGCCAATCAGCAGGTTATATTTGCGCTTCAGATAATTCATGACGGCTTCGTCCATCTGGTTGCCGGCCATGCGCACCGAACGCGAATAAACGATGCCGCTCAACGAAATCACCGCGATGTCTGTGGTGCCGCCGCCAATGTCGACCACCATGTTGCCGCTGGGCTCGGTGATGGGCAATCCAGCGCCGATGGCCGCCACCATGGCCTGCTCCACCAGATGCACTTCGCTGGCCTTGGCGCGATAAGCGGAGTCCATGACCGCGCGCTTTTCGACCTGCGTAATCTCCGAGGGCACGCCAATCACGATGCGCGGATGCACCAGCATCTTGCGGTTGTGAGCCTTCTGGATGAAATAATTCAGCATCTTCTCGGTGACCTTGAAATCAGCGATCACGCCGTCTTTCATGGGCTTGATGGCGACGATGTTTCCGGGCGTGCGCCCCAGCATCTCTTTCGCTTCTTTGCCCACCGCCTCCACTTCGCCTGTGTTCTTGTTGATGGCGACGATGGAGGGTTCGTTGACCACGATGCCCTTGCCGCGCGCATACACAAGCGTGTTAGCGGTGCCGAGATCGATGGCAAGATCGCTGGAGAATATGCTGAACAGCGACCGCAGGTTGTGACCGCGCGTTGGGCCTGAATGGAATCCGTTGTTTGACATGACGAAAATATTCCCGCGTCTTTCGACGTGTTGCTTTTCCGGGGAATCTCCCTGGAGTCCTAATATGGCTGGGTGGTGGCTGTCTTCATTCTACGCGGATGCCCGACAACTCCGCCCCAACCGAAAGTCCACTGCCTAAACACGCCCTTGCAAGTGCTGCGACCAGAAGCGGCTACTGAATAATGATCTTCTGCTGCTGCGTGTTCACTCCGCCCTGCGCCGTCTGAGCCGTCACTGTAATCACGGCTTCCCCGGTAGGCAGCGGCGGCGTGAAGTAGTGAAAACCGCCGTCCGAGTTGATCATCGGAACTTCACTGCCATTCACCATTACACGCGCCCCAACCTGGGTTTTGCCGGTTACCTCAATTACATGCCCATGTTGGATGAAAGGATCCAGTTCCAATGCAATAGCCTCGGTTTGCTTGCCTTTGGAAATGATGGTGAAGCGGTTTTTTTCGCTTTCCACCGATTCTTTACCGACTGCGTCATACGACTGCACCATCCAGTAATAGGCGCCTTCTCCCAAGCTCGTAACCGTGACCGCTGCCGTATTAACTTTCTTATCAACGAGTGTAGAAGAAAAGTAAGGATTGCGGGAGATACGCAGACGGTAACCAACTGCATTCGCCATCGGCGTCCAGGAAAAGGAAACGTCCTTCATGGATTCGCCCGAAGAAAATAGCGGGGCCATGTTGGCGGGCGCAATTGGAGTGGGCGGACCAATCTCCTTCGCCTTTTCCAAATGAGATTGTGTTCCCTGGAAGCTCACTTTCTCCCAGTTGGCCAGTTTCACGGTTTCGCCATTGCGCGAGACCTCGCCTGTTCCTTTTTTCATCAGGATCTCGTGCTGATCGGCCTTAGGATCGTTGTGTATTTGCGCCGCCGATTCAGGAGACAGCGAAGCCGTCGCACCCGCCACAATCACTTGCGATTTCGAACCTTGACTATAGGTCGCGGTCGATAGGTCCACGGTCCCGGTGCTGACCGCAACCGCAACATTGGTCTGCTGCTGGTCGTTGGCGGAGTTCTCTTCAATGACGATCAGCGAATCTTGTTTTACGGTGTAACTTGTACCGTCATTGAAAACCACTTTTGCCATGCCTTCGGATGCGGTCTGAACGACGTCACCCTTTTCCAAGGGAATGTTGTAGTCGGCCTTCACCCAACTGTTGCCGTTGCCTTTCTTCACCCGGACCGTGCCATCAAGCGCGGTAAAATGCGCCTGCTGCGCCGTGACCGTTCCGGAACCAGCAACTGGAGCCATTCCTGCTACGCGCTCTAAAATTTTGCTGCCGGCGTGTTCGCCCGCCTTCAGGGTGTTGTCGGTAAATTGCGGAAACGCGACCCGGAGGACAATGAAAAACACGACGACGGCCGCCAGAACGAATAGGACCACACTTCGATATGTGACGGTGGTCCACGCAACGTGGATCCCCGATTTGCGATTCGCTGAAGACACTTTTAGCCCGAGAAACCTCAGTAAATATGCGGTACGTAAAACGTTAGCACAAGCAAAACTGAGGAAAGAACAGGTAATCAAGTTTGGACATTACCTTGGTGTGGCCCCAGAACTTGGGCTAGCACGGCGGCGTTTCTAGATCGTACAGAGCACTTGGTGGTCTGCGTCGTTTCCGCACTAAATCCTCCGAAGCGTCTTTCGTCTTCCGGCTTCCCTTGCCGCACCTTCCTCGCGGGTTGTAGCATCAATTCTTAGGGATTTATAAGGAGAAATGATGGCAACCGATACTTTGACCAGCCCACCCACTCTCAGCTATGGCACGACCAAAGTTTTCAAGAATTTCATTGATGGCGAATGGGTCGAGGCCTCGACCGACGAGACATTCGAGAATCGCAATCCGGCCGACACTCGCGATTTGGTCGGAATATTCCAAAAATCGGCGAAAGCCGATGTTGACACGGCCGTCGCTGCCGCCAAGCGCGCTTTCGCGAAATGGAGATTAGTTCCTGCCCCGCGCCGGGCAGAAATCATTTTTCGGGCTGCCGAGATTTTGATTGAGCGTAAAGAAGATTACGCGCGCGATATGACTCGCGAGATGGGCAAAGTTCTTGCCGAAACCCGCGGCGACGTGCAGGAAGCCATTGATGCCGCCTACTATAACGCCGGTGAAGGCCGGCGGTTATTCGGTCCCACCGTACCCTCGGAAATGCCGAATAAGTTTGCCATGGCCGTACGGCAACCAATCGGCGTATGCGGCATGATCACGCCGTGGAATTTTCCCATGGCGATTTCTTCGTGGAAGCTTTTGCCGGCCGTCGTTTGCGGCAACACATGTGTCATAAAGCCCGCGCAGGACACCCCCCTTTCCACGTTCAACCTGGTTCGTGCTCTCAGCGACGCCGGCCTGCCTAAGGGCGTTATTAATGTCGTGACTGGATTTGGCGCGGACGTGGGCACGCCGCTGGCAGAGCATGCCGATGTTCGCGCGGTTTCCTTGACCGGATCCTCCGCGGTCGGGCGCATCATTGGCGGCATCGCTGCCAAGACTTTCAAACATTGCTCGCTGGAACTTGGCGGCAAAAATCCGATGATCGTTCTCGACGACGCCAATCTTGATCTCGCGATTGAAGGCGGACTGTGGGGAGGCTTCGGCACCACCGGCCAGCGCTGCACGGCGACCAGCAGAATCATCGTACAGAAAGGTGTATACCGCGAATTTGTCGAGCGATATGTCGATCGCGCTAAGAAGTTGAAAGTCGGCAACGGGCTCGATGAATCCGTTCAGATGGGCCCCGCCGTCAACGAAAAACAGCTTCAGACCGATCTTAGCTATGTGGACATTGGAAAAAACGAGGGCGCGAAGCTGGTTTGCGGTGGCAACCGGCTGGATAAGGGCGAATACCAGTTTGGCTGGTTCATGGAGCCGACCGTTTTCACCGATGTCGACCCGAAGATGCGCATCGCGCAGGAAGAGATCTTTGGCCCCGTAGTTTCCATCATTCCTTGTGAAGATCTCGAAGACGCGATTGAAATCGCGAACGGCATTGAGTACGGCCTGTCCTCCGCGCTTTATACCAAAGATGTGAATAAGGCTTTCTCGGCGATTCGCGACCTCTACGCGGGAATTACTTATATCAATGCTCCGACGATTGGAGCCGAGGTGCATCTCCCGTTCGGCGGTACTAAAGCGACCGGGAATGGTCATCGCGAGGGCGGCATTGGCGCCATCGATTTCTACACGGAGTGGAAGTCGGTTTACGTCGATTATTCTGACAAGTTGCAGAAGGCGCAGATCGACCGCGAGGATTAAGAACCAAGAGCTTTTAACCGCGAAGAACGCTGAGAACATCGCGGAGCACGCGCAGAAAAACACTCCGCGATCTTTGCGGTGGTTCTGTGCGGACTTTACGGTTAAGCTTGTGTCCTGTTCCGGGAGCTATTGATGCCGATTGCCCAAGCACGCGAAATCTCTGCCGCCCATCGTCTCGACAATATCCGCTATGCCATTCGCGATCTGGCGTGTGTGGCGGACGAACTCACCCGGCAGGGACACAGTGTTGTTCCCCTGAACATTGGCGATCCGCTGAACTTCGATTTCCAGACGCCTCCGCACATCATCGAAGCCGTTTACAAGGCGATGCGCGATGGCAAAAACGGCTACGCGCCATCTCCCGGCATTCCGGTCGCGCTTGACGCCATTCGCGGCGAAGCGGCGCGCAAAGGCATTACCACCGTGCGCGATGTTTTCGTCACGTCCGGAGTGAGTGAAACCGTGGATGCCTGCATTTCGGCCCTGGTCAATCGCGGGGAAAATATCCTTACTCCCCGGCCCGACTATCCGCTTTACTCTGCCATTCTGTGCAAGCTCGGAATCGAGCTCAACACTTACGATCTCAATGAAGAAGACGGCTGGCAGCCCGAGCTAGCCGACCTCGAACGCAAGCTCACGCGGCATACTCGCGGCATCGTCCTGATCAATCCGAATAATCCGACTGGATCACTATGCACGCAGCAGATGCTGGAGCGAGTTGCGGACTTGGCGCGCCGTCACAACCTGATCGTCTTCTCCGACGAAATCTACGACAAGCTGATTCTCGATGGCACGCCGCACACTGCCTTCGCTGCGGTCGCGCCCGATGTGCCTTGTGTGACCTTTGGTGGGATGTCAAAGAATTACCTGGTACCTGGATGGCGCATTGGTTGGGGTATCGTCTCCGGCGAGGCCGCGGCGGTGAAGTCTTATACTGAGGGAGTTCAGCGCCTGCTGCGAGCGCGTCTCTGCGCCAACCATCCCGAACAATACGCCATCAAGGCCGCGCTGGAGGGCCCGCAGGATCATCTGGTAGAAGTGCAGCACAAGCTGCGCTCCCGGCGCGATCTCACCCAGAAGTGGTGCGATTCAACTGCGCGCGTAAGTTGCGTTTTGCCGCGCGGCGCATTCTATGCCTACCCTCGCCTCGATATCCCGGAGAGCGATGAGATTTTTGTGAAGGAACTAATTCGCCAGAAACATGTGATGGTTGTTCACGGCTCCGGCTTCGGCCAAAAACCTGGCACTCAACACTTCCGCATCGTGTTCCTGCCGGACGAAAAAACGTTGGCCAAGGCCTACGCCGCCATCGGAGACTTCATCCAGGAACGGTACGGCACTGGCGCCTAGGGCCGTACTTGCGAAGCCAATCTCAAATGTTCCCCGCGTCCTCTACGGATCCTCTCAGCGTGCTCCGAGTTTAAAGTCTTTTTGACTCTGAAATTACGGTCCTGGCCCTGCGCTCCGCGGAACTTCTGGTTAAGGTCGTTTGACACTGAAACTCCCCACTTCCTTGGCCTTTGCACTCGAATCTGCTTAAATCGTACAGGAGGGTCGGGCTTGGGTCCGGGCAATCGTGGTCGATATTCACTCTCACATCCTGCCAGAAGTCGATGACGGGCCGAAATCATGGAACGTCTCGATCGCCATGTGCCACGCCGCCGCTGCCGACGGCATCA
Organism: Candidatus Sulfotelmatobacter sp.; assembly: GCA_036269595.1. Lineage (GTDB taxonomy): Bacteria > Acidobacteriota > Terriglobia > Terriglobales > Acidobacteriaceae > Sulfotelmatobacter. The sequence continues at coordinate 48,065 of DATBEI010000085.1, forward strand.
CGCATATGGTCGCTACGCCCCACGCCAACGACCGTTACCATTACGATCGCGAATATTTGACAGGACTGCTGGCGCATTTGCAAGGGCTGATCGGCGAGACGCCGAAACTCACGCTGGGCTGCGACTTCCACCTCTCCTACGATAATCTGCAGGATGCGCTGGCCCACCCGGCGCGCTACATCATCGAAGGCACGCGCTACCTTCTAGTCGAGTTCAGCAACTATAGCGTTCCGCAACAGACTACGGATTCTTTTCGGAAGCTGGCGAATTGCGGACTCACGCCCATCATCACGCATCCCGAGCGCAATCCGATTTTGCGCGAGACTCTGCAGCGAGTCGCAGAATGGGCTGAAGAAGGCTGCGTCATTCAGATTACAGGCTCAGCATTGACCGGATTCTGGGGCGAACGTGCGCGTCGGGCCGCACACTGGCTGATCGAACACCAAGCCGCCCATGTGCTGGCCACCGATGCACACGACACGGAAAATCGCGTCCCGATTCTTTCTGGCGCTCGCGATGCGGCTGCCGAAATTTGCGGTCAGGAAATTGCCGAAGCCATGGTTAACGCGAATCCCCGCGCCATTCTTGCCAATCAGCCGCTGCCGTACTTCCCGACTCCGCAGATGCCCAGTTACAAGAAGAATTAATTCTTGGCTAGCTCTGGGCGATTACACACAACAAAGCCATCGGTGCTCTAGCATCGACGTGCAAATCCGGAAATACGAAATCCGCTGCTATTTTTACTGCGGGTTGGAAGAATCGCTCTGGCTGGAAGTCGGAGCAGAAGCCGGAGTCGCCGTAGGCGGCCCGCTGTGCGATGTAGTCGGTGCCGCGCTTTGTGACGACGTGGGCAGTGGCGCAGCACGCGGAGCGTCGGGCACGGTGGTCATGGCGCTCTCGGGATTCAAAAGATGATCCTTGCTGGGCCCTAAGCCCAGTTTGATAAGCGCCCGCGCGTCTGGCACGGTCTTGCTCTGCCATCCGTTGTCGGCCTGGTAGCGGCGCATTGCCTCTTCGCTGGCCTGATTCCATGTGCCGGTCGGCTCGCCCTTCAAGTAGTGCTCGCGAATCAATGCTTCTTGAATGGCCTGGGCTCTTTCGGAGTCAATCTTCTGTTGGCCGCGCACACGCTTCTTGCGCGAGCGCTTCCCTGCCGACGCGCTATGCGCCTTGGAGGATTTTGCGCTGCTTTTTTGCGACTTGTGAGCGACGGAATTTGAAGTCGAAGGCTTTTTTGCGGGAGCCTCGCCGGTCGAGTCTTGGCGAGCACTGGCCAGAACGGAAGTACACATCAACAGCAGCGCATATCCTCCCATCAGTCGTACTTCTCGGATGTCAGCCCAAAACATCGATGTGAAACCCTTCACTTCAAAAAGTTCCGGCGGCCCGCAAAAACGAAAAAGCCCAACTGAACGCTGGCACTGTAATCATGCTTGATAGCAGGCTACAGTGCCAGTTCCCGTTGGACTCTTCAGGTTACGGAAGTGTGCCGGCCAAAAAGCTCGTCCCATCCTGCTGCGACGATCCTCGCGGCCGAACCAGGAAAACCACGTCCTGGCCGCTTTTCAGGCTGGACTCGATCCTGGCGAATTCGTCTTCGCTGTTGACGGTTTGTTTGTTCACTTCCAGGATAATGTCGCCTCGTCCCAGGTTGACGTCCTCGGCAAACGAACCGGGCTTCACGTCGGTGACTATCACGCCTTTGCCTGCCGGCATGTCGAGCCGATCGGCCATTTCCGGTGTTACCTTGCGAACGGTCACCCCGAACTTGCTCTGCTTCGGCGTGCTCTCGTCCTCATTTTCCTGCTGTTCGCCGAGTCGCGAGGCAAAGAGCTTAGCCCGATCGGCAACCGTCACCGCAGTGTCCTGTTGCTTCCCGTTGCGGATAAAGGACAAGTTCACCTTCGATCCCGGCTTGCGAGAGGCGATGTCGGCGACCAAATCGTCTCCTTTGCTTACCTTTTTACCGTCGACGGCGACGATGGTGTCGCCAACTTTGAGCCCAGCTTGATCCGCAGGGCTGCCGGCTACGACTGTAGATACCGTAATGCCGGATCCGGTGCCATAGACCCGCGCGATGGCTGGGTTCTGCACCTGGTTGAACATGATTCCGATCGAACCCCGCGATACGCGGTGCTCGGGGCCGGTCAGTTGGTTATAGACATCGACCACGGTTTTCGAAGGCAGCGCAAAACCCACGCCGGCGTAGGCATTCGTCTCGCTCAGAATCGCCGTGTTGATGCCAATGACTTCGCCATTCATGTTGACGAGAGGGCCGCCGGAATTACCCGGATTGATCGCAGCATCAGTTTGAATAAAAGTCTGAAATTGCCGCAGCGGAACAATGTCACGGCCCTTGGCCGAAACGATTCCCGCCGTCACTGTCTCGGAAAGTCCGAACGGGCTGCCTACGGCTAGAACCCAGTCGCCCACCTGCATGCTGTCAGAGTTACCCATCTTCGCGGCCGGCAGAGATCGGTTCACCTCGACCTTGATCACGGCGAGATCAGTTTCGTCATCGGTGCCAATTACCTTGGCGTCATGCTGCACGCCGGGCGGATCATCTTGAAAACGAACCCGCACGCGATCCGCTTTATCCACCACGTGCCGATTGGTGACGATGTAACCTTTGGGATCGACGATTACGCCGGACCCTAGCGAACGCTCGCGAATCGGACCGTCACTTCCAGGCCCAGCCTGACCACCCGGACCGCCGAAGAAGTGGTTGAAAAAGTCATCCATCCCACCGCCATTGCCCTCATCGTCAGGATCCTGCCCACGGCGCCGGTGGACGTTCTTAATGGTCGATTCGGTGTTGATGTTGACTACGCTCGGCTCCAACTGTTTCGCGATCTGCGAAAAAGTGTTGGACATTTCGTGCGGCGAGGGCAGGGCTAGAGGCGTTGCATCGCTCTTCTGTCCTTCTTTCCCCTTCACTCCATAAGAAATGACCGTCCCGATTAAAATGCCGACTGAGAGAGTTGCCAGAATACTGAGCGTGTAGGCCCAACGATGAGCCTTCATGCGCATCCACATTGCGCCGGAATCCATAGGTCTACTTGCCTCCGAAACTGTTTAAACCCTTATTATACCCATTTGAACAGTACAGCCCGGTGCAGCTTCGCGGCCATGCTCATCCTGAAGGGCTTCCTGTGTTAGACGCAGAAACTTGGGAAAGCGTTTGATGAATCGGATTTAAGTGAAATCTGCTTCGCAAACCTAAATGGCCTAAGGTTTGGCCTCATAGACCGTCTTCCCACCTACCACTGTGCGCAAAACTTTCGTCGCAAGGATCTTCTCCGGCGAGGAGGCCGTCACATCACGATCGAGGACCACAAAATCCGCCAGCATTCCCGGAATGAGTTTGCCTTTTTCTTTTTCTTCGAACTCGGCGAATGCGGAACCCGTTGTATAGGCAGCGATGGCCTGGTCCATAGTCAATCGCTGCGCGGGGAAATATTCCTGCTTGCCATTCTCGCTTTGGCGCGTAACCGCCGCATAAAGCCCGCGGAACGGCGTCACCGGTTCCACCGGATAATCCGTGCCGAATGCCAGCGTCACCCCCTTATTCAGAAAAGCCAGCCATGCATAGGAAGTCGCAGCCCGCTTCGGCCCCAGCCGGTCTTGCGCCCACCGCATGTCAGTCAGCAAATGACTAGGCTGCATGGAAGCAATTACTTTCAGAGTCTTGAACTGCGCAATCTGCGCTGGGTTTGTCACTTGTGCATGTTCAACGCGTAGCCGAAAGTCGTCACCGCCATTGGCTGCCTTCACGTTCGCCTCACGGGCGGCTTTCTCGGCGCCGGCAAAGGCGTCCAGTGCCATCTGTACGCCCTTATCGCCGATCGCGTGAAAACCGATCTGGAAGCCGGCCA
>DATBEI010000087.1:0-3913 GCA_036269595.1 Candidatus Sulfotelmatobacter sp.
TTCCGACATCCCCCGATCGGATTACGGCTTCGTCGCAAGGTGGCCTCATGGACTCTGTGGATGCTACGACGTCTTAATTAGCTTCGAAAAATCACTGCATTCCGGTAAGGGCAACGGGCGTTATGATGGACCAGTGAGTACATCATCACGCAGTTGGTTCAGGGGATTGCATGGCATCGCTGAAGGAATTTCGTTGTGAAGTTTGCGGGGTCGTTACGAATAACCCAATTCACTGGTTTGTGATTCAGTGTGGCGCCGCTCAGCTGGCAGTATTCCGTTGGAATGCGGAATCAGCAGATGCTGCAGAAGCGCGGCACGTCTGTGGGGAAGGGGACGCTCAGATTTACATTAGTCGCTGGTTCGATTCGATTTGCTCCCCGCCTAAGCCAGACTATTCAGCCTTGCCAAGTCGGCGCGAACCATCGTCGTGACCAGTCATGACTTGTCGTCGGTGAACTCCTGTCTGCTACCATGCCAGCCATGAACAAACTTGCGCCATTCCTCTGGTTTAATGACAACGCCGAAGAAGCCGCCGAGTTTTACCTGAGCGTCTTCCCGCACGCACGCAGGGTTGGTGAGCTGCGTTCCAAAGGCGTCGGTCCGTGGCCGGTGGGCAAGATTGCCACTATCACGATCGAGCTTGAGGGCCAGGAGATGGTCTTTCTCAACGGCGGCCCCGCGCATCAGCTCAATCCCGCCTTCTCGTTCTTCGTCCGCTGCGACTCCCAGGAAGAGATCGACAACTACTGGGGCAAGTTGATCGAAGGCGGCAAACCCATGGCCTGCGGCTGGCTGACAGACCGCTTTGGCCTATGCTGGCAGATTGTGCCACGCAATATCGGCGCGTTGATCAGTCATCCCAAAGCAATGGAAGCCATGATGGGGATGATCAAGATGGACCTTCCCGCACTGGAAGCCGCCGCGCGCGAGAACCGATAGCCTTCTGCAGTCATTTCCAGTCAGGTCCTTTGCTGGTTTGAGACTGGTGCGGGTGTTGGGAACCGATCAGAAGACGGGTCCGCGTCCACAGAAACTGGCAGCGGCAAACGCCCGGGCAGCTCCCATTTCATCAATGGGCCTGTTTGAAATCGAAATAAGCCAGATTCATGTTTCCGTTCGTCAAGATGTGCACGGTGAGAACATTTCTCCCTTTATTGAGACGAACCTTGAAAAGTTGCGGAGCCAGGTTCCAGTGGTGCCATTGACGCCAGGCCAGCGGGTCTGAAGGATCCTTTGTAGACGTGATCTGCAGAGGTCCTGTTGCGTCCTTTCCATTCACGTCGACTGATATTGTTCCGCCGCGATTCGATGTGTAAAGAAAATCCGCAGCGTAGGTTCCCGCGTGCGCCACGTCGACGGTTATGTTGAACCACTCTCCGGGTTCGGTCCAGCCAACATAGAGCAAGTCGCGAGGGGGAACAATCTTGTCGAAGGGATTGTCATCAATCTGATCCGGCTTCCGGCCGAACTTCGTGTACGAAGTATCCACTCCCTCATGGATACGAAATTCGTTGAGGTAGGTCCCATCTGCCGGATTCAACTCTCCACTGCCGTGATTCTGCGGGTCGGTATCGTGATACGCCACTCCTTCGCCGCCCAGGTCATAGTAGGCGCACATTACCCGCCCCGGTATTTTCTGCGCGCCGCCTTGATAGCGATCGTCATGATAGGGCAAGCCCTTATACTGACTCAAAAATGACTGAGAAAACGCAGTCGCCGGTAATATTGATGTGGCAATCAAGCAAAAGGACAACACTTTCCGGTTCATTCTCCAGCTCTCCTTAGCACAAATCAGCTGACCTGCAAAAGTTGAATCCCATGCGCTCTTCCGAGATTGCGAGTACTGCTGATTAGTTTTCATTCTGACGTGGTTTGTTCACGCGAAAATTTCAGCTCCTGAGGAACGCTACTGCACCGTCACACGCAGCCCCGAGGCGTGCGGTACCGTAACTGCGAACCGGCCCTGCTTGAGGACGCCCCGCTTCGTCTCGCGAGTGATGTGCGCCTCGCGCGCATCCAGTGCAGGAGCGCGCAGCGTCTCCGTCTCAACCGCGCCTCCACGACTTGCGCCAAAGTCGAGCGTCAGCTCCAGGTCGCGCTCCCCGTCCTTGTTAAGGATCACCACCGTCGTTTCTCCTCCCGGCAGCTTCGCGGCGTAGGCCGTCGCATCCACACCCGTGGTCTGGATCTGACTGGTCAGGTCGGCTTTCACCAGCGTGGCGCCGCACAGCGCGCCGGCAAACTTGAGCCCGTATGCCACGGGCTCAAGAGTGTACTGATCGTCGAATGTTCCGATCGGCGTGTAGAAGGGGTGCGGATGGCTGGCGATCTGCGCCGGTGTCGCTCCTGCGTCTTTCAGCATGACGTCGCCTGGCAGGAATCCGCCCACCGAGTTCGCCACCGACTTTCCCGTCCCTCCGTGCAGGTTCACACCGGAGTAGTTGTTGCTGGCCAGCAGCAATGAGTAGTCCGCCGACCATAGCGCCGCCGCGAAGACGTCCGAAACGCCCGGCTTGCCGCCGCGATAGCACGTGTTGCCCTCGGTCATGCGCACGCGTACGCCCATTTTGTTCGCCGCGGCGGTTGCTGTGTCGGCGGTCTTCTGTACGCGCGCCATCGTCGCCGGCTTCAGCAGGTTGGGAATGCTCACCTCGGGATTCGTCGCAGGCCCGCCGAAGTAGTAGTGGTGCGTAAGAGTAGTGACGTGCGGCGGAGTCTGTATGGAAGGCCATATCTCCGCGATCTGCGTCAGCCAGCCCACATTGGCCGCAACGTCCGGCATGCCGAACTTGGCGTCCGGCACAGCCCTGGTCACTGCCCGCGCGATGGCCAGCCACTCGTCCAGATACGTCTTCGCGTTCCACGTCTTCGGGTCGCGCAGGTGATGGCTGAACAGGTCCACCTCGTTACCGATTTGAAAATACTGCAGCCGGTCTCCGAGGGCTTTGGCCACGTACTCCGCCTCGGCCGTCGCGCGCTCCGGCGTATTGGTCCCCATGCCGATCCCATACAAGCAGGTCCATCCGGTGGCCCGCAGGAAACCCGCGAGATTGTCCACCGCCTCGGCCGTCACCGGATAGTACTGCGCCTTGGGCTCGCCCACCACCTCGCGCGTCTGCGGATGCTCCGGCTCCTTCGCATCGGGCGTCGGCTTCCACCACTCGAACTCGCTCGTATTGCCGCCCAGTCGCAGCACGCCGTGCGCGCTCAGCGCCTTGAATTCGCGAATCAGGCCGGCGTTCTGCGGCGAGAAGAATGCCGTATCCAGAAGCTGCTGTACCTCGTAGGAGAGCCCAAGATAGTCCTCCGGTATGTGCGGGCCATTCGCCTCGGCTGGAATGGTTAACGTCACCTGCGCCGCTCCTTGCGCGCGCAGGCGAGTGGCAGCAGCAGTCATGGCGGCAGCAGCAAGAAAACGGCGCCGGCTGATTCGATTCATCTTATTCGCTCTCTTCGGTGGAGCCGGCATGCGCTCCGGTTTTCGTAGTCCAGTATAGGCGACGTATCACCCCTCAAGTGACAACGACGGGAGTCATCAGAGTTTCGGCTCATCAACTTGGCGCTGGCGTATGCGCACAGCAATCTGAATTCCGCAGCCTATCTTTCTTTCAACCCGGCAGGAGTTCCTTCCTTCGAAGTGCCCGCCTAAACCGCCGGATGCAACCTCAACCATGGGCCCGGAGTCCTTTATTACAGTCGGTCCTCCGCAGACGGAACGTCCGAATTATTAACGCACGACCAGGCAAATATAAAAGAGGTAATTAGTCATGGCAGAAAACCAAGGAGTTGTGTTTCTTGGCCGGAACAAGGTCGAGGTGCAGTCAATCGATTTTCCTAAAATGCAGAACCCCGCCGGAAAGAAAGTGGAACACGGCGTGATCCTGAAAGTAGTGGCAACGAACATCTGCGGATC